>NZ_JBFPFS010000199.1:0-223 GCF_047978125.1 Burkholderia sp. LFS061 | reverse complement strand
CAGCGCGGTCGCGTGCGCCTCGCCGACCTGCACCTTGAACTGACGGCGCGCATCGTCGAGCCACTGCGTCCACACCGGAAACGACACGTTCTTCATCTGGATCTGCACGCCATTGCCGACGATCTGCACCTGCGCACCCTGCAGCCCGTGATCGGACAGCGACGCGGTCAGCGCGTCCTTCAGCGCCAGGCCGGTCGGCGCGACGCCCTGCGCGGCGGCCGTC
>NZ_JBFPFS010000198.1:0-223 GCF_047978125.1 Burkholderia sp. LFS061 | reverse complement strand
GGAACGCGCGGATCGACGGATGCGTCTTGTAGCGCTGGAATTCCTCGAACGGCGACAGGTACGGGTTCGTGTAGCCGAGGCCCACCACGAAGCCGACCACGACCTGATTGTTGTCCATGTGATACAGGAACGAGCCGCCGTACGTATCCGACTTCAGCGGCCAGCCGGCCGTGTGGATCACGAGGCCCGGCTTGTGCTTCGCGGGATCGATTTCCCACAGCTC
>NZ_JBFPFS010000197.1:0-223 GCF_047978125.1 Burkholderia sp. LFS061 | reverse complement strand
CGCCTCGTTCGCCTGCGCGGTCATCTGCGCGAGTTCGCGGCGCATCGTCGGCAGCTCGCGCTGGATCCGTGCGCGGCCTTCCTGCGCGGGCGACCACAGCACCGAATACGCGATCGCGACCGCCAGCACGGCGCCGCCCCAGCCGAGCAGCATCTTCTCGCGCTGCGAGCGCTCGCCCCAGAACTGGGTCAGCGTCTGGTTCAGTTGTTCCGTCTTCATGAGC
>NZ_JBFPFS010000196.1:0-223 GCF_047978125.1 Burkholderia sp. LFS061 | reverse complement strand
CCCCCCCCCCCCCCCCCCCCCCCCCCCCCCCCCCCCCCCCCCCCCCCCCCCCCCCCCCCCCCCCCCCCCCCCCCCCCCCCCCCCCCCCCCCCCCCCCCCCCCCCCCCCCCCGCCCCCCCCCCCCCCCCCCCCCCCCCCCCCCCCCCCCCCCCCCCCCCCCCCCCCCCCCCCCCCCCCCCCCCCCCCCCCCCCCCCCCCCCCCCCCCCCCCCCCCCCCCCCCCC
>NZ_JBFPFS010000195.1:0-223 GCF_047978125.1 Burkholderia sp. LFS061 | reverse complement strand
CCGGCCCGCGTAGCCCGAATGCCCGCACTTGTCGCAGCCGACCGGATGCCACAGCGTGCGGCCATCCTCGTGCCGCTCTTCCTTGCAGACGGGGCAGAGCTGCCGCACCAGCCGCTGCGCGAGCACGCCGAGCAGCGACGATGCGAGCAGGTACGGCTCGACGCCCATGTCGGTCAGACGCGTGACGGCCGATGCCGCATCGTTCGTGTGCAGCGTCGCGAGC
>NZ_JBFPFS010000194.1:0-223 GCF_047978125.1 Burkholderia sp. LFS061 | reverse complement strand
TTCGTGCGGCACTGGTGGTGGGCGATCCTGATCGTGGTCGCGCTCGTCGTGTGGTTCGTGAAGGCGACGCTGTCGCGCGCCGGGCCGCGGCTCGCGTTCGACCGCTGGGTGTTGACCGCGCCGCTCGCGGGCAAGCTCGTGCGCGGCTACAACACGGTGCGCTTCGCGAGCACGCTCGGCATCCTCACCGCGGCCGGCGTGCCGATCCTGCGCGCGCTGCAGG
>NZ_JBFPFS010000193.1:0-223 GCF_047978125.1 Burkholderia sp. LFS061 | reverse complement strand
GGTGATCAACTGGGACAATTTCAATATCGCCCCTGGGGAGCTGGTCAGATTCGACCAGCGGCAAGGGGCGAACTCTGCGACGCTCAATCAAGTGGCAAGTCCTGATCCGACGCGGATTCTCGGGACGCTGCAAGCCAACGGCCGGATATTTATCGTGAACCCAAATGGAGTTGTGTTCGGGCAGGGGGCATCGGTTGACGTTGGTGGCCTGGTTGCGTCTTCG
>NZ_JBFPFS010000192.1:0-223 GCF_047978125.1 Burkholderia sp. LFS061 | reverse complement strand
CGCGGCGCCGCCGCGATCATCGGCATCGGCGGCGAACCGCCGCGCGCCGTGTCGCTCGGTGCCGAGGTCGCGCCCGGCGCGAAGCTCGCCGAAGTCCGCCCCCGCTCGATCGTCGTCGACCGCAACGGCGCCCGCGCCGAAATCCAGCTCCCGGCGAACACGCCGTCCCCCGCGATCTACATGCGCTGAACGGCGACGGCCTCACCAACTGGTCAGGCCGTCA
>NZ_JBFPFS010000191.1:0-223 GCF_047978125.1 Burkholderia sp. LFS061 | reverse complement strand
AAGTGCTGCGCGTGACGGGAGGCGCATAGCGCGATGCCGGCATTCCGTTTCGAAGCGATCGATGCGGCGGGACACGCGCAGAAAGGCGTCATCGATGCCGACAGCGCGCGTGCCGCGCGCGGCCAGTTGCGCACGCAGGGGCTCACGCCGCTCGTCGTCGAGCCGGCCGCCAGCGCGACGCGCGGCGCGCGTACGCAGCGGCTCGCGTTCGGCCGCAAGCTGT
>NZ_JBFPFS010000190.1:0-223 GCF_047978125.1 Burkholderia sp. LFS061 | reverse complement strand
TTACCGAAGAACAGATGGTCACCATCCTGCGCGAGGCGGACAAGGCGCCGGTGGCTGAGGTCGCGAAGAAGCACGGGATCAGCGAGCAAACCATTTACAACTGGCGGCAGCATTTCGGCGGGCTGGAAGCTGCCGACGTGAAGCGGCTCAAGCAACTCGAGCAAGAGAATGCCCGGCTGAAGAAGATGCTGGCCGAGCGCGATCTCGAGCTGGACGTGATGAA
>NZ_JBFPFS010000189.1:0-223 GCF_047978125.1 Burkholderia sp. LFS061 | reverse complement strand
CGGTCAAAGGCGAGCGGACGCTGGCCGAATTGGCACAACAGTTCGATGTGCATCCGAACCAGATCACGGAATGGAAGCGGCAGTTGCAGGAGCGCGCGGCGGACGTGTTTGGCACGGCGGGCGCGCCGTCGAGCGAGCCGCCGGTGGATGTGAAGACGCTGCATGCGAAGATCGGCCAGTTGACACTGGAGAACGATTTTTTGTCCGGAGCGCTCGGCAAGGC
>NZ_JBFPFS010000188.1:0-223 GCF_047978125.1 Burkholderia sp. LFS061 | reverse complement strand
GCCTTGCCGAGCGCTCCGGACAAAAAATCGTTCTCCAGTGTCAACTGGCCGATCTTCGCATGCAGCGTCTTCACATCCACCGGCGGCTCGCTCGACGGCGCGCCCGCCGTGTCAAACACGTCCGCCGCGCGCTCCTGCAACTGCCGCTTCCATTCCGTGATCTGGTTCGGATGCACATCGAACTGTTGTGCCAATTCGGCCAGCGTCCGCTCGCCTTTGACCG
>NZ_JBFPFS010000187.1:0-223 GCF_047978125.1 Burkholderia sp. LFS061 | reverse complement strand
GACGCCCATGCGCTTCATCAGCGTGCGCACGCGACGGCGACCAACTTCATGGCCTTCCCGGCGCAACAGGCGCGCCAGCATCCGTGCTCCGGCAAACGGAAACTCCATGTGCAGTTCGTCGATTCGTCGCATCAGCAACTGATCGGCCTCGCTGACCGGCTGCGGTCGGTAATAGGCGCTCGATCTCGCGATGCCAACCAGCCGCGTTTGTTGCGATACCGGC
>NZ_JBFPFS010000186.1:0-223 GCF_047978125.1 Burkholderia sp. LFS061 | reverse complement strand
CCTGCGCGGACGACACGCTCATCCCCGGCATGAGCGCCGCGATCACCTCGGCCGGCGCGGTGTTCATGTTCACGGGCGTCGTGGTCGGCAGCACGGTGACGAACGGGCGCAACCGCGCGACCATCTCGGGCGTCACGCCGTCGACGTCGAGCAGGCTGTCGACGCTCGTCATCATCAGCGGCGCGGGCCCGCGGTCGCCGCCGGACATGCCGGGATCGTCGGT
>NZ_JBFPFS010000185.1:0-223 GCF_047978125.1 Burkholderia sp. LFS061 | reverse complement strand
CCTCGGCTACACGAACCCGTACCTGTCGCCGTTCGAGGAATTCCAGCGCTACAAGACGCATCCGTCGATCCGCGCGTTCCTGGAAGGCGGCAAGCGCGTGTCGTACGGCGCACGCGCGATCACCGCGGGCGGGCTGCTGTCGCTGCCGAAGACGGTGTTCCCGGGCGGCGCGCTGATCGGCGACGACGCGGGCTTCCTGAACGCATCGCGGATCAAGGGCAGC
>NZ_JBFPFS010000184.1:0-223 GCF_047978125.1 Burkholderia sp. LFS061 | reverse complement strand
GGTGATCAACTGGGACAATTTCAATATCGCCCCTGGGGAGCTGGTCAGATTCGACCAGCGGCAAGGGGCGAACTCTGCGACGCTCAATCAAGTGGCAAGTCCTGATCCGACACGGATTCTCGGGACGCTGCAAGCCAACGGCCGGATATTTATCGTGAACCCAAATGGAGTTGTGTTCGGGCAGGGGGCATCGGTTGACGTTGGTGGCCTGGTTGCGTCTTCG
>NZ_JBFPFS010000183.1:0-223 GCF_047978125.1 Burkholderia sp. LFS061 | reverse complement strand
GACGCCCATGCGCTTCATCAGCGTGCGCACGCGACGGCGACCAACTTCATGGCCTTCCCGGCGCAACAGGCGCGCCAGCATCCGTGCTCCGGCAAACGGAAACTCCATGTGTAGTTCGTCGATTCGTCGCATCAGCAACTGATCGGCCTCGCTGACCGGCTGCGGTCGGTAATAGGCGCTCGATCTCGCGATGCCAACCAGCCGCGTTTGTTGCGATACCGGC
>NZ_JBFPFS010000182.1:0-229 GCF_047978125.1 Burkholderia sp. LFS061 | reverse complement strand
GAGCGTCGCCGCGACGAGTGCGATCGGCACGCGCAGGCGCTTCACCGTCGCGCGGTCGAAGCGCCACGGCTGCGACTCGAATTCGAACTGGCACAGATCGAAACGCTCGGTCAGCGCGCGCCGCGCGAACGTGTCGAACGACAGCGGCGCGGCGCCCGGCAGCAGCGGGCCGTCGGTGCGGCCGACCGACGCGAGCCGCGGCTCCGCGCCCGGCTCGCCGAGTTCGTAC
>NZ_JBFPFS010000181.1:0-229 GCF_047978125.1 Burkholderia sp. LFS061 | reverse complement strand
CCGCTACGACTACATCCAGGGCGTGACGGGCGCGTACAAGTCGGACAACAACGTGATTCGCGACAAGGACGACCCGATCGTCCCGCCGATGCCGCTCGGCCCGAGCCAGGGTGGCACACCGGCAGGGAACCTGTTCGATCTCGACAAGATGCGCCGCCAGCAGGTGCAGCGTCAGGTCGTGCCGGTTCCGGCCCAGCCGTTGCCGGAGCAGACGCCCGCGCAGCCGCAG
>NZ_JBFPFS010000180.1:0-229 GCF_047978125.1 Burkholderia sp. LFS061 | reverse complement strand
GAGCGTCGCCGCGACGAGTGCGATCGGCACGCGCAGGCGCTTCACCGTCGCGCGGTCGAAGCGCCACGGCTGCGACTCGAATTCGAACTGGCACAGATCGAAACGCTCGGTTAGCGCACGCCGCGCGAACGTGTCGAACGACAGCGGCGCGGCGCCCGGCAGCAGCGGGCCGTCGGTGCGGCCGACCGACGCGAGCCGCGGCTCCGCGCCCGGCTCGCCGAGTTCGTAC
>NZ_JBFPFS010000179.1:0-234 GCF_047978125.1 Burkholderia sp. LFS061 | reverse complement strand
TGAAGACATCCACAATCGTCAAGGTGCGAAATTTCGAGCCATCAGCCAACTGGTCGGCCACAAAATCCATACTCCAAGCGTCATTTGGTTTTGCCGGCACGATCTTCGCCACCCGCGTCACCACCATCTTTCGTCGCTTTGGCAACTTCGAGCGCAGCTGCAACTGTTCTTCGCAATACAACCGGTACGCCTGGTTCCGGCCTAACTGCCAGCCTTCCCGGCGCAGCAGTACAT
>NZ_JBFPFS010000178.1:0-238 GCF_047978125.1 Burkholderia sp. LFS061 | reverse complement strand
ACGTCACGGTGCGCTATCGCGGGTTGATGAAGAACGCGCAGCAATTGCATACGCTGTTCGCGTTGAGCAATCTGTGGATGATGCGACGACGGATTGTGCGGCACGCCGCGGTGACCCTGGCCCACAGAACTGTCCCACTTGGAAGTGGAAAATTCCGGCATGACGATGTCATCGAGACTTGGAGGTCATGCCGTGAAGAAGAGCAAGTTCACCGAAGAGCAGATCGCATACGCGTTGA
>NZ_JBFPFS010000177.1:0-239 GCF_047978125.1 Burkholderia sp. LFS061 | reverse complement strand
ACCGATTGGATGTGGACTTACAATCAGGACCGCCCGAACATGGCCTTGGGCGGATTTGCGCCAAAGCAGCGGTTGGCCATGGCCGCTTAGTTTCTACTTCTGAACCCCGTGGAAAACGGGGGGATTACCGGGCGACCGACATCAGCGCGCACGCACGCCGCTCCGACAGGCCCCGTGCTTTCGCGTAGGTGACCTGCTGGCGTCGGGCGGGCGCGCTCACCACTTTTTTGCGTTGATCT
>NZ_JBFPFS010000176.1:0-246 GCF_047978125.1 Burkholderia sp. LFS061 | reverse complement strand
CACCCCGGTACCGACCTCGCCAATCCCCCAATGCTGAGCCGCCTGGACGGTAATCATCTGCTGGATAGACTGGTCCATCGGCGTGCCGTCCGCATTCTTCCCCTTGCCGTCCTTGTCCGCCGCCACGACCTCATTGAACCCACCATGGTCGTCCGGCTTCTGAGCCTTGTCGCCCTTGGTCACGATCAGCTTCGTCGCACCGGGATTCTTCGGATCCGGAACCTCAATCACCTTGAGACCCAACGG
>NZ_JBFPFS010000175.1:0-247 GCF_047978125.1 Burkholderia sp. LFS061 | reverse complement strand
CAGCTCGATGATCGGCAGCATCACGGCCAGCACGATCACGAGCACGATGCCGCCCATCGCCAGGATCAGCAGCGGCTCGAGCAGGCTCGTCAGGAACATCGTGCGGCGTTCGAGCTCGCGCGCTTCGCCTTCGGCCGCGCGATCCAGCATCGTCGTCACGTCGCCCGTCGCTTCGCCGGAACGGATCAGGTGCACGAGCACCGGCGGAAACGTCTTCACGTTGTTCAGCGCGCGCGACAGCGCGGAG
>NZ_JBFPFS010000174.1:0-250 GCF_047978125.1 Burkholderia sp. LFS061 | reverse complement strand
CCTGCCGTGGATGAAGGCAATCGATCTGGATTTCAAGATCTTTGGATTCAAACCGGGCGACCGCGTCTACCTCGACGTCAACTACGTCACCCGGAAAATCACGATCTCGCCTGACTACAGCCAGCTAGCGCTGCGAGAGCGTAAGCGGCTAGCGAACCCATCTTGAGTTTGACCGAGACGCTTGGGAGTATCGTGTCCACCTAACGAATAAGCGGACACGTGAACACTATCGAATCGGAATCACTCCCGG
>NZ_JBFPFS010000173.1:0-250 GCF_047978125.1 Burkholderia sp. LFS061 | reverse complement strand
CGAGGCGATCTGCGAGGCGGCCTCGCGCCCCGCCATGCGATTTGTGACACCAAAGACGGAATCACAGCAGACGCTGTCAGCCCTGCATCGGGTCCGCGATTCGCTGGTGCGCGATCGAGTTAAAGCCGTTAATCAGATACACGGCTTTCTGCTTGAGTTCGGCATCAGCCTGCCTATCGGCAACGCCGTTATCAAACGCTTGCCGGCCGTGCTCGCCGATCATTCACTGCCACCGCGCCTCGTCGCCATC
>NZ_JBFPFS010000172.1:0-258 GCF_047978125.1 Burkholderia sp. LFS061 | reverse complement strand
GCCCGAGAACTTCAAGAACCACGGCAATTATGTGATTTCGCTGGGCAACGTCACGCGTTGGCTCGGCCAGCAGGCGGAAGCCTTGGGTGTCGAGATCTTCCCGGGCTTCCCGGCCGCGGAAATCCTGTACAACGACGACGGCTCGGTGAAGGGCGTCGCGACCGGCAACATGGGCGTGGGCAAGGACGGCGAGCCGACCGAGAACTTCCAGCTCGGCATGGAGCTGCACGCGAAGTACACGCTGTTCGCCGAAGGCTG
>NZ_JBFPFS010000171.1:0-266 GCF_047978125.1 Burkholderia sp. LFS061 | reverse complement strand
AGTTCGTCGATTCGTCGCATCAGCAACTGATCGGCCTCGCTGACCGGCTGCGGTCGGTAATAGGCGCTCGATCTCGCGATGCCAACCAGCCGCGTTTGTTGCGATACCGGCAGCGCATGCGTGCGATCGATCATCGCTTTGCGCTCAGCAGTCCGGCCTTGCCGAGCGCTCCGGACAAAAAATCGTTCTCCAGTGTCAACTGGCCGATCTTCGCATGCAGCGTCTTCACATCCACCGGCGGCTCGCTCGACGGCGCGCCCGCCGTG
>NZ_JBFPFS010000170.1:0-268 GCF_047978125.1 Burkholderia sp. LFS061 | reverse complement strand
CGTATCCGACTTCAGCGGCCAGCCGGCCGTGTGGATCACGAGGCCCGGCTTGTGCTTCGCGGGATCGATTTCCCACAGCTCCTTGATGCCGATCCCGTACGCCTGCGGATCGGCGTTCGCGTCGAGCTTGAACTTCGAGATCAGCTGGCGGCCCAGGTGGCCGCGGCAGCCTTCGGCGAACAGCGTGTACTTCGCGTGCAGCTCCATGCCGAGCTGGAAGTTCTCGGTCGGCTCGCCGTCCTTGCCCACGCCCATGTTGCCGGTCGCG
>NZ_JBFPFS010000169.1:0-286 GCF_047978125.1 Burkholderia sp. LFS061 | reverse complement strand
CCACCCCGGTACCGACCTCGCCAATCCCCCAATGCTGAGCCGCCTGGACGGTAATCATCTGCTGGATAGACTGGTCCATCGGCGTGCCGTCCGCATTCTTCCCCTTGCCGTCTGAGCCCACGATCACCGGCACCTTCTTCTCCGGATGCTTCGGATCCGGAATCTCGATCACCTTGGTCAACGAAATCTCACCACCCGGCGCAAGCAGTGCCCCAGACAGCGCCAGCACCTTCTGCGCCGCCATCAGAATATTCGCGTCCATTTTGCTGTTCGCAGCAATCACGCT
>NZ_JBFPFS010000168.1:0-290 GCF_047978125.1 Burkholderia sp. LFS061 | reverse complement strand
CACCCAGCGGTCGAACGCGAGCCGCGGCCCGGCGCGCGACAGCGTCGCCTTCACGAACCACACGACGAGCGCGACCACGATCAGGATCGCCCACCACCAGTGCCGCACGAATTCCGACAGCGCCATCATCACGACCGTGAGGATCGGCAACTGCTGTTTCGTGCTCGCAAACACGTTGACGACCTGCGGCACCACGTAGCTCAGCAGGAACGTGACGATGCCGAACGCGATCAGCGTGACGATGCCCGGATACGTGAAGGCCAGCAGGATCTTCTGCTTCAGCGCGTTGC
>NZ_JBFPFS010000167.1:0-296 GCF_047978125.1 Burkholderia sp. LFS061 | reverse complement strand
CTTGCTGTTTGAACTCCGGGGAAAACGTACGTCGTTGCTTGCTCATCAGACACCTCTTCATGGCGAACATTCTCGCCTAAATCAGTGTCCGGATTCATTAGACCACTACAGTATCTTGCCGGCCTGAAGGACTTGTACAGCGGCGAAATCGTCGGTTACGCGATGAGCGAACGGATGACAAAACGTCTAGTCATGCAGGCCCTGTTTCGTGCCGTTGCCACCAGACGACCGCCTGCAGGTCTGATTCAGCACACGGATCGCGGGTCGCAATATTGTGCGCTAGCCTATCAATCGCT
>NZ_JBFPFS010000166.1:0-306 GCF_047978125.1 Burkholderia sp. LFS061 | reverse complement strand
CATCGGCGGGACGATCGGGTCGTCCTTGTCGCGAATCACGTTGTTGTCCGACTTGTACGCGCCCGTCACGCCCTGGATGTAGTCGTAGCGGTTGGCCGTGACTTCCTGCGCCGTACTGCGGTCGGAGATGATCACCGGGCGCAGGAACACCATCAGGTTGGTCTTCTTGCGCTGCTTGCTTTCCGAGCGGAACAGCTGGCCGATCCACGGGATGTCGCCGAGCAGCGGTACCTTGCTGTTCGACACCTGGTAGTTGTCCTGCATCAAACCGCCGAGCACGATGATCTCGCCGTTGTCCGCCAGGAT
>NZ_JBFPFS010000165.1:0-310 GCF_047978125.1 Burkholderia sp. LFS061 | reverse complement strand
ACAGCGTCTGCTGTGATTCCGTCTTTGGTGTCACAAATCGCATGGCGGGGCGCGAGGCCGCCTCGCAGATCGCCTCGGCGTCCAAGAAATCGTTCTTGTTGCTCTTGACGAGGACGTGTCAGGAATTTCGTGTGCTGAGGTCGGTTAAAAATCTCAGCTCATGGCGGCGGTGAATCGCTCGCCGAACAGAATGGCGAACTGATTGACTGCTTGCCGCCAAGTGATAGGCGGCATCTTCCAGTCCTTTTCGATGTTGCGCAAGGCTAGATACAGCAGTTTGCTGGCGGCTTCGTCGCTCGGGAAGTGGCCG
>NZ_JBFPFS010000164.1:0-323 GCF_047978125.1 Burkholderia sp. LFS061 | reverse complement strand
TGAGAAGTCGATCTCGATGCCGAGTGCCTCGCGGTTGAAGTCGTCGATCACGTTGAACAGCCGGATGCTGCGTCCGTCGGACAGCTGATCGTGCATGAAGTCCATCGACCAAACCTGGTTGACGGCGCACGGCACCGCCAGCGGCTCCGGGACCTGCCTGACCAGTCGCTTGCGCGGCTTGATTCGCAGGTTCAACTCCAGTTCGCAATAGATCCGGTACACGCGCTTGTGATTCCAGCCGAAGCCTTTCACGTTGCGCAGGTACAGGAAGCACAGTCCGAAGCCCCAGTTCCGGTGGTTGTCCGTCAGGCGCAGCAGCCAGT
>NZ_JBFPFS010000163.1:0-328 GCF_047978125.1 Burkholderia sp. LFS061 | reverse complement strand
TCTCTGCTGCTGAAAACGCAGCGCTGCTGAGAAACACGAAGTTTCTCGCAGAAATGCTCTTTAAAAATTAACAGCCGATAAGTGTGGGCGCTTGATGGAAGCGAGCTGATCCTCGGATCAGAAAGCGAAAGTATCAAGAGTCTCACACTAAAGTAAGTCAGGTTTATGAAGTGATTCATATTCCTGTCAGCTTTGAGTGAGCGACCGGTTCTTAACTGAACCGAAAACAGTAACAGGTTTAAACTGAAGAGTTTGATCCTGGCTCAGATTGAACGCTGGCGGCATGCCTTACACATGCAAGTCGAACGGCAGCACGGGTGCTTGCACC
>NZ_JBFPFS010000162.1:0-337 GCF_047978125.1 Burkholderia sp. LFS061 | reverse complement strand
GCTCGACGACACGCTCGAGGTGTGGATCAGCGAACGCACGAGCGACGCCGCGCTCGCGGAGATCGCGCGCAACTTCGGCTCGATTTCCGTGCACCGCGTGCCGGCCGACGAGCTTGCGCAGGCGATCAACCAGGCCTACTCGCGTCATGACGGCAGCGCCGCGCAGGTGGTCGGCGAGGTCGAAGGCGAAGTCGACCTGTCGCGGCTGATGCAGGACATCCCGGAAGTCGAGGATCTGCTCGAATCGGAAGACGACGCGCCGATCATCCGGATGATCAACGCGCTGCTCACGCAAGCGGCGCGCGAACAGGCATCGGACATTCACATCGAGCCGTTC
>NZ_JBFPFS010000161.1:0-337 GCF_047978125.1 Burkholderia sp. LFS061 | reverse complement strand
GCCCGGTGCGTCCGCGCCGCATCCGGGGTCGGCCGTGCAATCCGCGCCGGTGGCGCCGGCCGTGCATGCGGCGCCGGTGAGCGGTGCGAGCGTCGCGACGGCAGCGGGGGCGTCTGCTTCGGCAGGCGCTTCGGCTGCACACGGCGCGTCGGCTGTCGAAAACATGCAGCCGGCGGCGCCTGCTGCCGGCGCCAGCGGCCCGCATGTGTGGAGCGGCGCGATCCAGTCGGCGCCGTCGTCCGCGAGCGAGGCCGCTGCCCAGCCTGCGCCGGGCAGCCAGGTTTCGGGCGCGAACGAACCGGCCCGTGCGGCACCCGCCACGGGTGCATCGCAGCCG
>NZ_JBFPFS010000160.1:0-348 GCF_047978125.1 Burkholderia sp. LFS061 | reverse complement strand
CATAGATCGTACCGAACAGTCCGTTGAGTCGCTTCAGTGCCTGATTGACCAGCAGCCGCAGCGGCCGCAACGGGTGATCGGCCGGCACGAAGTCTTCCAGCTTCACCGTCGTGAACAGCGGTTCTTGCATCTCGTCCATTCCGCGCATCGCACCCATCCGACCAAGACCATGAACACGTTATCTCTAACGCACCGCCCGCGAAGCCCGTTTACACCGTTCCCAATTTCAACAGCCTGCTAAGTCTTCCCAGTGGTACTGCGACAGCCATTCGTACCGCACGGTCCGGTTGAATCGTTCGACATACGCATTCTGCTGCGGCTTGCCCGGTTGGATGTAGTCGAGCCTGA
>NZ_JBFPFS010000159.1:0-353 GCF_047978125.1 Burkholderia sp. LFS061 | reverse complement strand
GTCGATGGACTTCATGCACGATCAGCTGTCCGACGGACGCAGCATCCGGCTGTTCAACGTGATCGACGACTTCAACCGCGAGGCACTCGGCATCGAGATCGACTTCTCATTGCCGTCCGAACGCGTGATCCGTGCGCTGCGACAGATCATCGGTTGGCGCGGCAGGCCAAAAGCGATTCGGTGCGATAACGGGCCCGAGTACCTGAGCGCGGCAATCATCGAATGGGCCCGACAGTACGGCATCAGGCTCGACTACATCCAACCGGGCAAGCCGCAGCAGAATGCGTATGTCGAACGATTCAACCGGACCGTGCGGTACGAATGGCTGTCGCAGTACCACTGGGAAGACTTAG
>NZ_JBFPFS010000158.1:0-378 GCF_047978125.1 Burkholderia sp. LFS061 | reverse complement strand
TCCCGCCCGCTGAGGCTGAGGCAAACTACTACAGGCAACTCAGAAATGCCGCTGACTTGCCTGCATTAACTTAAACCAACCGGCCTCCACGATTCCCGGCGCGGTTCAGTCCAGCTCGCACATCGTCATCGTGATCCGTTCCGTTGCAGCCATCGAAGCCTCCAGCGCTGGATTCCCAGCGGCCGGTCAGCTTACGATGGGTCGAAAAGCGGACATTTGAACTTAGCCAGAAGCGGACATTACAACTTAGCCGCTACAAACAAAATATTCGATAATTGTATTTATGTCAAATCCAGGGGGTGTAATGAACCGAACAACTGTAACGAACATCTCGAAGATCGCGGGCGGTATCGCGCTCGCCTTCGCGCTTGCCGCTTG
>NZ_JBFPFS010000157.1:0-389 GCF_047978125.1 Burkholderia sp. LFS061 | reverse complement strand
CGCGGCGTCCTCGGTGCGGATCGGCGGCCGCGCGGCGGCGGCGGGCAGCGGCGCTTCGCGGGCCGACAGCGTGACGACCCAGTAGGTGGCCGTCGCGCACAAACCCGCGAAAAGGGCGAAAGATAAGGTGCGAATTGATAGTGTGCTCATATCCGATATTGTACGGGCGTTTGTAGAATTTACCGTCGCAAAGTTAGTTAAATTGACCTGTCGTTATTTTGAATTCTTCAGCAAAGGATAATCAATTATGCAAGACGGGAATACTCGCCGCAACGCGACCGTGCGTCGTCAGCGCGGTTTCACGCTGATCGAGATCATGGTGGTGGTCGCGATCCTCGGGATCCTGGCGGCGCTGATCGTGCCGAAGATCATGAGCCGCCCGGACGAGG
>NZ_JBFPFS010000156.1:0-394 GCF_047978125.1 Burkholderia sp. LFS061 | reverse complement strand
CCTCGGTCTGGCGCATGCGCATCTGCACGCGCCCGGTCAGCAGCGGCCAGAAGCCCGTGGTCCATTCGACCCGGCCCGGCAGCAGCGTCGCCGCGCTCTGGTCGGCGCCCGGCGCGAGCATCAGCGTGCCCGAGCCGTGCCACAGCGACCCGTCCGGATCGACGAGATTCACGTGAGCGCCGGTCGCACGCGCGAACTGCGGCGCGATCCACGCGGCCGGCGCGAGCGCGACGAGCGTCACCGCCGTCGCCAGTCCGCCCGCCAGTACCCACGGCAATGCGGTGGCGAGCCGCTTCGTCCATGGCCTCATCGGCCGACCGCCGCTTGCGTCATCCACTGCGTCATTTCTGCGTCGACGGTTGCATCACGGCCGTCAGGTCGACCTGGCCGTCGT
>NZ_JBFPFS010000155.1:0-397 GCF_047978125.1 Burkholderia sp. LFS061 | reverse complement strand
ATTCGCTTGCGCCAATCTGATCAATTACTTCGTACGTTCGATGCCTTCCGACATCAAGAGCGCGGTAGCCTTTTTTAAAATGGCTTTCTCACGCTCGAGGCGTTCGATACGCGCCTCGAGTTCCTGAATACGCTGTTGATCCGCCGTGATTGCCTTGCCCTGCGGCGTGACGCCCTGGCGTTCCATTTGAAGCTGGTGCACCCAGCGACGCAGTACCGTCTCGCCGACGCCGACTGAGCGACTCGCTTCCATATGGCTATAGCCCTGGTCGAGCACCAGGCAGGCGGCTTGCTGTTTGAACTCCGGGGAAAACGTACGTCGTTGCTTGCTCATCAGACACCTCTTCATGGCGAACATTCTCGCCTAAATCAGTGTCCGGATTCATTAGACCACTACA
>NZ_JBFPFS010000154.1:0-418 GCF_047978125.1 Burkholderia sp. LFS061 | reverse complement strand
CCCTGCGTCGTCGACAGGTCGAGATCGGCGCCCGCCCCCTTCGCCTGCAGCACCGCGCGGTACGAACCGAGCGGCTTCACGCGCGACACGCGCGAACTCATCGAGTCGATCGTCACCGTCAACTGGCCGAACGCGTTGTTGCCGAACAGGCGCCAGTCGGTCCAGCCGAGCCGCACGTCGCCCTGCAGGTCGAGCGTGTTGAACGGCGTGCCGAGCCCCGCGAGCAGCGACGCGGGCACGGCCATCGTGCCCGCCGACAGCACCGCGCCGCGCCACGTCGCATCGAGCGTGACGGCATCGGGCATCGCCTCGGTCTGGCGCATGCGCATCTGCACGCGCCCGGTCAGCAGCGGCCAGAAGCCCGTGGTCCATTCGACCCGGCCCGGCAGCAGCGTCGCCGCGCTCTGGTCGGCGCCCG
>NZ_JBFPFS010000153.1:0-423 GCF_047978125.1 Burkholderia sp. LFS061 | reverse complement strand
GCAATACGGCCCGCGCGAATCGATGGAATACGACGTCGTGATCGTCGGCGGCGGCCCCGCCGGGCTGTCGGCGGCGATCCGGCTCAAGCAGCTGGCCGCCGAGAAAGGCACCGAGATCGGCGTGTGCGTGCTCGAGAAGGGTTCCGAGATCGGCGCGCACATCCTGTCGGGCGCGGTGATGGACCCGCGCGCGATCACCGAACTGTTCCCCGACTGGAAGGAACAGGGCGCGCCGCTCACCGTCGAGGTGACGGAAGACCGCTTCCTGTTCCTGTCCGAGAAGAGCGCGGTGACGACGCCGAACTGGGCACTGCCCGAGAACTTCAAGAACCACGGCAATTATGTGATTTCGCTGGGCAACGTCACGCGTTGGCTCGGCCAGCAGGCGGAAGCCTTGGGTGTCGAGATCTTCCCGGGCTTCCC
>NZ_JBFPFS010000152.1:0-433 GCF_047978125.1 Burkholderia sp. LFS061 | reverse complement strand
TCTAGTCATGCAGGCCCTGTTTCGTGCCGTTGCCACCAGACGACCGCCTGCAGGTCTGATTCAGCACACGGATCGCGGGTCGCAATATTGTGCGCTAGCCTATCAATCGCTCCTGAGCCAGTTCGACATGCGGGCATCGATGAGCCGCCGCGGCAATTGCTATGACAACGCCCCGATCGAATCCTTCTGGGGAACGTTGAAGAACGAGCTGGTCTATCATCAACGCTTTGCCGCGCGCGAGCGGGCACGGCGCTCGATCAGCGAATACATCGAAATCTTCTATAACTGGCAACGCACGCAGGCGCGTCTCAATTACCAGTCGCGAACCTGTCCGCATTTTTGTGGGCGAGGCGGTTGAACAGCACGTTATCCGCGCGCCTGCATAAATCGGTCTCCGAACAGGATAGCAAACTGGTTCATCGCCGATTTCCAG
>NZ_JBFPFS010000151.1:0-433 GCF_047978125.1 Burkholderia sp. LFS061 | reverse complement strand
TGATTGACTGCTTGCCGCCAAGTGATAGGCGGCATCTTCCAGTCCTTTTCGATGTTGCGCAAGGCTAGATACAGCAGTTTGCTGGCGGCTTCGTCGCTCGGGAAGTGGCCGCGATTCTTGACGATCTTGCGCAACTGCATGTGCATGCTCTCGATGGCGTTTGTCGTATATACGATTCGACGCACCTCGGGCGGATAGGCGAAGAAGGGAATCACCTGTTCCCATTGGCGCTGCCACATGGCCGCGACGGTAGGGAATTTGCGACCCCATTCGCTCTGCGCAAAGGCGTCCAGCGCTGCCGCCGCCGCCTCGGCCGTGGCGGCCTGGTAAATCGGCTTGATCGCGGCAGCCAGCGGCTTGCGGTCTTTCCAGCTCGCCAGATTCAGCGAATTGCGGATCAGATGCACGATGCAGGTCTGGATCTGGGCGGCCG
>NZ_JBFPFS010000150.1:0-444 GCF_047978125.1 Burkholderia sp. LFS061 | reverse complement strand
ACGGCAAGGGGAAGAATGCGGACGGCACGCCGATGGACCAGTCTATCCAGCAGATGATTACCGTCCAGGCGGCTCAGCATTGGGGGATTGGCGAGGTCGGTACCGGGGTGGTATTTGTAAACAGCGAGCACATGGTCGTGGATCGTGACGGTCACTTGATACGCATCATTCATGTGAGAACAGTCCATGGTGACCCGGTGTATCTCAAGGATGACGGTACCTTCACGACGGACTCCCATGGTGGACGGCTACCGGCAGGCGTGGTGTTGCTGAATGATCGGGGTCTCGAGGTCGACGAACGGGGGCAACTAATAAATTGACCCTGGCCCACAAAACTGTCCCACTTGGAAGTGGAAAATTCCGGCATGACGATGTCATCGAGACTTGGAGGTCATGCCGTGAAGAAGAGCAAGTTCACCGAAGAGCAGATCGCATACGCGTTGA
>NZ_JBFPFS010000149.1:0-484 GCF_047978125.1 Burkholderia sp. LFS061 | reverse complement strand
CATCCACGCAGACCGCGCTGTCCGACGTCGGGCGCGTGCTCGACGCGATCTCGCGCGCGGGCGGCGACGCGACGCCCGCGATCGCCGGGCGCGCACCGCTGCTGGCCGATCCCGCCGTGCTGCTGACCGATACGGCCGTACCGGCGCGTGCGCCGGCCGCGTCCGATCCGGCGGCGGCGTCTTCCACGCCTTCTTCCGCTGCGGCGTCGTCCGCCGCGGCGGCGCACGAAACGGCCGCGCCGCTGCCGGTCGCGGCGTTGCGTGCGGCGCTCGCCCAAGCCGTGAGCGAGAGCGGCCTCTTCTACGAATCCCATCTGGCGCAGTGGCTGGCCGGCCAGCGTCCGCTCGCGGCGCTGATGCGCGAGCCGCAGGCGCGCCTGACGGCCGCGCTTGCGCCGGCCGCCCCGGATGCCGCGCAGCCCGGCTCGACCGACGTGCTCGACGGCTCTACCAGGCCGTCGCGGACCTGCTCGCGTGGCTGTAC
>NZ_JBFPFS010000148.1:0-486 GCF_047978125.1 Burkholderia sp. LFS061 | reverse complement strand
AATTGGCGCCAGCCGAATTCGCTCGTCAGCTGGCGCCTTCATCGGGTTCTGCAGTGCCCGAAACGCCGGAAAACTCGCTCTAGATTTGGCCCGGAAACCCCAAGCAGATCATGGAAGCCATTCTCTCAAGTTTCAACTGGTCCGAAAATTCCAGGGCAGGTCAGATAGGCTACGAGCTGTGACGATCGTCGATGCTCAGGAACAGGCCCCAACTAGAAATACCACAAAAACCCCAAGACAAATCCCATTGCCCTCCCCGTGGGAGGACTGTCAAATTGTGGCTGACTGAAACTCCTTGAGGTGGGAATATGGTTGCAAAGAAATTGGTGGTTTGTGGCTGCATTGCGGCGATGGCGTTGATGGCAGGGTGCGGAGGTGTAGTGGTCAACTAATCCCGGACACTGCGTTAAGTTTTTCTTCCGCAACGGCCGGCGCCAGTCCGTCGTTGAACTGATGCGGCCGTATCCAGTTGTACCGGTGCATCAG
>NZ_JBFPFS010000147.1:0-494 GCF_047978125.1 Burkholderia sp. LFS061 | reverse complement strand
GATGGAGAACCGTTCGGGCTTGGTGGTCGGTGCCGTGGTGAGCCATGCCGACGGCTTCGCCGAACGCGCCAATGCGTTGCGCCTGCTCGGTTGCGTGCCTGGGCGTCATGCTTCGACAGACCGTGTATCGCGGCGTCAAACGGGTCGACCAGCACTCAAGTTGACGATGCTGGCAAGCAACCTGACTCGAATTGCGCGAATGCTGACGGTGGTACCGCAAGGAGCGATGCAATGACTTGCCCGAGCAGCGCGGCAACGCGCCGGCAATCCCGCTCGCCAGCGAAGCAGCCACGACGATCTATCGGCAACTCGGCGGCCAATCGCATACGAAATCCATTTAATCAGTGCCCCGGGCATCAAAACGCGGCGCTGGTCAACAGCCTGCTAGGGATGATGTTCAAAACTGGCGAAGGCCCGCATGTTCAACAGGTCGGTTGCCGTGGACAATCAGGACATGAAACAGACCGACCTGAACCTTGGCCTGACGATCCGGC
>NZ_JBFPFS010000146.1:0-502 GCF_047978125.1 Burkholderia sp. LFS061 | reverse complement strand
ACCGATTGGATGTGGACTTACAATCAGGACCGCCCGAACATGGCCTTGGGCGGATTTACGCCAAAGCAGCGGTTGGCCATGGCCGCTTAGTTTCTACTTCTGAACCCCGTGCAAAACGGGGGGATTACCGAGGCTGGTTTCGAGCAAGAGTCTTGTACTTGCGCATCATCCAGCGCACCAGGTAGTCATTCATGTGTTTCCAGATCACCGACATTGCCGAGCCATGGAAGCGGCCGTAGTACTGCTGCCATCCCCTCAGAATCGGATTGAACATTGCCGCCAGATCGCCTAAGGACACTGTTCAAAACGACGTCAGCGACAGCCGGCTGACGAAGTGTGGGCAACGTGACGAAATCGATGAGAAACGACGCTCGAATCCGATGTCATCAGCTGCGGTGGACTAGACTAAATCTGACAGTGGTTGGTTTTTCATGCTGGCGCGCATTGGCGCGGAGGGCGTAGCCCGTAGCGGCAATGCGCGCCGCGAACAGCAAGGAGTCCG
>NZ_JBFPFS010000145.1:0-503 GCF_047978125.1 Burkholderia sp. LFS061 | reverse complement strand
CGGCACCACGTAGCTCAGCAGGAACGTGACGATGCCGAACGCGATCAGCGTGACGATGCCCGGATACGTGAAGGCCAGCAGGATCTTCTGCTTCAGCGCGTTGCTCTGCTCGATGTAGTCGGCCAGGCGCGACAGCACGATGCCGAGCTTGCCCGTGTGCTCGCCCGCCGCGACGAGCGCGCGGTAGATTTCCGGAAAATCGCGCGGATGCTGGCCCAGCGCATTCGCGAGCGAATGGCCGCCGAGCACCTCGGCGCGGATCGCGGCCATCAGTTCGCGGATGTAGTCGCGTTCGGTCTGCTCGGTCAGCACGCCGAGCGCCTCGTCGAGCGGCAGCCCCGCGATCAGCAGGCTCGCGAGCTGGCGCGTGAGGATCGCCTGTTCGCGCTGCGACAGCTTGCGGCCGAACGCGAGCCGCTGCGTACGCGCGCCGCGCGTCGCGCTGGCGGCCGGCTCGACGACGAGCGGCGTGAGCCCCTGCGTGCGCAACTGGCCGCGCGCGG
>NZ_JBFPFS010000144.1:0-505 GCF_047978125.1 Burkholderia sp. LFS061 | reverse complement strand
CAGTCAGTGAGCGCAATCAACGAAATCTGGAGTATGGATTTCGTCGTCGACGCGCTGTTTGATGGTCGACGCTTGCGCACGCTCACGATCGTGGACAACTACACGCGGGAACCGGGGCTTCGGACTGTGCTTCCTGAGAGGTGATGCCGCTTGTTCGGACAGGGTCCCGAGATTTTTGAGTGGAACGTCCGGGGCGATCATGCTGCCGATTTGATCGCTGGCATCCGCGCCGACGGCCGCAAGGAAGTGCTGGGTTTGTGGATCGAGCAAACCGAAGGCGCCAAGTTCTGGCTGAAGGTCTTCAACGAGCTGAAGAACCGCGGCTTGCACGACATCCTGATCGCGGTGGTCGACGGTTTGCGCGGCTTCCCCGAAGCAATCGAGGCGGTCTATTCGGCCGCCCAGATCCAGACCTGCATCGTGCATCTGATCCGCAATTCGCTGAATCTGGCGAGCTGGAAAGACCGCAAGCCGCTGGCTGCCGCGATCAAGCCGATTTACCAGG
>NZ_JBFPFS010000143.1:0-506 GCF_047978125.1 Burkholderia sp. LFS061 | reverse complement strand
CTTGCTGTTTGAACTCCGGGGAAAACGTACGTCGTTGCTTGCTCATCAGACACCTCTTCATGGCGAACATTCTCGCCTAAATCAGTGTCCGGATTCATTAGACCACTACAGACAGCCCTTCTTCAATTGCCTGCCGGACTCCGCGCCGAACCGGTTCACCCAGACTCAGACTGACTTCCCGTAGACCGATGACTTTTTTCCGTAAACTTGCTCAGGGTGGATGGCCTATTGTTTGCCGGCTTCCGACTTCGACAATCTTCGAACTTTATTTGACGGAACATTCAGCTTCCTCCCCGAACAAAATCAGGTGAAACAATCCGCTACGCGGCCTCACGTCGTACCGAAACAGTATGCTTAAGGACACTGTTCAAAACGACGTCAGCGACAGCCGGCTGCGAAGTGTGGGCAACGTGACGAAATCGATGAGAAACGACGCTCGAATCCGATGTCATCAGCAGCATGAATTTTTCAGGTCCGCTTGCCCTTCGGCCCGGTCAGGCCGGATG
>NZ_JBFPFS010000142.1:0-513 GCF_047978125.1 Burkholderia sp. LFS061 | reverse complement strand
TCGAGATTCACGGACAGCCAGATCATGGACGCGCTCAAGCGCGTGGAATCGGGGCTGTCGGTGCCGGACCTGTGCCGGGAGTTGGGTATCAGCACGGCGACGTTCTACAAATGGCGCTCGAAGTACGGCGGGATGGACGTTTCGCTGATCGCGCGGATGAAGGAACTGGAGGCCGAGAACGCCCGGCTGCGCAAGATGTACGTCGAGGAGAAGATCAAGGCCGAGATCGTAGCGGAGGCGCTCGCAAAAAAAGATTGAGGCCATCTTGCCGGCGTGAGATGGCCATGCGAGCGGTGTCCAGCCGGGGCGTATCGATCCGGCTGGCATGTGAGGCATTTGGGATCAGCCAGGCCTGTTATCGGTACGTCGGTCGGCGCACCGCCGAGAACGACGAGATTGCGCACTGGCTGCTGCGCCTGACGGACAACCACCGGAACTGGGGCTTCGGACTGTGCTTCCTGTACCTGCGCAACGTGAAAGGCTTCGGCTGGAATCACAAGCGCGTGTACCGGA
>NZ_JBFPFS010000141.1:0-513 GCF_047978125.1 Burkholderia sp. LFS061 | reverse complement strand
GTCGGATCAGGACTTGCCACTTGATTGAGCGTCGCAGAGTTCGCCCCTTGCCGCTGGTCGAATCTGACCAGCTCCCCAGGGGCGATATTGAAATTGTCCCAGTTGATCACCGCCCGCTCACTCGACTGGGTGATGATTGTCTGCGCCGCATTCGGTCTGGCGATGACTACATCGTTGCCCACCGGCGTCCCTACGCCAACAGCACAAGCGTTGCCAGACATCAGCATGCCGGTTGCAAGTACCGCCCTCGAAAACAGCGCGACCAACAACCGCGAGGGCCGCACATATTTCTGACGGCGAGAAAACAGGGAACGGAAAAGGAAAGCGAGAAAATGTTTCATAGAGCGAACGCGAAACCCCATTTATAATTACCGCCCATCTTCTCTTTTTACACGCAACAAAAATACGCGAAATGTCTCGTTTCCAGCGGATATTTGATCATAAACTCGGCAAATCTCGTCGTTCCCGACTAGGAGGGAAAACGTGGGGCTGGCCCCCGTTACTATCTTCACG
>NZ_JBFPFS010000140.1:0-521 GCF_047978125.1 Burkholderia sp. LFS061 | reverse complement strand
AATACGCGAAATGTCTCGTTTCCAGCGGATATTTGATCATAAACTCGGCAAATCTCGTCGTTCCCGACTAGGAGGGAAAACGTGGGGCTGGCCCCCGTTACTATCTTCACGCCCCGATAATCGGGGTTTGGGCCAGCCAGGCCCGGCATGATTCTCGCCCCCAGTCGCAGTCATGATCCGGGGGGTGTTGTCACCGGGCCTGGTAGGTGGCTGGTGATCGCTGATAGGGGTTTGGCCGGGATATCCCGACGCCGTCCGTAACGTGGATGCCGAGACTTGCCGCCGTTGTTGCGGGCCAATCCGTTCACTCTGCACAAACTGCGATGCAAGACACACAACAACGTGATGCCGTCGATGTCTTCGTCGGCGTCGATGTCTGAACCGCGCCGGGAATCGTGGAGGGGTAATCCCCCCGAAAAACCGGTGTGACCAGAAGTAGAATTTTCTTGCTGAGGGAGTTCTACAGCATGAAGAAGTCGAGATTCACGGACAGCCAGATCATGGACGCGCTCAAGCGCGTG
>NZ_JBFPFS010000139.1:0-559 GCF_047978125.1 Burkholderia sp. LFS061 | reverse complement strand
CTCGTACACCGCCGCCGGGCAGAAGCGCGCCTCCGGCCCCGCGTAATTGCGCAGGTTCACGTTCACCGGCACGTTCGCATCTTTCAGCGTCAGGTGCGCCGGCTGGTTCTCCTCGTGGTTCGTGTTCGAGATGAACACCGACGACAGCCGGTCGAATGTCAGCTTGCCGTCCGGCTTCGGATACTCGATCGGCTCGCATTGCGACGCCGGCTTCAGCATCTCGTGGTCCGCGTGCTGGTGATGCAGCGTCCACGGTACGTTGCCGCCCATCACCTTCTGCTCCAGCCCGACCATCAGCGTGCCCAGGTACAGCCCCTTGGCCATCCACTGCTTGAAGTTGCGCGCGCGGTACAGCTCCGTGTACAGCCACGACTGCTTGAAGGCGTCCGGGTACGCGTTGAGTTCGTCCGACTGGCGGCCGGCCTGCACCGCGTCGAACGCGGCATCGGCCGCCAGCATGCCGGTCTTGATCGCCGCGTGGCTGCCCTTGATCCGCGATGCGTTCAGGAAGCCCGCGTCGTCGCCGATCAGCGCGCCGCCCGGGAACACCGTCTTCGGC
>NZ_JBFPFS010000138.1:0-561 GCF_047978125.1 Burkholderia sp. LFS061 | reverse complement strand
CGGCCACTTCCCGAGCGACGAAGCCGCCAGCAAACTGCTGTATCTAGCCTTGCGCAACATCGAAAAGGACTGGAAGATGCCGCCTATCACTTGGCGGCAAGCAGTCAATCACTTCGCCATTCTGTTCGGCGAGCGATTCACCGCCGCCATCAGCTGAGATTTTTAACCGACCTCAGCACACGAAATTCCTGACACGTCCGAAGCGCGACATAGGCGCGCACCACGGCTCAATGTCGACGGCCTCCCCCACCCAGGAAAACAGGCATTAAAGTCGCGCCCCCGTCTTTTGGACGAGAGCTATATTGTTGCGCACGCACCTAAGTTGTTGATCATCGGTTACGTGCACGCCATGCTCTTGTCACGATCGACTTTCCTCATTACGCCGCTTGTGAGCCACATCTGACATTGCAAGCTCCTGAAGGCGCATTAGCAAAATCTTCGCACGTATATTGTAGTGGTCTAATGAATCCGGACACTGATTTAGGCGAGAATGTTCGCCATGAAGAGGTGTCTGATGAGCAAGCAACGACGTACGTTTTCCCCGGAGTTCAAACAGCAAGC
>NZ_JBFPFS010000137.1:0-572 GCF_047978125.1 Burkholderia sp. LFS061 | reverse complement strand
CGTGAAACGACTCTACGCCGATGATAGTGCGGATTCCCGTGTGAAAGTAGGTAATCGTCAGGCTCCCTTAGCCAGAAACCCCCGCCCCACAAGGCGGGGGTTTTTGCATTTGGGCGGCGGAAATGCGCGCGGTGCACTCGGCATGGGTCGCATCTCATGCGGAATGCGCTAACGATCGCGATGCCGCTGATCGGGTAGGCAATGCTCTTTCTACGAGAGAGTAAGCGGAGCCGTGAGGGCTGCGGATGCGGAGGTGATGACGGAAGGTTGCGTTCCGCTGTTGTGACGGTTGTTGACGGTGGCCGTAGAAGAGCCGCGGTGCTAGCTGAGCCAAGGAATGGTGCGCAGAGATCCGCTGAACGCCGAGTCAACCACCGAGGCAACAAGGGCCGCATAAAGCGGCCCTTGCTGGTTATGCAACCGGGTCTTCCGGTTCTGGGTCGTGGTAAGGCTGCTCTCGCGTAAGCGGCCAGCCAACCCGTCTTGACGAGCGAGTTTAGGCGGTGCTCAAGAGAGGCTGCCAGTGATGCGGCAGCAGCGCGTCGATGTCGCTGGCCTTGTGGGTCGGCAAG
>NZ_JBFPFS010000136.1:0-573 GCF_047978125.1 Burkholderia sp. LFS061 | reverse complement strand
TGGCGAAGATCGTGCCGGCAAAACCAAATGACGCTTGGAGTATGGATTTTGTGGCCGACCAGTTGGCTGATGGCTCGAAATTTCGCACCTTGACGATTGTGGATGTCTTCACGAAGGAAGCGTTGGCCATCGAAGTCGGGCAACGCTTGAAAGGCGAACACGTGGTGTCTGCACTGAATCGAATCGCAGCTCGGCGCGGTGCTCCGCGGCATCTGTTTGTCGACAACGGCAGCGAATTTTCCGGGCGCCCGCTCGACATGTGGGCGTATCACTACCGCGCAAAAATCGACTTCAGCAGGCCCGGCAAGCCGACGGACAATTGCCACATTGAGACGTTTAACGGATCATTCCGTGACGAGTGCTTGAACCTACATTGGTTCGAAACACTGGGCGAAGCCAAAGCGATCGTCGAGGCATGGCGCCGGGATTACAACGAGAGCCGTCCTCACTCGGCTCTCAAAGAATTGGCGCCAGCCGAATTCGCTCGTCAGCTGGCGCCTTCATCGGGTTCTGCAGTGCCCGAAACGCCGGAAAACTCGCTCTAGATTTGGCCCGGAAACCCCAAGCAGATCA
>NZ_JBFPFS010000135.1:0-590 GCF_047978125.1 Burkholderia sp. LFS061 | reverse complement strand
GATCGACTCGATGAGTTCGCGCGTGTCGCGCGTGAAGCCGCTCGGTTCGTACCGCGCGGTGCTGCAGGCGAAGGGGGCGGGCGCCGATCTCGACCTGTCGACGACGCAGGGTCCGCTGTTCCTCGACGGGCACGGCACGTTCGGCGCAAGCCAGGGATCGTTCCGCGGCACCGCGCATGCGGCGCCCGAGCAGCAGGCGAACCTCGCTGGGCTGCTGAACCTGCTCGGCCACCCGATCGGGAACAACGAGGTGTCGCTGATCTTCGGCGACGCGATGCGCTGACGCGCGCGTCGCCGGCTCGCCAAGTGTTTGACCGGATGAGCGGCAAGCCTCGGCTTCAGGCCAGGGAAGACAAGGCGCTGCCCCACAGCTTGTTGCGGATGCTCTGGTTGAGGTCGGACGGAATTCGTGGAGGCCAACGGGTTAAGCAGCGATCTGATTCAGATAGAAGCGCCGCGTAAATGCGACCGGCGACTGGGGACCTATCCGTGATTTCGTGGGCGAGGCATATCATGAGGTGTAAAGGCCATGGATATGCCGATGAAAAAGAAAAGACAAACTTTAGCGCGTCAGGCAGCGGCCCGAGGGC
>NZ_JBFPFS010000134.1:0-609 GCF_047978125.1 Burkholderia sp. LFS061 | reverse complement strand
GCTCGCGACGCTGCACACGAACGATGCGGCATCGGCCGTCACGCGTCTGACCGACATGGGCGTCGAGCCGTACCTGCTCGCATCGTCGCTGCTCGGCGTGCTCGCGCAGCGCCTGGTGCGGCAGCTCTGCCCCGTCTGCAAGGAAGAGCGGCACGAGGATGGCCGCACGCTGTGGCATCCGGTCGGCTGCGACAAGTGCGGGCATTCGGGCTACGCGGGCCGGCGCGGTGTATACGAACTGTTGCTGGTCGACGATACGATCCGCTCGCTGATCCATCGCAATGCGGCCGACGCGGAGATTCTGGCCACCAGCCGCGCGGAAGGGATGCGCACGCTGCGCGACGACGCCGAACGCTGGCTGACCGCCGGCGCGACGTCGCTCGAGGAAGTGCTGCGCGTGACGGGAGGCGCATAGCGCGATGCCGGCATTCCGTTTCGAAGCGATCGATGCGGCGGGACACGCGCAGAAAGGCGTCATCGATGCCGACAGCGCGCGTTCCGCGCGCGGCCAGTTGCGCACGCAGGGGCTCACGCCGCTCGTCGTCGAGCCGGCCGCCAGCGCGACGCGCGGCGCGCGTACGCAGCGGCTCGCGTTCGGCCGCAAGCTGT
>NZ_JBFPFS010000133.1:0-652 GCF_047978125.1 Burkholderia sp. LFS061 | reverse complement strand
CATCCGGCGTCTGATCCGCCAAGCTCGAATGAGGTCGTTTCCGGTTGTACAGCTCAATGTATTCGCCGATGGAACGCCGGGCATGGCTGACCGACTCGTAGGCTTTCAGGTAGACCTCCTCGTACTTGATGCTGCGCCATACCCGCTCGACGAACACGTTATCGCGCCAGCTTCCCTTGCCGTCCATCGACAGCCGGATACCCCGGCCCAGCACGGCCTCGGTGAACGCGCCCGCCGTGAACTGGCTGCCCTGATTGGTGTTCACGATGTCCGGCAGCCCGTAACGGGCGAACGCTTCCTCCAGCGCTTCGACGGCGTGCACGGCCTCCAGCGTGATGGCGACCCGGTGCGAGAGTACCTTGCGGCTCGCCCAGTCCACTACCGCCGTCAGATACACGAATCCGCGCGCCATCGGAATGTACGTCGTGTCGAGTGTCCATGCCTGATTGGCCCGCTCGATCTTCAGGCCACGCAGCAGATACGGCCAGATTTTGTGCTGCGCGTTGCGGCGACTCGTGTTCGGCTTGCAGTACAGCGCCTCGACGCCCATGCGCTTCATCAGCGTGCGCACGCGACGGCGACCAACTTCATGGCCTTCCCGGCGCAACAGGCGCGCCAGCATCCGTGCTCCGGCAAACGGAAACTCCATGTG
>NZ_JBFPFS010000132.1:0-653 GCF_047978125.1 Burkholderia sp. LFS061 | reverse complement strand
TGATCCGCTTTAGGAATCCTGGACCGATTAGAGAGTGAGTTTTGCGGCAAACTTCACCCTGAACCAGGAGGTGGTTTGTCATGAAACGGAAACGCTTTTCGATCGAACAGATTGTGGCGGTGCTGAAGCAAGCCGAGCTGGGCATGCCTGTGGCCGATGTAATCCGGCAGGTCGGTATTTCGGAACAGACGTTCTATCGGTGGAAGAAGCAATACGCCGGCATGCAGTCGGATCAGGTACGCGAACTTAAGCAGCTGCAGGAAGAGAACGCGCGGCTGAAGAAGCTGGTCGCCGAACTAAGCCTGGACAAGGCCATCCTGCAGGACGTGGCATCAAAAAAGTGGCCCGGCCCGCGCTGAGGAGAGACGTGGTGGATTACGTGGTGAGCCACTACGGATTGACGATGAGGCGGGCCTGTCGGCTCGTGAAGCAACCGCGCAGCGTTCAGTACTACAGAAGCGTCAAAGATCCGCGTCCGGAGCTGCGCTCACGTATGCGCGAGATCGCCTATACGCGTGTGCGTTACGGGTATCGTCGTGTCCATGTACTGCTGCGCCGGGAAGGCTGGCAGTTAGGCCGGAACCAGGCGTACCGGTTGTATTGCGAAGAACAGTTGCAGCTGCGCTCGAAGTTGCCAAAGCGACGAAAGATGG
>NZ_JBFPFS010000131.1:0-722 GCF_047978125.1 Burkholderia sp. LFS061 | reverse complement strand
AGCGGCCATGGCCAACCGCTGCTTTGGCGTAAATCCGCCCAAGGCCATGTTCGGGCGGTCCTGATTGTAAGTCCACATCCAATCGGTCGCGAAACGCTGCACGTGGTCTAACAGGCTGTTGAAAAGCGCCGCGTTTTGATGGCCGGGGCACTGATTAAATGGATTTCGTATGCGATTGGCCGCCGAGTTGCCGATAGATCGTCGTGGCTGCCCCGCTGGCGAGCGGGATTGCCGGCGCGTTGCCGCGTGACGCCCGCGCTGCTCGGGCGGCTCATTGCATCGCTCCTTGCGGTACCACCGTCAGCATTCGCGCAATTCGAGTCAGGTTGCTCGCCAGCATCGTCAACTTGAAGTGCTGGTCGACCCGTCTGATGCCTCGATACACGGTCTGTCGAATCCTGCCGATAGTCTTGCCCCAGCCGAAGTGCTCTTCGATGCGTTTGCGTTTCACCTGGCTGATGCCGTAGCCGGCGTGCCGCGAGGTGCGGCCATCGATCGTGCTGCCGCCTTGATGCGTGTCATTGCGCGCGACGTGCGGCGTCACCTTGCGCGCACGGCAGTCCCGCACAAAGTCGCGCATGTCGTAGCCCTTGTCGGCGCCGAGCGTCTTGGCATGACGCCCAGGCACGCAACCGAGCAGGCGCAACGCATTGGCGCGTTCGGCGAAGCCGTCGGCATGGCTCACCACGGCACCGACCACCAAGCCCGAACGGTTCTCCATC
>NZ_JBFPFS010000130.1:0-727 GCF_047978125.1 Burkholderia sp. LFS061 | reverse complement strand
GCATGACGCCCAGGCACGCAACCGAGCAGGCGCAACGCATTGGCGCGTTCGGCGAAGCCGTCGGCATGGCTCACCACGGCACCGACCACCAAGCCCGAACGGTTCTCCATCAGGATGTGACCGTGGTAGCACAGGATGGACGGCGTACCTTTGCTCTTCTTGAACAACCGGGCGTCCGGATCCGTGCTCGACTCATGAGTATCGTTGCTGCGCCGTTTGCCTTTCCAGTCCGTGTCGGCATTACGTCCGCCGCCGGCCGGCGGATCGTCCGAGCCGTCCTTGGGACGGAAGCTCTTGTGACTGGCCCACGCCTGGATCAGCGTGCCATCGACTGAGAAGTGCTCTCTGGACAGCAACCCTTGCTTGTCCGCCAAGCTCATGACTTCGGTAAAGAACGCCTCGATCACTTCGTGCTCAAGCAGCCGGTCGCGGTTCTTCGAGAACACCGAGTGGTCCCAGACGGCGTCTTCGATGGCCAAGCCGACGAACCATCGGAACAGCAGGTTGTAGCGCATCTGCTCCATCAGCATGCGTTCGCTGCGTACCGAGTAAAACACCTCCAGCAACAGCGCACGCAGCAACTTCTCGGGCGCAATCGACGCGCGACCGCTGTCGGCATAGATCGTACCGAACAGTCCGTTGAGTCGCTTCAGTGCCTGATTGACCAGCAGCCGCAGCGGCCGCAACGGGTGATCGGCCGGCACGAAGTCTTCCAGCTTCACCGTCG
>NZ_JBFPFS010000129.1:0-729 GCF_047978125.1 Burkholderia sp. LFS061 | reverse complement strand
CGGTCCAGCTTCGACGATCCGTCGCCAACTCAGCAGCCAATCGCATACGAAATCCTTTTGCGCAGCGACCTCGTGATCAAGACGAGGCGTTTTTCAACAGCCTGCTAGGCGTCCTTCGTCGTCCGCATCGCCGTCGCACGGCCCGACGACGAGCCCGCAGTGCGGGGCTTTCAACGGTATGCGAGGCGGGACCATCAGGCCCGTGCAGCATGAAATGAGAAATCGCGTACGCGAGTCGTAGCTCATCGCGAAGGCTGCCGCGTGAGCCCATCTGCCGATCGACAAACCGCCATCGAGAATCGGCGAGATGACCCAGTCGCGCTGGAATTGACGGTTGAATTCGTCGTTCATCACCGCTTGCTCTCCAGTCTCCGCGCTATCGCTGGAACGGTACGCTTATGCGCCGATCGCGGAACCGGTTTCTCGCGAAGCTACTTCCAACGGCGACCTGCGGTGAAGTTCTGACGCTTCAGGAACACGTCGGCAAACGAAGTCCGCTTCGACTCGCCGCTCAACGCCGCTTCGCCAGCAGTGCTCGGCGTTGACGTCCGCACGTCAACGTCGTGGACTGTCTCACTGCTCCGAGCCGGCGTGGGTAGCGGCGCCTCACGTAGTCCGTTAGAGACGGTTTCATAAAGGCTGTTCGGCGCGCCGGAGGGTATTCCAGCAAATCAGGCAGCAACCGAGTTTGAGGAACGCCCCGTGAATGTCGGCGCGACGCTCGAAACG
>NZ_JBFPFS010000128.1:0-769 GCF_047978125.1 Burkholderia sp. LFS061 | reverse complement strand
TTCCCGCGTGTAGTTGTCCACGATCGTGAGCGTGCGCAAGCGTCGACCATCAAACAGCGCGTCGACGACGAAATCCATACTCCAGATTTCGTTGATTGCGCTCACTGACTGCTTTGGCTGCCTGCGCCGAGCCGACTTGTTCCGTCGAGGTCGTTTGTGGCGCAACGAAAGCCCGAGTTCCCGATACACGCGTTCGACTCGTTTATGGTTGTCTCGCCAGCCTTCCCGGCGAAGCATCACGTACACGCGGGGTGCGCCGTAATGCACCCGCACTTCCGTGATCTCCTTGATGCGCATCTCCAGCGCGCTTTGATCCCGCGCGACCGACTCGTAACGGTAGACGGTGCGGGACAGTTGCAACAACGCGCAGGTCTGCCGCTGGCTTGCGCCGAAACGCTGCATCAAGTCCGTGACAAGCTCACGGCGCCGAGAAGGCTTCAGAGCTTTTTTGACAGCACGTCCTGCAGCATGGCCTTGTCCAGCGACAAATCTGCTACGAGCCGCTTGAGCTTCGCGTTCTCTTCTTCAAGCTGCTTCAGCCGGCGCAGCTCCGATGGCGACAGCCCGCCGTACTTCGTGCGCCAGTTGTAAAACGTCGCGTCGCTGATCCCCATCTTGCGGCAGACCTCCGCGACAGGCGTGCCCAACTCGGCCTGCTTCAACGCGTATGCGATCTGCTCTTCGGTGAACTTGCTCTTCTTCACGGCATGACCTCCAAGTCTCGATGACATCGTCATGCCGGAATTTTCCACTTCCAAGTGGGACAGTT
>NZ_JBFPFS010000127.1:0-792 GCF_047978125.1 Burkholderia sp. LFS061 | reverse complement strand
GCCGGCCGCCGCGCTGGCGGTGCCGGCCGATCTGCCGGCCGCGCTGCTCGGCCGGCGCGCCGATCTCGTCGCCGCGCGCTGGCGGGTCGAGGCGGCGAGCCGCAACGTCGCAGCTGCCCGCGCGGAGTTCCTGCCGAACGTGAGTCTCACCGCGCTGATCGGGCTCGCGACACGCGGCGGCGCATCGCTGTTCCAGGCCGCGTCGCGCACCTACAACGTCAGTCCGGCCGTGAGCCTGCCGATCTTCGACGGCGGCGAGCGGCGCGGCGTGCTGCGCAGGCGCGATGCGCAATACGACCTCGCGGTCGCCGGCTACAACAAGACGCTGATCGGTGCGATCGGCGAGGTGGCCGACGATCTGCACCGCCTGCACTCGCTCGCCGTGCAGGCCGATGCGCAGCAGCTTGCGTTCGACTCCGCCACCGATGCGTGGCGGCTCGCGGACGCGCGCTACCGGGCCGGCGTCGGCAGCTACCTCGACGCGCTCGTCGTGCGCCAGCAACTGCTGATCGCGAGCCGCGAGGTCGCCGCGCTGCGCGCGCAGCGCGCGGACCAGTCGCTGCAGCTCGTCGCCGCGCTCGGCGGCGGCTTCCGCGCCGAGCCGGACGACGCCGCGCTCGCCGCCACTCCTTCCCACCGTCCTTGACATCGAACCATGAGCAGCGACAACACCATGCAGACTCCCGCGCGGCCCGCCGCCGCCGATCCCGCCAGCGCCCGCCAGAACCCGGCGGCCGACCACACCGGTGCGCCGCGCGCACCGGGCGGCCCGGACGCGCGCACGCAACCGGC
>NZ_JBFPFS010000126.1:0-805 GCF_047978125.1 Burkholderia sp. LFS061 | reverse complement strand
CACGTTCCTGCCTGTATGCGTACCGTGAGCGCACCCAGCGCATTGACGCTGAGCGCATGGCACTGCGTAGCCGGATACACGAACTGTTCGTCGAGAGCCGAAGCTCTGCCGGCAGCCGCAGCATCATGGGCATGATGCGCGAGGAAGGTACGGTGATTGGCCGCTTCAAGGTCAGCCGCTTGATGGAAGAACTTGGACTGATCTGCAAGCAGCCGGGGCGCCATGCCTACAAGCAGGCCACGGTCGAGCGGATCGATATCCCGAACCATCTCAATCGTGAATTCGAGGTTGGTGCGCCGAATCAGGTCTGGTGTGGTGACATTACGTATGTCTGGGCGCAGGGCCGTTGGCATTATCTGGCCGTGGTACTCGATCTGTTCACGCGTCGGGTGGTCGGCTGGGCGTTCTCGACACGCCCGGATGCCGATCTGGTCGTGCAGGCGCTGGAGATGGCGTATGAGCAGCGTGGTCGACCGCAAGGCTTGCTGTTTCACTCGGATCAAGGCGGCCAGTATGCAAGCCGGAAATTCCGTCAGCGCCTGTGGCGCTATCGGATTCAGCAGAGCATGAGCCGCCGTGGAAACTGCTGGGACAACTCCCCGATGGAAAGGCTGTTCCGCAGCTTCAAGACGGAATGGCAGCCGTCAGTGGGGTACATGTCGGCACAGGAAGCACATCGGGACATCAGCCACTACCTGATGCACCGGTACAACTGGATACGGCCGCATCAGTTCAACGACGGACTGGCGCCGGCCGTTGCGGAAGAAAAACTTAACGCAGTGTCCGGGATTAGTTGACCACTACA
>NZ_JBFPFS010000125.1:0-834 GCF_047978125.1 Burkholderia sp. LFS061 | reverse complement strand
GGTCAACGAAATCTCACCACCCGGCGCAAGCAGTGCCCCAGACAGCGCCAGCACCTTCTGCGCCGCCATCAGAATATTCGCGTCCATTTTGCTGTTCGCAGCAATCACGCTATCGACGGTTTGCGTCACTCTTTGTGTGTCTGCATCACCAACTTCAACCGACACCGAGTCAACCGTCTGTCCATCGCCCACACTCACATTGCCCGACAGCTCAACCTCTCGCCCCCTGACCGCAATCGTGCCGCCTAGCGCCTTGACCTCCCCGCCCACCGACACCCGCCCCGTCGACACCAAGGATGTGTCACTGCCCGCACCTCGGCTGAGGTTTGTAATCGTCCCCGTGTTGGCCAGCAGTGCCCCCATCAATGCATTGCGCCCCGCCGCATTCAGTTGAATCGATCCATCCTCCATGGACTGGCCGATCACGAGATTGCCCGAGTTCGTCACCAGCGCATCTCTGGCCGCCCGATCGATCGATACATTCCAGCTGCCCAGCTGAATCGTGGCGGCATCCGCCCCGACCAGAGCGATGCCACGACTATCCGCACCCGGATCTTTACCCGCCGTGATGTTGCCCGCGTTCGATACCGAATTGCCCAGCAACGCCACAAACGACTGCGCCGTGATATCGACCCCCGGCTGAACCAACACTTGCCCAGGCTGCGTCGATCCGGCCGCAAAACTCAGCTTTCCCGCCATGAAGTCGCTATTGTTTATGCCCAACGAAGACGCAACCAGGCCACCAACGTCAACCGATGCCCCCTGCCCGAACACAACTCCATTTGGGTTCACGATAAATATCCGGCCGTTGGCTTGCAGCGTCCCGAGAATCCG
>NZ_JBFPFS010000124.1:0-842 GCF_047978125.1 Burkholderia sp. LFS061 | reverse complement strand
GTCGAGGATCTGCTCGAATCGGAAGACGACGCGCCGATCATCCGGATGATCAACGCGCTGCTCACGCAAGCGGCGCGCGAACAGGCATCGGACATTCACATCGAGCCGTTCGAGAATTCGTCCGTCGTGCGTTTTCGCGTCGACGGCACGCTGCGCGACGTCGTGCGCCCGAAGAAGGCGCTGCACGGCGCGCTGATCTCGCGGATCAAGATCATGGCGCAGCTCGACATCGCGGAGAAACGGCTGCCGCAGGACGGCCGCATCACGCTGCGCGTCGGCGGCCGGCCGGTCGACGTGCGCGTGTCGACGCTGCCGACCGGGCACGGCGAGCGCGCGGTGCTGCGTCTGCTGGAAAAGGATGCGAAGCGCCTGAATCTCGAAGCGCTCGGGATGGGCCGCGACACGCTCGTCCAGTTCGACAAGCTGATCGCGCGACCGCACGGCATCGTGCTCGTCACGGGCCCGACGGGTTCGGGCAAGACGACGACGCTGTATGCGTCGATGTCGCGGCTCGAAACCGCGACGACCAACATCATGACCGTCGAGGATCCGATCGAATACGACCTCGGCGGCATCGGCCAGACGCAGGTGAACGAGCGGATCGGGATGACCTTTGCCCGTGCGCTGCGCTCGATCCTGCGCCAGGATCCGGACGTGATCATGATCGGCGAAATCCGCGACCTCGAAACCGCGCAGATCGCGGTGCAGGCGTCGCTGACGGGCCACCTCGTGCTCGCGACGCTGCACACGAACGATGCGGCATCGGCCGTCACGCGTCTGACCGACATGGGCGTCGAGCCGTACCTGCTCGCATCGTCGCTGCTCGGCGTGCTCGCGCAGCG
>NZ_JBFPFS010000123.1:0-920 GCF_047978125.1 Burkholderia sp. LFS061 | reverse complement strand
AGAGACGGTTTCAAAAAGGCTGTTTGGGGCTGTTAACTTGTGCGGCGAGCTGTTAACCTCAGGCATCGGAACAACCGAGGCCGAGGAGATGGGCAAGCCGATCATCGACGATGAATTGTGGACACTGATCGAGCCGTTACTGCCGCCAGCCAAGCCGCGGCGCGAGAAGAATCCGGGCCGCCTGCCTGTTTCGAATCGCGCCGCGCTGACCGGTATCTTGTTCGTTCTCAAGACCGGACTTCGCTGGCGCGACCTGCCCGCCGAGATGGGATGCGGCTCGGGCGTGACGTGTTGGCGACGGCTACGCGATTGGCAGGCTGCAGGCGTGTGGGACCGCTTGCACGAACTGCTGCTGGCGAAGCTGCGAGCAGCAGACCAGATCGACTTCTCGCGAGCCGCTGTCGATTCATCATCGATTCGCGCCGTTGGGGCGGGCCAAAAACTGGGCCAAACCCTACCGATCGTGCGCGACCCGGTTCCAAGCACCACATCGTCACCGACGCTAACGGCACCCCGCTTGCCGCGATCCTGACCGGCGCGAACGTCCACGACGTCACGCAACTGCTGCCGCTGATCGACGCGATTCCGCCGATTCGCGGATTGCGCGGCCACCCGCTGCAGAGACCGCGCGTTGTCTACGCCGATCGCGGTTACGACTCCGAGCGACATCGACGAGCATTGCGCAATCGCGGTATCGAGCCGGTGATCGCCCCAAGCGCCGTACCGAACATGGCAGCGGCCTGGGCAAATATCGCTGGGTCGTCGAACGCACACATGCCTGGTTGCATCACTTCCGTCGCCTCCGGATTCGTTTCGAGCGTCGCGCCGACATTCACGGGGCGTTCCTCAAACTCGGTTGCTGCCTGATTTGCTGGAATACCCTCCGGCGCGCCGAACAGCCTTTATGAAACCGTCTCTAA
>NZ_JBFPFS010000122.1:0-935 GCF_047978125.1 Burkholderia sp. LFS061 | reverse complement strand
CCGCGGCGTGCCGCACAATCCGTCGTCGCATCATCCACAGATTGCTCAACGCGAACAGCGTATGCAATTGCTGCGCGTTCTTCATCAACCCGCGATAGCGCACCGTGACGTGACCGAACTGGCGTTTGATGACGCGAAACGGGTGCTCCACCTTTGCGCGAATGCTCGCTTTGAGCCGTTCGTACTCGTCGAGCAATTGACCCAGCGTGGTGTCCATGTCCAGAGCACGACGCTTGCCCGGACGCATCGCAATGTGCCATTCGACCTTGACGTCCTGCGTTTCCTCGCGCTTGTCCACACCCTGATAGCCCGCATCACCGAATACATTCGCTTCGTCACCGTGCACCAGTGCGTGGGCTTGCGTCACGTCGTTGACGTTGGCTGCGGTGCCGACCACCATATGAACCAGTCCCGAGTCGGCATCCACGCCGATGTGCGCCTTCATGCCGAAGTGCCACATATTCCCCTTCTTCGTCTGATGCATCTCCGGGTCACGCTCGCCATCCTTGTTCTTCGTCGAACTCGGCGCGGCAATCAGCGTGGCATCGACTACCGTGCCTTCCTTGAGAAGGTAACCCTTCGCGCTCAGTTGCGCGTTCACCGCCTTAAGAAACTGCTCGGCCAACTGATGTTGCTCCAGCAGATGCCGAAACCTCAGGATGCTCACGCGGTCCGGCAGCCGGCTCATGCCGCCCAGCCCCGTGAATTCGCGGTACAGCGGCACGTCGTACAGCGCCTCTTCCATCGCGACGTCACTCAAGCCGAACCACTGCTGCAAAAAATGAATGCGCAGCATCGCTTCGATGGGGAACGGTTTGCGACCGGTTGCCTTCGTCGGCGCGTGTGGCGCAATCAGCGCCATGAATTCCTTCCACGGCACCACACGCTCCATCTCGTCGAGAAATACGCGTTTGCGCGTCCGCCGGATCGTCAGG
>NZ_JBFPFS010000121.1:0-958 GCF_047978125.1 Burkholderia sp. LFS061 | reverse complement strand
CATAGATCGTACCGAACAGTCCGTTGAGTCGCTTCAGTGCCTGATTGACCAGCAGCCGCAGCGGCCGCAACGGGTGATCGGCCGGCACGAAGTCTTCCAGCTTCACCGTCGCGAACAGCGGTTCTTGCATCTCGTCCATTCCGCGCATCGCACCCATCCGACCAAGGCCACGTTATCTCTAACGCACCGCCCACAAAGCCCGTTTACACCGTTCCCAATTTCAACAGCCTGCTAACGCTTGACGAAAGACATAGCCCCCCCCGCCCACTGCAGCCTCCTTGCCGGCAAACCCGAGTGCAGACAACGCCCGCTTTGCTGCCGCATACAGCACGATCAATGTTTTCCTAAATTACCCCCATGCCCGCGAAATCAGAATAAGAAACGTCTTCCTTTGAGGCTGGCCCAATTTCCGTCCCAGTCTTAGCTGGAAAATTCCGGCTCTTCGGGGCGGGCCGAACCGGCCCGATCGATGCACTGGCGGGCGAATTCCGCCGGTGTCATCCACTGCAGCGCAGAGTGAGGGCGCGTCTCGTTATAGTACTCGCGCCAGTACCTCGATTTTGCGTCTGGCGTCTTCAAGCGACAAGAACCAATGTGCATTGAGGCATTCCTCTCGAAAGCGTCCGTTGAAGGATTCATTCTTCGCGTTGTCAATCGGCTTGCCAGGGCGCGAGAAGTCAATCTCCACGCCGTTCTCATACGCCCATTTGTCGAGCGCCTTCGAAATGAACTCGCTGCCATTGTCTGCCTTGATATAGCGTGGAAGCGGACGATGCTGCGCAAGCCGGGTCAGCGCGGCGACAACGTGTTCGCCACGCAATGAGCCGTCGACTTCAATCGCCAAGCATTCCCGCGTGTAGTTGTCCACGATCGTGAGCGTGCGCAAGCGTCGACCATCAAACAGCGCGTCGACGACGAAATCCATACTCCAGATTTCGTTGATTGCGCTCACTGACTG
>NZ_JBFPFS010000120.1:0-1206 GCF_047978125.1 Burkholderia sp. LFS061 | reverse complement strand
TGCGGTGGACTAGACTAAATCTGACAGTGGTTGGTTTTTCATGCTGGCGCGCATTGGCGCGGAGGGCGTAGCCCGTAGCGGCAATGCGCGCCGCGAACAGCAAGGAGTCCGCCATGACTCAGGAGCAGAAGGTAATTCGTGCCAAGGTCGGCATACTCGAGCTGGCCCGGCAACTCGGCAACGTCAGCCAGGCCTGTCGCGTGATGGGTTACTCGCGCGACAGCTTCTACCGATTTAAGGAACTGTACGATCGAGGCGGTGAAGCTGCGCTGCAGGAGATTTCCCACCACCGGCCGCTGCTCAAGAACCGCGTGGATCCGCAGGTCGAGGCCGCCGTTGTCGAACTGGCCCTCGAATTGCCAGCCTACGGTCAGGTGCGTATCGCCAACGAGGTCCTCAAACGGCATGCTCTGTCTGTCTCGCCCCAAGGCGTCCGTAGCATCTGGTTGCGCCACGATCTGGAGACCATGCCGAAGCGCTTGAAGGCCTTGGAAGCCAAGTCCGCCCAGGAGGGGTTGGTGCTGACCGAGGCGCAGCTCGTCGCGCTCGAACGCGCCAAGCACGAGAAGGAAGTGCACGGCGAATTCGAGTCCGAATGCCCGGGCTACTGCGGCGCGCAGGATACGTTCTACGTCGGCAGCCTCAAGGGCGTCGGCCGTGTCTACCAGCAAACTTTCGTCGATACCTACTCGAAGGTTGCTTTCGCCAAGCTCTATGATCGCAAGACACCTTTGCCGGCGGCGGACCTGCTCAACGATCGCGTTGTCCCGTTCTTCGACAGCTTCGGCATTCCGCTGCTACGCGTGCTGACAGACCGCGGCACCGAATACTGCGGCAACCCCGAACATCACGAATACGAGCTGTATCTGGCCTTGGAGGACATCGACCATACCCGAACCAAGGCCAAGTCGCCGCAAACCAACGGGATCGTCGAACGGCTGCACAAGACCATGCTCAACGAGTTCTATCGCATCGTCTTCCGAAAGAAGATCTACGACTCGATCGCTACGCTGCAGACGGACCTTGATGCGTGGCTCGACCAGTACAACAATGAACGAGAGCATCAGGGGCGCTGGTGTTATGGCAAGACGCCGATGCGTACTTTCCTCGATTCGCTCGAACTAGCCAAGGAGAAACTCATCCCCCATTGATGGCTCGTTCTTTGTAGGCCCGACTACCTGTCAGATCGAGTCCCGGCTAATACAC
>NZ_JBFPFS010000119.1:0-1273 GCF_047978125.1 Burkholderia sp. LFS061 | reverse complement strand
GGACCTATCCGTGATTTCGTGGGCGAGGCATATCATGAGGTGTAAAGGCCATGGATATGCCGATGAAAAAGAAAAGACAAACTTTAGCGCGTCAGGCAGCGGCCCGAGGGCCGCTGCCTGAACTGCCCAAGGAACTGCTGGACCAGTTGGTCAAGGGGCCGATGACGCCAGCCGAGGTGCAGGACTTGATGCTGGCGTTCAACAAAGCGGTCATCGAACGTGCGATGGGCGCCGAGATGAATCTGCATCTGGGCTACCCGCCGGGCCAGCCCAAGCCGCCCGGTCAGGCCAACGAACGCAACGGCGCCAGCGGCAAGACGGTCATCACCGATCGTGGCCCAGTCCGGGTCGACGTGCCCCGTGACCGTGACGGCAGCTTCGAGCCGATCCTGATCCCCAAGCACGAGCGCCGTTTCACCGGCTTCGACGAACGCATCATCGCGATGTACGCCCGCGGCATGAGCGTGCGCGAGATTCAGGGATTTCTGGCCGAGCACTATGGCACCGAGGTCTCGCCCGACTTCATCAGCTCGGTCACCGACGAGGTGATGGCCGAAGCGCTGAGCTGGCAGAGCCGCCCGCTCGAGACGATGTATCCGGTGGTGTTCTTCGATGCGCTGCGGGTCAAGATCCGCGACGATGGCGTGGTCAGCAACAAGGCCGTGTATCTGGCTTTGGGCATTCAGGCCGACGGCCAGCGCGACGTGCTGGGCCTTTGGATCGAGCAGACCGAGGGCGCCAAGTTCTGGCTCAAGGTGTTCAACGAACTGAAGACGCGCGGCTGCCAGGACATCCTGATTGCCGTGGTGGACGGCTTGAAGGGGCTGACCGAGGCTATCAGCGCAGCCTATCCACGGACCACCGTTCAGACCTGCATCGTGCATCTGATCCGCAACAGTTTGGAATACGCCAGCTACAAGGACCGCAAGGCATTGGCCGCGGCGCTGCGTCCGATCTACGCGGCCGCCAGCGAAGAGGCGGCAAGGCAGGCGTTACAGGACTTCGCTGACGGCCCTTGGGGCGAGAAATACCCGACCATCGTGCAATCGTGGCAGCGGGCATGGGAGCACGTCGTACCGTTCTACGTGTTCCCGCCGGAGATTAGACGGGTCGTGTACACCACGAACGCCATAGAAAGTCTGAACATGCAACTGCGCAAGATCATCAAGACGCGCGGCCACTTCCCGAATGACGAGGCGGCGATCAAGCTGCTCTGGCTGGCGCTGCGCAATGTGCTGGCCAAGACCGTGCGGTCCGCCTTCGACTGGAAATC
>NZ_JBFPFS010000118.1:0-1320 GCF_047978125.1 Burkholderia sp. LFS061 | reverse complement strand
CGGGCTCGAAGGGCGGTGCGTTAGAGATATCGTGTTCATGATCTTGAGCAGATGAGCCGATGCGTGGAATGGACGAGATGCAAGAACCGTTGTTCACGACGGTGAAGCTGGAAGACTTCGTGCCGGCCGATCACCCGTTGCGGCCGCTTCGGCTGCTGGTCAATCAGGCGTTGAAGCGGCTCAACGGGCTGTTCGGCACGATCTATGCGGAGAGCGGTCGCGCCTCGATTGCGCCGGAGAAGCTGCTGCGTGCGTTGCTGCTGCAGGTGTTTTACTCGGTGCGCAGCGAGCGCATGCTGATGGAGCAGATGCGCTACAACCTGCTGTTCCGCTGGTTCGTCGGCCTGGCTATCGAAGACGCTGTCTGGGACCACTCGGTGTTCTCGAAGAACCGGGATCGCTTGCTCGAACACGAAGTGGTCGAAGCGTTCTTTACCGAAGTCATGCGCTTGGCCGACAAGCAAGGGCTGCTGTCCAGGGAGCACTTCTCGGTCGATGGCACGCTGATCCAGGCGTGGGCCAGTCACAAGAGCTTCCGTCCCAAGGACGGCTCGGACGATCCGCCGGCCGGCGGTGGACGCAACGCCGACACGGACTGGAAAGGCAAACGGCGCAGCAACGACACGCATGAATCGAGCACAGACCCGGATGCCCGGCTGTTTCGAAAGGGCAGGCAAAGCGGAGCCGTCCTTTGTTATCAGGGGCACATCCTGATGGAGAATCGTTCGGGCTTGGTGGTCGGCGCCGTGGTGAGTCACGCCGACGGATTCGCCGAACGTGCCAGTGCGTTGCGCCTGCTCGATTGCGTGCCGGGTCGTCATGCCAAGACGCTCGGCGCCGACAAGGGCTACGACATGCGCGACTTTGTGCGCGATTGCCGGGCGCGCAAAGTCACGCCGCATGTCGCGCGCAACGATTCTCATCAAGGCGGCAGCGCGATCGACGGCCGCACCTCGCGGCACGCCGGCTATGGCATCAGCCAAGTGATTCGCAAACGCATCGAAGAGCACTTCGGCTGGGGCAAGACTGTCGGCAGGATTCGACAGACCGTGTATCGCGGCGTCAAGCGGGTCGATCAGCACTTCAAGTTGACGATGCTGGCGAGCAACCTGACTCGAATGGCGCGAATGCTGACGGTGGTGCAGCAAGGAGCCGTGCAATGAGCCGCCCAAGCGCGGCCGTTGCGCGGCAACGCGCTGACTGGACCGCTCGCGAGCGGTCCAGCTTCGACGATCCGTCGCCAACTCAGCAGCCAATCGCATACGAAATCCTTTTGCGCAGCGACCTCGTGATCAAGACGAGGCGTTTTTCAACAGCCTG
>NZ_JBFPFS010000117.1:0-1322 GCF_047978125.1 Burkholderia sp. LFS061 | reverse complement strand
TGAACCGCGCCGGGAATCGTGGAGGCCGGTTGGTTTAAGTTAATGCAGGCAAGTCAGCGGCATTTCTGAGTTGCCTGTAGTAGTTTGCCTCAGCCTCAGCGGGCGGGATATATCCGAGCGGTTCCATCAACCGATGATGGTTGTACCAGGCCACCCATTGCAGCGTTGCCAGTTCGACGGATTCCCTCGTTTTCCAAGGGGCGCACCGATGAATCAGTTCCGTCTTGTACAGGCCGTTGATCGTTTCGGCCAGCGCATTGTCGTAGCTGTCGCCCCGGCTGCCGACCGACGGCTCGATGCCGGCCTCAGCCAGCCGTTCGCTGTACCGAATGCTGACATATTGCGCCCCTCTATCGGAGTGATGTATCAACGTCTCGTCGTCACCCGGTTGGCGAGCGTACAGCGCCTGTTCAAGTGCATCCAGAACAAAGTCCGTGGTCATCGACGAACTGACGCGCCAGCCAACGATGCGACGGGCGAACACGTCGATGACGAACGCCACGTAAAGCCAGCCCCGCCATGTCGAGACGTAGGTGAAATCCGACACCCAAAGCTGATTCGGTCGCTCAGCCTTGAACTGCCGGTTCACCCGATCCAGCGGGCACGGCGCGCTTGAATCGGGAGTCGTCGTGCGAACTCGCTTCCCGCGAACTGCGCCTCGCAAACCCTGCAGCTTCATCAACCGCCCGACCGTGCAGCGTGCGACCAAGATGCCCTCACGGTTCATCTGCTTCCAGACCTTCGGCACGCCATAGACCTGCATGTTGGCCTGCCAGACACGCTTGATCTCCGGCTGCAGAAGCTCATCGCGTTTGGCGCGGGCGCAGCGTTTGGACGGATCGCGAAGCTGCGCAGCATGGCGTCGGTAGCCCGACGGGGCAATCCGCAAGACCTTGCAGATCGGCTCGACCCCGAAGGTGTCGCGATGCTGATCAATGAAGGCCTTCAGGACTTGAAACGGCGGTCGAGCTCCGCCTGGGCGAAAAACGCGCTCGCCAGCTTGAGGATCTCGTTGGTCCGGCGCAGTTCCTTGACCTCGCGTTCCAGGGCCTTGATGCGTTCACGCTCGGCCGTGCTCACGCCATCGCGCTCCCCGCGGTCGACCTCGTCGCGTTTGACCCAATCCAGCAGCGTCTGCGGCGTACAGCCGATCATCGGCGCAATCGATTCGACCGCTGCCCACATCGACGGGTGTTCGCTACGCTGTTCGCGTACCAGACGCACCGCGCGCTCCCGCACTTCCGGGGAAAATTTGCTTGCCTTCTTGTTCATGACTCGATTCTCTCAAGAATACGAGCCTCCACAAAATCCGGTGCGGTTCA
>NZ_JBFPFS010000116.1:0-1360 GCF_047978125.1 Burkholderia sp. LFS061 | reverse complement strand
ACCGAGCGTTTCGATCTGTGCCAGTTCGAATTCGAGTCGCAGCCGTGGCGCTTCGACCGCGCGACGGTGAAGCGCCTGCGCGTGCCGATCGCACTCGTCGCGGCGACGCTCGGCGTCGCGGTGATCGGGATGAACCTGCACTGGTGGAAGCTGTCGCGCGAGCGCGATGCGCTGTCCGCGCAGATCACCGAAACGCTGCTGTCCGCATTCCCGAAGACGACGACGGTGCTCGATCCGCCCGCGCAGATGCAGCGCCAGCTCGATCAGTTGCGCCTGGCGGCCGGCGAGCTGTCGCCGAACGATTTCCTCGCGCTGGCGAGCGGGTTGACGCGCTCGATGGGCGCGCTGCCGCTGAACGGCATCGCGTCGCTCGACTATCACGACCGGCGGCTCGACGTCGGCTTCAAGCCGGAGGTCAAGGTCGATCCCGATTTCACGCAGCGCCTCGCGCGCAACGGACTGTCCGGCGAAGTCGACAGCAACACGGGCAAATGGACGATCCGGAGCCGCTCATGAAGACGGAACAACTGAACCAGACGCTGACCCAGTTCTGGGGCGAGCGCTCGCAGCGCGAGAAGATGCTGCTCGGCTGGGGCGGCGCCGTGCTGGCGGTCGCGATTGCGTATTCGGTGCTGTGGTCGCCCGCGCAGGAAGGCCGCGCACGGATCCAGCGCGAGCTGCCGACGATGCGCCGCGAACTCGCGCAGATGACCGCGCAGGCGAACGAGGCGAAGTCGCTGACGGCCGCCGCGCAGGGCGTCGCGCCGACCGGCCTGGCGCTGAAGGACGCGCTGACCGCGTCGCTGTCCGATCACGGGCTGCAGGGTGCGCAGGTGCAGATCGTCGGCAACGGCGTGCAGATCCAGATGAAGAACGTGTCGTTTCCGGTGTGGACGCAGTGGCTCGACGATGCGCGCCGTCAGTTCAAGGTGCAGGTCGGCGAGGCGCACGCGACCGCGCTGAAGGACGACGGCCAGGTCGACCTGACGGCCGTGATGCAACCGTCGACGCAGAAATGACGCAGTGGATGACGCAAGCGGCGGTCGGCCGATGAGGCCATGGACGAAGCGGCTCGCCGCCGCATTGCCGTGGGTACTGGCGGGCGGACTGGCGACGGCGGTGACGCTCGTCGCGCTCGCGCCGGCTGCGTGGATCGCGCCGCAGTTCGCGCGTGCGACCGGCGCTCACGTGAATCTCGTCGATCCGGACGGGTCGCTGTGGCACGGCTCGGGCACGCTGATGCTCGCGTCGGGCGCCGACCAGAGCGCGGCGACGCTGCTGCCGGGCCGGGTCGAATGGACCACGGGCTTCTGGCCGCTGCTGACCGGGCGCGTGCAGATGCGCATGCGCCAGACCGAGG
>NZ_JBFPFS010000115.1:0-1500 GCF_047978125.1 Burkholderia sp. LFS061 | reverse complement strand
ACCTGAAAGCCTACGAGTCGGTCAGCCATGCCCGGCGTTCCATCGGCGAATACATTGAGCTGTACAACCGGAAACGACCTCATTCGAGCTTGGCGGATCAGACGCCGGATGAGGCATACTTCGCGACGCTGCCTGCGATCAAGTCGGCAGCATGATTGCCTCGGACATTCCACTTAAAAAGATCGAAAACCTGTCCGAACGAGCGAGGCCACCTCTACTCATCCGTGTACCGTTTGCTGCTCATACTGACCTCCTCGGTTGCCATAAATTATGGCTCGAAGATGTCTACGGAAGGCTGGCCGGTCCATTGAGCCCACCAATAACAACTAAAAAGCTGGCTATTCGAATTGAATTCGGAAGCGCAGACCCGCGGCATGCCCGGGCAGTTCGCGCCTGGGCATGCCCTCCCCAAAAACCTACCTACAGCCCGGAAAATTCAGAGGGCAGATCACTTTTTGATCGGTTCCAACTTTTGGATCGGACTATCGGTCGCCACCAAGAGAATTTGGGTTGTTTGATCAGGGTTGTTCGGCACTGCACGTCGAAGAGCAATATATCTATGCCCGCTTGAAGTTATGAATGCGCGAGCGTTGTAGACTCCATTTTTGTCGCCTGAGACCCTGCTCGCCGACTGTGCTGTGGGAGAGCCGCTCATAGAAGAATTTCGGGCGAGCAAGCCAGCAAGCTGATCACGGGCAATCAAGAGGATATTGCTATCCATGCCCGTAACTCCAGGAGGATTGCCACCTTCCTTGATACCCTCGCTATCAAGAGCCCATATCCCCCCCCCCTCAATCGCGCCATCCCCAGCCGCACACGATGAAATCACATTAAAATAGATTTTTTGATCGCCTCCGGCAAAATCTTCAGGAGAAAAAATTTCTCGCACCGCCGGAGTCTTAATGAGCGGATCAAAGCCAGAAATTATCGGATGCGTTAGAAATCCGATGCTTACAATATTGCTACTGCCAACCGGGGTGGAGGTCACGTTTTCACCAGCGCACATGGTCACGACTGAACCGCCGTCCAAAGTGGCGATGCTTGCCGCTATATCGTCGGGATCTGCCGAGAAAAACATCGGATCTGACGGTTGAATTCCAATTTTCAGCGCGTAACCTTCGCCTGCCCCTATTGCCCCTTGATACCCATCCTGACTATATGCAATTCTATCTTCAAAATTGGCAAGTGGATGCTGACTACCGACATCAAAACCACTGTATGCATCAATGAATGAATATGCGGAAACTTTATATGACAATGGAACGGAGGGGCGATTATCGCCCGCCGGCCCCTTGCCGGGAATGGACGTTTGAACACCGCTTGGCTTACCTATCGGCTTGCTGGGGAGTGGAGCCCCCGTCCGCGGATCCGTGATGCTCGGCTTGGATTTGCCTTGATTGGGTTTATCATCCCCTCCGCCACAAGCGGCAAGCGCGAAGGCGAGCGCGATACCGCCCGCGATCTTCGAGATGTTCGTTACAGTTGTTCGGTTCATTACAC
>NZ_JBFPFS010000114.1:0-1528 GCF_047978125.1 Burkholderia sp. LFS061 | reverse complement strand
TTGCCGACCCACAAGGCCAGCGACATCGACGCGCTGCTGCCGCATCACTGGCAGCCTCTCTTGAGCACCGCCTAAACTCGCTCGTCAAGACGGGTTGGCTGGCCGCTTACGGCCATCGCTGCTCGACTGAGTATGGACCGCAAGACCGTTCGTAAATACATCAGGAATGGCGTTCAGGCGCCGCGTTACGGTCCGCGCGCGCCGCGACCGTGCGTGGTCGATCCGTTCGTCCACTACGTCACCGAACGTGTACGCGAGTTTCCCGACCTGAGCGTCGAACGTCTGCTGCGCGAGATCCGGGCCATGGGGTATGCCGGCGGCCGCACAGCACTGGGCGACCTGGTTCGGGAGGTCCGGCCGCCCCGTCAACGCGGTTTCGAGGTGCGCTTTGAGACTCCCGCCGGCCATCAAGCGCAGGTGGATTTCGCCCACTTCAATGTCGAGTTCGGCGACGCGCCCGGCCAGCGGCGTTCGATCTGGCTGTTCTCGATCGTGCTTGGGCACAGCCGCTATCTCTGGGGACGTTTCGTCGAGCATCAGGACCTGCAGACTGTCCTGCGCTGCCACATGGAAGTGTTCGAGCACCTCGGCGGCGCTCCGCGCGAGATTCTGTACGACCGGATGAAGGCAGCCGTGCTGGGCGAAGTCGAGAAGCACATCGTCTACAACGCGAAGCTGGTCGCGTTTGCGCAGCACTACGGCTTCGCGCCGCGCGCCTGCAAGGCGTATCGCGCCAAGACCAAGGGTAAGGTCGAGCGACCCTATCGCTACATCCGGCAGGACTTCTTCCTGGCCCGCCGCTTCCAGAACCTCACCGACCTGAACCGCCAACTGCGCGAGTGGCTCAACACGGTCGCCAATGTCCGCGTACACGGCACGACGCACCGTGTCGTCGCCCAGCACTTCGGTGAGGAGCGCCCCTCATTGCAGGCGTTGCCGGCCGGCACCTTCAACGGCGTGATACGGCTCGAGCGGCGCGTGAGCCACGAAGGCCTCGTCTCGGTCGGCGGCAACTACTACAGCGTGCCCGATCGTACACGCAAGCGCACGCTCGACGTCCACAGTGCGTATTTCGGCGAACGTGATCAGCGATTTCGGTTGAACGTGATCAGTGGTTCCGATTGATGGTGATCGGTCGTTTCGGCCGAAGGTGATCGCTGATCGCCGGTTTCCGAAACGAGCGATCATCTTGCCGAAATGGGTGATCACGTTCCCGGAATGAGTGATCAGCGAACCGAAACAGCTGATCACGCGACCGAAACGAGATAGCCGTTCCGGCTCGGCGGTGGTGTTGCGCATGTGATCCACGACGGGCGTTAGCCTTGTCTCTTTTTAGGGGACAGGTTGATGCCGGCACATCGGATGAGCATGCGCAAACTGAAGGAAGTACTGCGGTTGAAGTGGGCGTGCGGCCTGTGGACCTATCCGTGATTTCGTGGGCGAGGCATATCATGAGGTGTAAAGGCCATGGATATGCCGATGAAAAAGAAAAGACAAACTTTAGCGCGTCAGGCAGCGGCCCGAGGGC
>NZ_JBFPFS010000113.1:0-1557 GCF_047978125.1 Burkholderia sp. LFS061 | reverse complement strand
CGGATACCTGCTAGAGGTGCTATCTGGAATCGCAGACAAGGCCGAGTCGCGTGCGGAAACGCATGCTGAGCACCAACGCCAGGGACGTGCCGGCCTCGGCACACCTCCGGCACGTGCCGCGCCTCAACCTACCGATGCGGACATTCTCATCGAGCCAAAGCAGACCGGTCCGCGTCAGGTTACCGAGGGCGTCGCACAGAGCCTGTCCGCGCTGCGACGCATCACAAAAGAAATGAACCAATTTTCGAAGGAAGGAAAAATCCATGACTGAACGACACCTCCCGGTCGGCTACGTCGAAGATGCACGAGGTCGCCTCATTCAGGAATCGCTTGTTGCGCCGATCGATCAACTGCGCGATCAGACAATCATGTCCCTGATCGATGAGGCAAAGTGCCTGCGATCGGCCCTGTCCGACTTCAAGGCGCGAGCGTTCGGTGACATCGCCGCTTTCATCGAGGCGAGCCATGAACAGTACGGAGTCAAGGTCGGTGGCGCGAAGGGAAACATTTCTCTTGTCACGTTCAACGGTCGGTACAAGATCGTTCGCCAGATCGCAGAACACCTCCAGTTCGACGAAGGTTTGCAGGCGGCGAAGGAATTGATTGACGAGTGCCTGCGTGAATGGACGGAAGGCCGTGATGACAAGGTCAAGATGTTGATCAACGAGGCGTTCCAGGTCGACAAGGAGGGAAACGTGAACACTGGGCGCATCCTCGCGCTCCGCCGCTTGGCGATCGACGATCCGAAGTGGACAAAAGCAATGCGAGCGATCGTCGACAGCATTCGTGTCACGGGCAGCAAGCCATACATCCGTCTATACGATCGTGTCCCGGATACCGAAGAGTATCGTGCAATCAGCCTCGACCTCGCATCGATTTGAGGGGAATCGTATGTCGAAACTATCGAAGGAAGACATTGAGAAGATCGACACAGAGCTGTCGTTCCCGTGTGGGCGCGTCGAGCTTCGTTGCGACGGTGATACGGTCGCGGTGGCGGTACAGCCGACGAAGCCGCGCCGGTACGACCTGATGGTCTATGTGAACGGTTGGTTTCGAGGTGAGTACTTGAGGGAGAGCGCTCCGGAACATCGGTTCTATCGACCAACGAAGATCAGCGCGTACACGCCATCACAGCGAGCAAAGATTGAAAAGCAGTTTGGCAAGCGGAACGCGCGGAAGTACTTTCCGAACCTGGACAAGACAACAACCATCCTCATGCCGACCTGGCGTGCGCCGAGGAGCATGCTTCGCCACTTTGCCAGAGTAAGTCAGTCGGTTGAGCTCGTCTCGGTCGGCGCAGCAGGCATCACTTCCGTTGATGTCGCCGAATCGAGGGATGCCGATGCCTGACGTTATTGTCATCCTTGCCGGAGTCGTCTTTCTGGCCTGTCTCTGCCGTAAGGAGATTCGACGCTGGTGGAAATCGTGACCCGCCCAATGCATGCTGTGGCGACTTCTTTGAGCGGGTCGCTCGATCGCGTTAAGGTGCCAATCTCGGCGATCGAAGAGCAGCGAGCGTATGCCCGCGCCAATTTCCTCTGCGACGTCGTGGCTGTT
>NZ_JBFPFS010000112.1:0-1630 GCF_047978125.1 Burkholderia sp. LFS061 | reverse complement strand
ACCGATTGGATGTGGACTTACAATCAGGACCGCCCGAACATGGCCTTGGGCGGATTTACGCCAAAGCAGCGGTTGGCCATGGCCGCTTAGTTTCTACTTCTGAACCCCGTGGAAAACGGGGGATTACCTTTAAGCTCGGCCTTCAGGCGCCGTACCTCGGCATTCTGGTCTAGCTCCGCTTTTCGCACGACATCCGGCTTATCGAACTTCGCTTTCCAGGCATACAGACTATGAGTCGTGATGCTCAGTCGCTGCGCCGCATCAGCTACCGAATGACCTCGCTCGGTGACTTGCTTGACTGCCTCAATCTTGAACTCATCCGTGTACCGCTTGCCGCTCATACTGACCTCCTCGGTTGCCATAAATTATGGCTCGAAGATGTCTACGAAAGGCTGGCCGGTCCACTGCACTGTCTGGCACGGAGGCGATGGTTGGAGTAACTCGATCGATAGCAGTGGCGTTCGTCGACATGAAAATTATTATCAACAGAAAGCAATATAAAATAATTCAGATAAAAATTTCCGTTGGAAAATAGCCTGTAAATTCATCGCAGTTGCGGATTATGGTTCGGGATAGTCTTGAATGAACCTGAAGCATTCTAGAGTCGGTTGCCGGCATTCACTCCCCCGAAATTTTCTCGTTCCGCACCGGGGAATACCCACACACTCGTCATCCGCAACGCCCATTCCAAAATCAGCGTCTCGCGGTGACGCCGGATCCGGCTTGCCACGTAAAGGCACTGATAATCGTATAGCTCGCCTCTCTGTTCGATTCGCACGGCTGGCGTAGAGTCGGCCGACCACCTCGCGCGATTGCATATTAATCAGTGATTCCTTCGCGTTGAACTCGAATTGTCGAGCAACAACATATCATCAAATTCGTGTGACAATGATGCCGAGACCGGTAGGATTTCCAGATTATGACCAATTTCGTATTGACCTGGTTGAGTGTTCCGGCTAGCCTAGTCACTCTCGTTGTGCAACCGAAGATCTTTTACATCCATGGCAACTTATCTCAAACTGAAAGCTCAGGCCGATGCGTTGGCACGGCAGGCAGAAGAAGCACGCCTCGCGGAGTTGGACAGCATCATTACAGCGATGCGTAAACAGATTGTCGAATACGGCATCACGTCCGAGCAGTTGTTCGGACGCCGGCGCGCTGCCACATCCGGTGCGCGCACGCCCGTCGCACCGAAATATCAGGATCCTAAGACGGGCGCGATCTGGAGCGGTCGTGGCAGGGCACCTCAATGGATCGCCAACGCAAAGAACCGCGACCGCTTTCTGATTCCTGTTGCCGAGTGAAATGACGCGTTCGCGGCTGAGCCCGCGAACGGAGCTCAATGGCCGCTAGTCTTACTGTGTCAATAAATCCATTATAGGAACTTCTTCATCCTTGGCGTGAGGAATGATGGACTGGGAGACGTCATTCGAGGCGTATCTGGAACATTTGTGCGAGGCGCTTGGGCATAACGACCGTGAATCAGGATTGAAGGGCTATTGCCAAGGGCTAGGGATGATGTTCAAAACTGGCGAAGGCCCGCATGTTCAACAGGTCGGTTGCCGTGGACAATCAGGACATGAAACAGACCGACCTGAACCTTGGCCTGACGATCCGGCGGACGCGCAAA
>NZ_JBFPFS010000111.1:0-1882 GCF_047978125.1 Burkholderia sp. LFS061 | reverse complement strand
GCACGGCGCGCCGCGTCGGCGTCGCATGCGGCCACGTCGGCGGCGGCGGGCGCAAGCCAACCGAATCGCGCGGCGGACCCCGATGCGCGTACGCAGAAGGAAGCACCTACGTCCCGCGGCGCCGCTGCAGGCGGCTACGGGCCGCGTCTCGCGAAGTCGGCCGCCGCCCCGGCGGACAAGCCGGCCGCGAAGCCCGCGCTCGTGCGCCCCGCGCTGAACGGCGAGAAGCCGGCGCTGGCCGCGGCCGGCACGTCCGACGACGACTGGGAGACCTTCTAAGCCATGCCGAACGCGCGCGCGCCGTTTCGACCCGATGCACCGGATGCCTCGCCTCGCGCGGGCGAGCCGGGGCGCGACTTCGCGTTCACCGGCGCGGATTTCGCCCGCATCCGCGCGCTGATCCACCAACGCGCGGGGATCTCGCTGTCCGAGCACAAGCGCGACATGGCGTACAGCCGTCTCGCGCGGCGGCTGCGCGCGCGCGGCCTCGACACGTTCCGCGACTACCTCGACCTGCTCGAGCAGGAAGACGATCCGCTCGAGTGGGAAGCGTTCACCAACGCGCTGACGACCAACCTGACCGCGTTCTTCCGCGAGTCGCATCACTTCCCGATCCTGTCGGCGTTCGTGAAGGGGCGGCCGGCGCCCGTGTCGGTATGGTGCTCGGCGGCGTCGACCGGCGAGGAGCCGTACTCGATCGCGATCACGCTGATCGAGGCGCTCGGCGAATCGGCGGCGCGCGGCGCGTCGATCCTCGCGACCGATCTCGACACGCAGGTGCTCGCGAAGGCGGAAGCCGGCATCTATACGTACGACCAGGTCAAGCACCTGTCGCCCGAGCGGCTGAAGCGCTTTTTCCTGAAGGGCACGGGCGCGCAGGCCGGCCGCGTGAAGGTGCGCCCCGAGCTGCGCGCGATGATCCGCTTCGAGCAGCTGAACCTGACCGATGCGGACTACGGGATCGCGAAGCCGTTCGACGCGATCTTCTGCCGCAACGTGATGATCTATTTCGACAAGCCGACGCAGGGGCAGGTGCTGTCGCGTTTCGAGCCGCTCGTGAAGCCGGGCGGGCTGCTGTTCGCCGGCCATTCGGAAAACTTCACGTACGTCACGCAGGCGTTCCGCCTGCGCGGGCAGACGGTGTACGAACTGACTCGCGACGCCGCGCAGGGTGCGCGGCCGCGTGGCGCGCAGGCGCCCGCCATGCCGTCGCGCGTGCCCGCGCGGGCCGCGGACGCCGCGCCCGCCTATGGAGATCGCGGATGAGCGCGCTGCCGATCGCGACCAATCGCTATTTCGACAACCACTTCGGCCGTCCCGGCGTGAAGCTGTTGCCGAACGAGTTCTACACGACGTCCGAGGACATGGTGCTGATGACCGTGCTCGGCTCGTGCGTCGCCGCGTGCCTGCACGACCCGTACGCGGGCATCGGCGGGATGAACCACTTCATGTTGCCCGACGACGGCACCGATCCGGGCGCGGCCGCGTCGGAATCGATGCGCTACGGCGCGTACGCGATGGAAGTGCTGATCAACGAGCTGATCAAGGCCGGCGGGCGCCGCGAGCGCATCGAGGCGAAGGTGTTCGGCGGCGCGGCCGTGCTGGCCGGGATGACGACCATCAATATCGGCGATCGCAACGCGGATTTCGTGCGCCGCTACCTCGCGCTCGAACGCATCCGCATCACGGCGGAAGACCTGCAGGGCGTGCACCCGCGCAAGGTCGCGTTCATGCCGCACACGGGGCGCGCGATGGTGAAGAAGCTGCGGCTGCAGGTGCCGGGCGTCACCGAGCGCGAAGCCGCGCTCGCGCGCGAGGCCGAGCGCGCCGCACGGTCGCGCGCGCACGTCGAGCTGTTCGCGGCGAAGCGGCCGGCCGCGCC
>NZ_JBFPFS010000110.1:0-1937 GCF_047978125.1 Burkholderia sp. LFS061 | reverse complement strand
GTGTAATGAACCGAACAACTGTAACGAACATCTCGAAGATCGCGGGCGGTATCGCGCTCGCCTTCGCGCTTGCCGCTTGTGGCGGAGGGGATGATAAACCCAATCAAGGCACCCCAGTCGGCTGGAAGGGGGTCGTCCCAAACACTCCTGGCAACATAGGCAGACCTAAAGTACAGCATCCTGGCGTCCCGCCGAAATCCCGTCCCGGTGTGCCTGGTGTACTCCCCCCTGCGTCGGATGCCAACAATTACATGGGTATGTTTGATCTATATTCAATGGGTGGCGTGCCCTCGATCGACAACCCCGGGGCACTTGTGGGCACTGACCTGTCCGGCCTGCTCCAAAATGGTGGTTTGTTAGTCTCGAGCAGATCCCAAGATCCGAATGTTGATGGCGTCTTGTGGACCACTGGTGACCGCGGGTATTCACTGATTATGAATAACTCGACTGGAAAAATCATCAGCGCAAATACTGCGGTTGACGGAGTTAGACTTGTTTCATCGGGCGAAGATGAGTCGATCGTAGCCGTCTGCCGAGCTGCTGGCGGAGTGGGCGACAATGGGCAGTTGCAGCAAATTACTACTGAATCTTTTGGTATGTGGTCTGAACAAGGGGACTTCCCTAAGCAGCACCCCTTGGTTCACTATGTGATGACCGAGGAAGATGCAGCGGTGTTGTTCGCAATGGTGGGGCCTGTGAGTGGCCAAATGGCTATTGGAGGCCTGGCGACCTGTTCAGCAACATCAACCGCTTTGATGCGAACGGATCCGATCGGTTATGCAAGGACGAACAAAGATGGTGGGGTGGTGTACGGCCGACTTAGCCTCAATAATACGTTCCCGAAGCCGCAGACTGCGAATAGCGGGACGGTGCCAAAAGAAGCGGCCCCGGGGATAATTGCCGCAGCGTTTGCCCCTAAGCTTACGACTAATGGGATTGTTGTAGGCGCGGTAGACTCGAAGGACAAGACGAAGATCGAGACTGCTGTGGCTATTTCAATGAGTGAGCTTAAAAGTGGATTAAGCCGCGGCCCAGGTTCGGTGGTTGCGTTCAACCCTGACCTGCTACTTCCGTCCATGGGAGTTAATCCCGACGGCGGGGTGGCTCGGGCATATGTAACCGGTGCAATCATAGGGGCAACCGGCGTGATTTTACTTCATGTGGAGGGAACTACAGGTGATCAACCTAACCCGAACACAGACCTCAAGTCGAAATCGCCGTTCTCATACACGCTCCCTTTCCTTATCGGAAACGCGCCAATTTTGAGTGCATCTGGAGAACCTGGCGGTACACCGATATCCACTATCCCTGGTAACCACCCTATTATGCAGTCCAGCAATTAAAAGGTCCGCGCTCTCCAAATCTAATGCGGAGAGCGCAAATGCGCCATGGGGGTTACCTTCCTCGCGCATCATGCCCATGATGCTGCGGCTATCGGCAGAGCTTCGGCTCTCGACGAACAGTTCGTGTATCCGGCTACGCAGTGCCATGCGCTCAGCGTCAATGCGCTGGGTGCGCTCACGGTACGCATACAGGCAGGAACGTGATACGTCGAATACCGCGCAGATCAGTTCGACCGATTCGCTTGCGCCAATCTGATCAATTACTTCGTACGTTCGATGCCTTCCGACATCAAGAGCGCGGTAGCCTTTTTTAAAATGGCTTTCTCACGCTCGAGGCGTTCGATACGTGCCTCGAGTTCCTGAATACGCTGTTGATCCGCCGTGATAGAGGTGGCCGCGCAAATTTGGACAGTCGGATAAGTGGTTTGGCCGGGGCCTGAGCCAGCGATAATGCTGGCAAAGGAACCGAGGAAATGACGAAGAGAACCCGACGGACGCACTCAGCGGCGTTCAAAGCAAAGGTGGCGCTGGCAGCGGTCAAAGGCGAGCGGACGCTGGCCGAATTGGCACAACAGTTCGATGTGCATCCGAACC
>NZ_JBFPFS010000109.1:0-1995 GCF_047978125.1 Burkholderia sp. LFS061 | reverse complement strand
GCGGCCTCTGATCCACCCTGGCGAGCCGCTTCGGCCGCGCCGGATGCGCGGACGAAGCGGCTCGTGCCGATCAGGTCAGGCCGGCCGCAAGCGCCGCGGCGACCGAACCCACCACCAGCACGACGCCGACCGTGCGGCGCTTGTTCAGCTCGGTCCACAACAGCACGCCCGTCAGCGACAGCAGGATCAGCGAGCCCGCGATCGTATCCATCAGCAGCACCCAGCCGAGGTTCATCCCGACGCCGCGATGCAGGTTGTTCAGCGTCGTCAGGAACGTGTTGTCCGTGCGCTTCACCGACACATAGCCATTGCCGACCCAGTATTCCGCCTGCAGGTTCCGGTGCGGGCCATACAGGCCGAACTGCCAGTGCTCGGGCTGCATCACGCGCTGGTCGCCCCATGCGACGGCTTGCGCGGGATCCTTGCGGATGCGGCCGGGCCGGCCGTCGAAATGCAGTTCCTGCTGCAGCCATTTCGTCATCGCGGCGGGCGTCTTCGGCACCGGATCGGGCAGCGCGATCTGCATCTGCTCGACCTGCGGCTCGCCGGTCGAAATCTTCAGCGGCGGCGCGCGGTGGTTCAGCACCACGCCCGTGACGCCGAACAGCAGCCCAAGCACCGCGCCCCACAGCCCGACCCAGCCGTGCACCTTGCGCAGCCACTTGATGAAGGTCGCGCGACGCGAGCGCTGGCGGCGCGCGGCCAGTTCGTCGTCGGTCAGCGGGCGGGCCGCCGGATGCAGCACGGCGACGCCCGCGCGCGGCATACCCGCCTTGGGAGAGTCGATCGTTTCGGGCGCGTTCACGCGAAAGTATCCATTCGTTCAAAACAACGGGCGGCGCGCAGAGATCGCGCGCCGCCCGGGCAACATGAAAATGAGAATGGATATCATTACATAAATCGAATTCCGGCTCAATCGGCCCGGCTACGCAACGGCGTGCTCGACGAGCGAAAAAATTCCGACGAAGCGCGCACGTTGCATCGAAATATCGCTCGATAGGCGACAGATGCCGGCAGAATAACCCCGCAAGGCCGAGACAGCGTTTCGCAAGAAGCGGCGCGATGGCGCGCCGTTCAGCGCAGCGGCGGCAACGGAAAGCGCGGCGCAGCGGCGTCCGGCCCGGGTTCGGTGCGATCGAGCGCGTACAGCCACGCGAGCAGGTCCGCGACGGCCTGGTAGAGCTGCGGCGGAATCCGGTCGTCGAGGTCGACCTGCATCAGCAGCGACACCATCTCCGGCGCGGTATGCACATACAGCCCCGCATCGTGCGCGCGCGCGACGATCATCTCCGCGAGCACGCCGTAGCCCTTCGCGACCACGCGCGGCGCCGCATCGCCGCCTTTCGGGTCGTAGACGAGCGCGGCCGCGCGCTTGCGGGACGACATGCTCATTGCGGCACCTCGTCGTCGCCCGGTACGCGCGTGTCCTGCCCGCCGGCCGCACCGCGCGCATACGCGGCGGCCGCCGCCTGTGCGGCAAACAGGTCGAAGCCGTCCGGCCCGTCGTCGACCGCGCGGATCGACAGCCCGCCCACCCGCAGCCCCGATCCCTCGAGCCGCTGCCGCAACGCGGCCTCGTGCCGCGTGAGGCGGTCGGCGCCCGTCTGGTTCGCACGCAGCCGCGCGACGAGCTGCGCGCCGTTCAGCACCAGCTCCGCGTCGACCGTACCGAGCGACGGCAACGTCAGCGTCAGGCGCGTGCGCCATGCAATGCCATCGCCCGCGTCGTCGCCGCCGCGCGGTGCGCGGCCGCCCGGATCGTCGGGTTCGATCGTCCAGTCGAGCCGCGCGCCGGGCCACGCCTCGCCGGTCCAGCGGAACTGGTCGGTCGCGAGCGCGTCGAGCTGTTGCCTGACGAGCGGCACGGCGGCCGGGTGCACGGGAGCGAGCGGCTGCGCCTGCGGGTCGGACGACGCGGCGGCCAGCCCGGCACGCGCCGGCGTCCAGCGCGGGTCGGCGTGCGCGCCGAGCGGATCGGCGGTATCGGGCGGCAAC
>NZ_JBFPFS010000108.1:0-2352 GCF_047978125.1 Burkholderia sp. LFS061 | reverse complement strand
CCCGTCTTGACGAGCGAGTTTAGGCGGTGCTCAAGAGAGGCTGCCAGTGATGCGGCAGCAGCGCGTCGATGTCGCTGGCCTTGTGGGTCGGCAAGCGTGTGAGGACGTCCTTCAGATAGGCGAGCGGGTCGAGCCCGTTCAACTGCGCCGAGCGGATCAAGCTCATGATGGTGGCCGCGCGCTGTCCCGCACGCAGCGATCCGGCGAACAGCCAGTTGGACCGTCCGACTGCCCACGGACGGATCTGGTTTTCAACCCAGTTGTTGTCGATCGGCACGTTCCCGTCGTCGAGATAGCGCGTAAGTGCGTCCCAACGTTTCAGGCTGTAGTCCAGCGCCTTTGCAATCGCCGAACCCTCCGCAACGGGTTTGCGCTGTGCCACCAGCCATTCATGGAGCGCATCGCACACCGTTTTGGCGCGGTGCTGGCGAAGCCGCTGCCGTTCGTCGGCATTCAATGCCGCGGCCTCCCGTTCGATGTCGTAGAGCGCGGTAAAGAACGGCAGGGCCTGCCCGGCAATCTGGCTGCTGTGATTGGCATGCAATTCAAAGAACTTGCGTCGGGCATGGGCCGCGCATCCGATCTCGGTAATGCCGTGCTGGAATGAGGCCTTGTACCCGCTGTAGTCATCGCACACCAGCTTGCCGTGCCAGCCCCTCAGGAACGTGCGGGCGTGCGCACCGGCGCGGCTCTCGGCGAAGTCGTAGACCACCGCGCGCAGTTCGCTGAACTGAGTCGGCGTATACGCCCACAGGTACGCCCTGTGTGTCTTGCCCTTGCCGGGGCTGAGCATCTGCACTGGCGTCTCGTCCGCGTGCAGCACACTCTGTTGCAGGATGGCCTGGCGGAGTGCGTCGACCAGCGGCTGCAACTGCACGCCACACCGGCCCACCCAGGCACCGAGCGTGGATCTCGGAATGGCCAGTCCCGCACGACCAAAGATCTGTTCCTGGCGATACAGCGGCAAGTGGTCGCCGTACTTGGCGACCAGCACCTGCGCGAGCAACCCGGCAGTGGGCACGCCCTTGTCGATCACATGCGGCGGAACCGGCGCCTGGATCAGCGTCTCGCATGCTTTGCACACCCACTTGCCGCGGATGTGCCGCTCCACCGTGAACACGCCTGGCGTGTAGTCCAGTTTCTCGCTCACGTCCTCGCCGATGCGTATGCGTTCGCAACCGCACTGGCACGTCGTGCTATCCGGTTCGTGATGGATGTCGGTGCGCGGCAGTTGCGGCGGCAGCGGTGCGCGTTTCGGCTGCTCGCGTGGCCGTTCAACTCGTGTCGGCTCAAGCTGTTCGAGTTCCATCTCGATGGCAACCAGGTCGCCATCGATCGCCTCGTCGAGCAGGTTCATCTGCTCACTGTTGAGCTGCTCGCTGCGCCGGCCGAACTGCTGGCGCTTGAGGACCGAGACCTCGTGGGTGAGTTGATCGATACGGGTCTGCCGGTAGCGTAGTTCCCGGTCGCGTTCACTCGCTTCCCGCTCCTTCTCCTTGATCTTCTGGTCCTTCGCCTCGACCTCGGCTATCAGTTGCGCTGTCAGGGCGCGCAACTGTTCCGGGCTGAGTGCGTCGAGGTCGGCAGGCAAATTCATGCGGACCAGTCTGCCAGAACCCTGCAGACGGCGGAAGCGCAACTGTTTACGTCCCCCCGGACTCAGACGACACGGATCACGCCGTCCTCGCCGATGCGTTGCCACGGCAAGCCCAGCACCAGACCGGCCAGCTGTTCGTGCGTCAAGGCACGCTGCTTGGGTTCGCTGCCAAGGTGCGGCCAGGCGAATTGCCCCTGGTTCAGGCGTCGCGCGGCCAGCCAGATGCCGATCCCGTCGTGAATCAGGACCTTCATGCGGTTGGCGCGCCGATTGGCGAACAGATAGGCATGGTGTGGGTGAGCGGCGCCGAACACCTTGACCACACGTGCCAAGGCCGTATCGAAACCGGCGCGCATGTCCAGTGGATCGACTGCCAGCCAGATCTCGTCGACACGGATCACCGCAGCCACTCACGCAGCCAGGCGGCACACTGGGTTGCCTCGGACACCGGCCAACTCACCGTGATCGACTGATCTCCCCGGCGCACCTCGATGCGGATCTCTGGCGAATGCGGACTCGGCGTTCCCAATGCCAACGGCACAAAGGCTGGCAGTGACGGTGGCGTGGCCGGTGGACGGCCCAACGGTCTCTTGGGAAGTCGACCTTCCGCCTGATCGATCCAGCGCCGCAGCAGATTCGCGTTGAGCCTGTGTTCCAGCGCGACCGCCGCAACCGATACGCCGATTCCCTGGCAGGCAGCAACCACACGCGCTTTGAACTCCTCGCTGTAGCGTTGCCGACGACGACGCTCCGGG
>NZ_JBFPFS010000107.1:0-2469 GCF_047978125.1 Burkholderia sp. LFS061 | reverse complement strand
GGCTGGAACGGTGCGAACCGCACGCCGGCGCCGGCGGCACCTGCGCCTGCGCCGATGCAGGCCGCGCCGGGCAATGCCCGGCCGGCGGGCCCGCCGCCGGCCGTATTGCGCCCGTCTCCCGCGCCGGGCGGTGAAGCCCGTCCGATGCCGCCCGTGCATCAGGGAGGCGGCGGCGGTGGCGGTGGTTACGCGCGGCCGCAAGGCGGCGGAAACGGCGGCGGTAACCGCGGTGGTGGCGGAGGCGGCGGTACCGACGAATACCGTCATTGACCGCGCCGGCCCCGCGATTTCTCCGTGCGCAGGACGAAAAAAAGCCGCTCCGGAGAGCGGCTTCTGGATCAGGCGAGCGGGCGCCGGGCGGTTGTGTGGCGCCGCAGCCCGAGCGGACTGTCCGTCGCCGGTTACCCGTCGTCGGTAGGCCGCCCCGTCAGTCGTCGAGCAGCGACAGGTCGCGCACCGCGCCCTTGTCGGCCGACATGACCAGCTTCGCGTACGCCTTCAGCGCCGCGGACACCTTGCGCGGACGCGGCTGCGCCGGCTTCCAGCCCTTCGCGTTCTGCTCTTCGCGGCGGCGCGCCAGTTCCTCGTCCGACACCAGTACGTCGATCGTGCGGTTCGGGATGTCGATGCGGATCCTGTCGCCGTCGCGCACGAGGCCGATCGCGCCGCCCGCTGCCGCTTCCGGCGAGCAGTGACCGATCGACAGGCCCGACGTGCCGCCCGAGAAGCGGCCGTCCGTCAGCAGCGCGCATGCCTTGCCGAGCCCCTTCGACTTGATGTAGCTGGTCGGGTAGAGCATTTCCTGCATGCCGGGGCCGCCCTTCGGGCCTTCGTAGCGCACGATCACCACGTCGCCCGCCTTGACCTTGTCGTTCAGGATGTTCTCGACCGCTTCGTCCTGCGATTCGGTCACGTGAGCCGAGCCTTCGAACACGAGGATGCTTTCGTCGACGCCGGCCGTCTTCACCACGCAGCCGTCGAGCGCGATGTTGCCCGTCAGCACGGCGAGGCCGCCTTCCTTCGAGAACGCATGCTCGTACGAGCGGATGCAGCCTTCGGCGCGGTCGAGGTCGAGGCTCGGCCAGCGCGTGTCCTGGCTGAACGCGACCTGCGTCGGGATGCCGGCCGGGCCGGCCAGGTAGAACGTGCGGACCGCGTCGTCCTGCGTGCGCACGATGTCCCACTGGTCCAGCGCATCCTTCAGCGTCGGTGCGTGGATGGTCGGCACGTCGGTGTGCAGCTTGCCGGCGCGCTCGAGCTCGCCGAGGATCGCCATGATGCCGCCCGCGCGGTGCACGTCCTCGATGTGGTACTTGTTCGTGTTCGGCGCGACCTTGCACAGCTGCGGCACGGTGCGCGACAGGCGGTCGATGTCCTTCATCGTGAAGTCGATGCCGGCTTCCTGCGCGATCGCCAGCAGGTGCAGGATCGTGTTGGTCGAGCCGCCCATCGCGATGTCGAGCGTCATCGCGTTCTCGAACGCCTTGAAGCCGACCGAGCGCGGCAGCACGCGTTCGTCGTCCTGCTCGTAGTGCTGGCGCGTCAGTTCGACGATGCGGCGGCCGGCGCGCTTGAACAGTTGCTCGCGATCGGCGTGCGTGGCGACCACCGTGCCGTTGCCGGGCAGCGACAGGCCGAGCGCTTCGGTCAGGCAGTTCATCGAGTTCGCGGTGAACATGCCCGAGCACGAGCCGCAGGTCGGGCAGGCCGAGCGTTCGACTTCGGCGACGTCGGCGTCCGAATACGACTGGTCGGCCGCGATCACCATCGCGTCGACGAGGTCGAGCTTCTTCAGTTCGACGGTCTTGGTGACCGGGTTCGCGAGGCGCGTCTTGCCGGCTTCCATCGGGCCGCCCGACACGAAGATCACCGGAATGTTCAGGCGCATCGCGGCCATCAGCATCCCCGGCGTGATCTTGTCGCAGTTCGAGATGCACACCATCGCGTCCGCGCAGTGCGCGTTCACCATGTATTCGACCGAGTCGGCGATGATGTCGCGGCTCGGCAGCGAATAGAGCATGCCGTCGTGGCCCATCGCGATGCCGTCGTCGACCGCGATCGTGTTGAATTCCTTCGCGACGCCGCCGGCAGCCTCGATCTCGCGCGCGACGAGCTGGCCGAGATCCTTCAGGTGCACGTGCCCGGGCACGAACTGGGTGAACGAGTTGACCACCGCGATGATCGGCTTCGAGAAATCGTCGTCTTTCATGCCGGTGGCGCGCCACAGCGAGCGCGCACCTGCCATGTTGCGGCCGGCGGTGGAGGTTTTGGAACGGTAAGTGGGCATTGTGGTTGCTGAAGAAATATCGCGAAAAAGGGTGGAGGCACGGGAATAAAGGCCTCTCTCGCGCCCGTGCGAACAACCTCTTGAGCTGCGCCCTGGGCAAACCGGGCGATTATCCCACAGCCGCCGGGGGCGTGGCGCCCGCGGGCCGGCGGCCGGCGCGTCCGGCGGGCGCAGCGCGGCGC
>NZ_JBFPFS010000106.1:0-2507 GCF_047978125.1 Burkholderia sp. LFS061 | reverse complement strand
TCTGTTCGATCGAAAAGCGTTTCCGTTTCATGACAAACCACCTCCTGGTTCAGGGTGAAGTTTGCCGCAAAACTCACTCTCTAATCGGTCCAGGATTCCTAAAGCGGATCATTTCCCTCCTGCACGATGGAGAATGGCAGCGGCGGCCCTCGTTATCGGATTCTGGTAAGCGTGATCCAGCAGGGCGACAGACTGCCCCAGGTCACAATTTGGGGTGCTCGCAGGGCTGCGGGTCCAACTCTCAAACGGGCTCAGTGCACCAGACAATGGGCCGACCTCGACCACCGCTGCCTCGTAATACTAGCTCGGCGCGGTGGCCGCTTCATCCTTCGGAGTCGGGCACGTCCGATGAATCACTCTCAAGAATACGAGCCTCCACAAAATCCGGTGCGGTTCAAAATCTACCGCTTATACATTTCAGAAGCTATATGCCAAAGAGAGCCAGGTCCAATTCTTCGGCTGATCGCCAATGCCAGGAGCATTCCCACCTACTCGGGTGGCAAAGCTCAACGATGCCGAGAAAGACTTGTAGGATACATCGATGCCAATCCCCGCCCCCTGTAGGTTCACGTTGTTTCGTTGACCGGCGAACGGTTCATGTCGCAAAATTCCGGTGGCGATTTCGTAAAATACAGATAAATTTGTCGGCAACGGAATGGGTGGCCGCCATCCTGCCGACGCTTTCACGAGGACCCCTGTATCTACTGATACGAAATCCGAACTATACGCGCGCACAGCGGATGGCCCGCCCAACACCATCCGTGCGGAGCCATCAAGGTTCTTGAACGCGTATTGCCCGAAGACATCCGCTTGCAGGTAAGTCGAATTTGTCAATTGTTGCATCCTCGACAAAGTCATCTCGGCTTTGCTATACCCTCCCGCCGTTTTACTTCCAGACGCATCCTGTGCAGCGAAAAGCGGACTGTCATAGCGCATAGCACCTTGTGTGAGTGTCAGAGAAAAACGACTCACTGCGGCTCGCGAGAAAAATGCGTCTTGCGAATTTCCATACAACGATGCAGAAGCTGCATCAGAACTTCGCTGATTCTCAAACCCAACCTGATTGTCTTTATACGAGCTTCGGCTATACCAAATCTTGAAAATCAAGCTCCTAGCCTGCTGACGAATAATTGGATAGCTAGCGTAAACCGTCCATGCATTCGCAATTCCATCAAATTGATTGTCATAAACTCCGCCGAGATGATATTGGAGGCGACTAAATCCAAATCCTCCGCGCATTCCATGAGTTCCCATCGGAAAATCATAGTTAAAGCCACCCAATGTTGAATCGCCATTTTGATTAAAAGGAAATCCAGATACGTTCAGGCGCAGCATATCCCCCAAACCGAATGGATTGCTGATTCCGAGCATTGCGTTCAGACGCGTTCGCCCTGATGTTCGGCTCCCGTAGTTGTCGATTGATGCATACCCATTGATAAGATGAGTAGGCTGAACATCCATTTCGACATCGATTTTTCCATTTTCGCTTCCTCGCGTCAGCCGAGGACTTGCCGTGGCGACACCAGGAATGTCGGATATCAAAAGACTCGCACGCTCAAGATTGTCTGTATTGTCCGGATGTGCTCGGAAGCGCTCCATCATACCTTCCAAGAGCGCCCCCCGAACTCGAGTGTGGTTTCCGATATGAATCGTTCCAGCCTTACCTTCGACGATCACAAATCTGACATATCCGTCTTTGAGCTCGTCTTGGTCAACCGCTGCGAAAGTAAACCCATATCCTTTCTCTCGATAAACATCGCTTATTTTTTCAGATATTTCCTCTACATCTCTATCAGATATGTATTTCCCAGCGTATTTATTCAATAGTGGCTCAAGCTCTTCATGGCTTAGCTTGTCGTTTCCAACAAACGCAATTTCCTTGACTCTATAGCGCTTTTCCAATCCCCTCTTCGAAGCAATCGTCGGCTGATCAACGCTTTCGATTTGAGACGCATCACGTGCTTCTGATTTCTTCTGCTGTAGGATACTACCTGCGTTTGGAACTGAGGCGGGCGGCAGCGTTTGCGCCCCACTTTGTGCTGCGATCGACATGCCAGCAGCCAAGATTGTGACAACTCCAGCCTGGAATTGAGATGCCTGCATTTTTCCCTCTTTAATCTGCCCATCGCCAACACAAATGCATTGCGGGTCTCTTTAGATGGAAAGCCTCTTATTGATTGTGTTTCGGCCTATTTATGAGTCACCCCCGTTCGTCGACCTCGAGACCCCGATCATTCAGCAACACCACGCCTGCCGGTAGCCGTCCACCATGGGAGTCCGTCGTGAAGGTACCGTCATCCTTGAGATACACCGAGTCACCATGGACTGTTCTCACATAAATGATGCGTATCAAGTGACGTCACGATCCACGACCATGTGCTCGCTGCTTACAAATGCCACCCCGGTACCGACCTCGCCAATCCCCCAATGCTGAGCCGCCTGGACGGTAATCATCTGCTGGATAGACTGGTCCATCGGCGTGCCGTCCGCATTCTTCCCCTTGCCGT
>NZ_JBFPFS010000105.1:0-2527 GCF_047978125.1 Burkholderia sp. LFS061 | reverse complement strand
GTCGCCGAGCAGCGGTACCTTGCTGTTCGACACCTGGTAGTTGTCCTGCATCAAACCGCCGAGCACGATGATCTCGCCGTTGTCCGCCAGGATCGTCGACTGGATCGAGCGCTTCGTGAAGGTCGGGCCGGTCTGCGCGTTGGTGGTACCGCTGACGACCGCCGAATCCTCCGTGTAGAGCTGCAGCTTCAGGATCCCGCCGTCGGTAATCTGCGGCTTCACGTGCAGCGTCAGGCCGACGTCGCGGCGATCGTACGTATTGAACGCATTGCTCGTCGTGCCGCTCGTCAGGTTCGAATACGAACCGGTCGGGATCGGTACGTTCTCGCCGACGACGATCTTCGCTTCCTCGTTGTCGAGCGTGATCAGGTTCGGCGTCGACAGCACGTTCGCGTCGCTCACGCCCGCGAAATACTGCAGCAGCGCGCCGAGTCCCTGCACGCCGAACATGTTGTGCAGCCAGCCGATGTTGAGGCCCTGGTTGAGATTAGCGAGGTTCGACGCCAGCCCGAGCCTTGAAACCGTTCGGGTACCGGCGGTCGCCCCGCCGGTCGTCAGATTGACGATGCTGTTGCCCGCGACGCCGCCGGCGGTGGCCGCGAGGTTCGTGCCGGCGAGCAGCGCGCCGCTCGCGACCTGCCACTGGATGCCGAGCTGGCCGGCCGTCGTCGAGTTCAGCTCGACGATCAGCGCTTCGATGTAGACCTGCGCGCGACGCTTGTCGAGCTGGTCGATCACCGAGCGCAGGTTCCGGTAAACTGGATCGGACGCGGTGATGATCAGCGCGTTGGTCGCCGCATCGGCCTGGATCATCCCGCCCGGCTGGTTGTCGTCGCTCTTGCCCTTGTCGCCGCCGAGCAGGCCAGCGTTGCCGATCCCACCGCTGCCGTGGGATGACAACGGTGACGAGCCGCCGAGGCCGCCGGACGGCAGCGGCGGGGTGCCGGACGACCCGGTCGAGAAGTTGCCGCTCGACGACGAGCCGCCGCTCTGGTTGAAGCTGTTCGCATCGTTGGACGACGCCGACGAGCCGCTGTCGTTGCCGCCCTTGCCGAGCATCCCGCGCAGCGTCTTCGCGAGCTTCACCGCATCGGCGTTGCGCAGCGGCACGACGTGCATGTTGCCGGGCACCGCGCTCGGTGCGTCGAGCTGCTGCACGAGGCGCTTCGCGGCCGCGAGGCGCGATGCGCTCGACGCGCGCAGCATCAGCGAGTTGGTGCGCGGGTCGGCCGTGACCGACACCTTCAGCGTTGCATCGCTGTTGCCGATCGCGCCCGGATCGAGCATTTTCTGCAACTGTGCGGCAAGGTCGATCGCGTTCGCGTTGCGCAGCGGAACGACCTGCACCTGCGCGCCCGCGGCGCTGTCGACGCCCGCGATGATCTGCGCGATGCGGCGCACGTTGTCCGCATAGTCGGTCACGACGATCGTGTTGTTCGCCGGGTAGGCCGTCACCGTGTTGTTCGGCGAGATCAGCGGCCGCAGCACGGGCAGCAGGTTGTTCGCCGATTCGTTGTGCAGCTCGAACACCTGCGTGATCACCTGGTCGCCGCGCGCCTGCGGCGCATTGCCGACATAGGTCGGCACGCCCTGCAGCTTCGCGTCGGCCTCGGGCACGACCTTCAGCACGCCGTGATCCTGCACGAGCGCGAAGCCCTGCATGCGCAGCGCCGACTGCAGCGTCTTCAGCGCCTGGTCTTCCGGCACCGGACGTTCGGCAACGAGGTTGAGCTGCCCCTTCACGCGGGGGTCGACGATGATGGTCTTGCCGGTTGCGGCGCCGATCGCCTTGGCGGCCTGGGCGATATCCGCATTCACGAAGTTGAGCGTGACCTGAGCGTAGGCGGCCTGTGAGCCGATGATGCCGGCGACGATCAGGGTTGTGGCGACTTGCCGCACAACCAAGCGATCTTTTATCATTGAAAAGGTCATTGGGGACGCAGCACAGGAGTGCCATAACGAGCACCGCGAAGGAGGATAAAAGATCGACGGAACTCAACCAAAACAGGGGGCGAGATGCCAATTTAATTTTGGCGAAGCCGCAGAGCGGCTCGAAAAATAGCCCCCCGCAGACTTAATTCGCTGAGTCATGTGACCTTATTGGCGACTCAATATTTTCGCTGAATCCGACGGGGTCGACCACAAGAAACGTCTTGAAATTCCGTGCTGTGGTCGACAGAAGCTCTCGTTATTGATCCGCTTTAGGAATCTTGGACCGATCCGAGCGCGAGTTTTGCGGCAAACTTCACCCTGAACCAGGAGGTGGCTTGTCATGAAACGGAAACGCTTTTCGATCGAACAGATTGTGGCGGTGCTGAAGCAAGCCGAGCTGGACATGCCGGTGGTCGATGTGATCCGGCAGGTCGGTATTTCGGAACAGACGCTCTATCGGCGGAAGAAGCAATACACCGGGATGTGTAGTGGTCAACTAATCCCGGACACTGCGTTAAGTTTTTCTTCCGCAACGGCCGGCGCCAGTCCGTCGTTGAACTGATGCGGCCGTATCCAGTTGTACCGGTGCATCAGG
>NZ_JBFPFS010000104.1:0-2557 GCF_047978125.1 Burkholderia sp. LFS061 | reverse complement strand
CTGATGCACCGGTACAACTGGATACGGCCGCATCAGTTCAACGACGGACTGGCGCCGGCCGTTGCGGAAGAAAAACTTAACGCAGTGTCCGGGATTAGTTGACCACTACACGATTCGGTGGCCGACACTGGGCGCACCGCGCTGCAGGAATTGATTGGTCGCACGAAGCGCATTCTGTCGCGAAAACAGAAGGACAAGAACAAGCTGTACGCGCTGCATGCGCCGGAAGTGGAATGTTTGGCGAAAGGCAAGGCCCGCACGCCGTATGAGTTCGGTGTGAAAGTGTCGATCACCACGACGCACAAGGAAGGCCTGGTGGTTGGCGCCCGCTCGATGCCGGGCAACCCATACGACGGTCACACACTGGCTGAAGCGTTGGAGCAAGCGGCGATCTTGAGCGACGTGAAGCCGGAAGTTGCCATCGTCGATCGCGGCTACAAGGGTGTCGCCGTCGAGGGCGTGAAGATCTACCACCCGGGATTGCGGCGCGGTATCACGCGAGGGCTGCGCGCGATGATTCGCAGGCGAAGCGCGATCGAGCCTGCCATCGGTCACATGAAGGCGGACGGCAAACTTGATCGGAACTGGCTCAAAGGCGCGCTCGGCGATGCGATGCACGCGGTGCTGTGCGGCGCCGGCCACGACCTGAGAATGATCCTCAGGAAGCTGAGGCTTTTTTCCGCCCTTGTTCTGATCGCTTTGCTCAACCGCTCGACGGCTACCGTCGTCGCGACATAACAGCCAGCGTCGCACAAAACGAATTATTCAGGCCCGACCAATTAATTCTATATTATGATTAATTCATCAAATTAAGAGATATAAACAACCATTATGAGCGAATCTCAGGTTCAGACGCACAGTTTCCGTAGCGTCGATGCGGATGAAGTTTCTGACTTTCTCGTATCGATCTACTCGGAGAACCGTTTTCGTGCTCTTCGTGCCGGTCCGCGGGGAGTAGTCATCAATGGCCAACAATGGAATGGAATTGGTACTTACGATGGCAACTTCGAAATGCCCTTTCACTTCGAATCGGACGGCGACCCCAACAACTACTTCTTCTCCTCATGCATCAATGGCGAATCGACTTACACAAGCGGGAATACGGTTGCACAATGCAAGATCGGTGACGTAATACCAGTTTCACCCTCAAGCGATGTGGCATGCGTATCACAGCCTACAGGATTCCACCATGCCGCTGTGATGCTCGATGCCGACGAACTGAACAATTTCGTGTCGCAGTGGATCGGCAGGCCGATCGCCACGCCGGTCCGGTTCGACATGAGACCGATCACGGCCGACGCGGCAGTCGAATGGAATGCCGCCGCCGACTGCCTGCGCAGGATGCTGCTGCTGACACCAGTGCCGGAGGCGGCCATCCGTGCGCTGTACGAGCACATGTTGAAACACTTGATGTTGCGACACGCCAGCAACTACAGCGATTCGTTCGCGACGGACGCCTGTGCGACCGAGCACATCGCGCGTTCCGCCGTGGCGATGATCGAAACCGACCCGATGCGATGGAAAACACTCGGCGCGATCGCGCATACGCTCAACCGCCCGACCGGCGTACTGGAGAATGCGATCCGCCGGCTGACTGGCCAGCCTTCGGCAACGCTCTTTGTCGAGGGGCGGCTGTCCGGCGTTCGCCGCGCACTCGCGAGCGGCGACCGCAGCTTCGTCGGCACGCTGCATGCGTTCGGCTTCACGCCGTCGAGCCGCTTCGTGAGCGCGTATCATCAACGATTCGGCGAATCGCCGAGCGCGACTTATCGACGCAACCCCAACGCAGCCGACATCCACGGCGATTTCCGCGGGCCCGCCGACGCACTATGCGAAATGACGATCAACCGCTTTATCGACAGTGCGCTCGGCAAGCCGATTGGCCTCGCGGATCTGGCCCGGCTGACCGGCCTGAGCGAACACGCAACGATCACGGCGTTCAAGGATCAGTTCGCGCACACGCCGATGCAGTACGTGATCGAACGTCGCCTCGAACGCGCGCGTTGGCAGCTCTGTCATACGTCCGCGAGTATCCTGTCGATCGCGCTCGACTGCGGGTTCGGCAGCCAGAGCTATCTGACGACCCTCATCAAGCGGCAATACGGAGTCACGCCGCGTCAGCTCCGGCTGTCGGCCAACACAGCAACCGCTGGCTACAGCGTCCGCCGGTGAGCCTCGCGCGGCACGATCACCGCTCAGCGACAAGGCAATTCGAATCGCATTCGCGACATTCGAGGTAGCGTTGCAGCGCTACCGATCGTGGCTTCGTCATGTTCTCCAGGTAGGCAGCACGCGCAAGCGGTTCGACCGCCCCCGTTACTATCTTCACGCCCCGATAATTGGGGCGTGAAGATAGTAACGGGGGCTGGAGAGGTAATCCCCCCGAAAAACCGGTGTGATCAGAAGTAGAATTTTCTTGTTGAGGGAGTTCTACAGAATGAAGAAATCGAGATTCACGGACAGCCAGATCATGGACGCGCTCAAGCGCGTGGAATCGGGGCTGTCGGTGCCGGACCTGTGCCGGGAGTTGGGTATCAGCACGGCGACGTTCTACAAA
>NZ_JBFPFS010000103.1:0-2600 GCF_047978125.1 Burkholderia sp. LFS061 | reverse complement strand
GGCGCGACGCTGGTCGACTGCAGCACGATCGACCCCGCCACCGTGCGCGCGGTGGCGGAAGCCGCCGCGCAGCGCGACTTCCCGCTCGCCGACGCGCCCGTGTCGGGCGGCACCGGCGGCGCGCAGGCCGGCACGCTGACCTTCATGGTCGGCGCGGACGCCGCGCTGTTCGAGCGCATCCGCCCCGTGCTGCTCGACATGGGCAGGAACGTCGTGCATTGCGGCGGCACGGGCACCGGGCAGATCGCAAAGATCTGCAACAACCTGCTGCTCGGGATCTCGATGATGGGCGTGTCGGAAGCGATGGCGCTCGGTGCCGCGCTCGGCATCGAGCCGGCCGTGCTGGCTGGCATCATCAACACGTCGACCGGCCGCTGCTGGAGCTCGGACACATACAACCCGTATCCGGGCGTGAACGACGCGGCGCCGGCCGCGCGCGGTTATGCGGGCGGTTTCGCGGCGAACCTGATGCTGAAGGATCTCGGGCTCGCGACCGAAGCCGCACGAAGCGCGCACCAGCCGGTGTGGATGGGCGCACTCGCGCAGCAGCTTTATCAGTCGATGAGCCAGCAGGGGCTCGGCGCGCTCGACTTCTCCGCGTGCGTGAAGCTGTACGAGGCGCAGCCGGCGTAGCCGACGCGACAAGCGCCGGACGTGCGCCGACCCGCGATGCGCTTGCGCGTATCGCGGGTCGGATTGCATGCGGGGAAGGAAAACGCAGGTGCCGCTTCAGGCGGCGGTCGCGCGGCCATGCCGCGTGTCGTTCAACCGCGCGGGTTCGATGCCGTCTCGAAGGTCGGATGGCACTCGAACGCGAGTTCGGAGCGCGCGTCGACGCGGCTGCCGCCGGTCAGCGATTCCTGCTTCAGGCTCGCGCGCATCCCGCGTTGCGTGCAGTAGTTGGTGGCTTCGTTGACAGCCTTCTCATGGGCGTCGGCCCACGTCGTCGACACGCCGACCGTGCGCGTCGTCACGGTGAACACGTTCGGGTTCGACGTCGCGGTCACGTCGGAAGCGGTCGAACACGCGGCGAGCAAGCATGCAGCAGCCGTGACGGTCAACCATCGCAGGGTTCGAACAGAAACTGGAATGAACATGGGGGGCAAGCGCACGCCGTTCGACGTGTATTGAGCAACATAGGCGACAGTATGCCTGCCCGATCGCCGGAGATCATGCCCCTTTCGGTGAACACATTGTTTCGAATGGTTAAACGATCGCAAGTGCAGGCAAGATTTACAGCCCGGCGCCGCGCCCGTTTTCATCCCGTGAGTAGTTTTGCCCTGCCGGTGCGTCGTTTCGGGCGCTCACGCCCGTGCGCCAGTCAATGCACGCCCTCCTGCCTGATCCTCGCCGATGCGTCCGCCAGGTTCCGCCACGCCGGCTGCCCCGGCGCATAGCGCGCGCGAATGTACGCGGCGAGCTCGGCCATCTGCCGGTCGTCGAACGCGTCGCCGAAGCCCGGCATATAACCGAGCTGGTCGGTGGCCGGCTGGTCGATCCCGTGGCGCAGCACGCGCAGCAGGTTGTCCGGCGTCGCCTGGCTGACGCTCGTGTTGAGCCCCATCAGCGGACGCACGCCGAAATTCCCGACGCCGCCAGACTCCGCGTGACAGACCGCGCACGCCGCGTCGAACGCGCGGCGGCCGTTCTCGAGGCCGAGCGTCGCGACGGTTTCCGCGCCGCGTGCCTGACGGATGGCCGCGTCTGCGGCCACCGCGGCGTCGACGGGTGGCGACAGCGACGCAAGGTAGTGCGCGATCGCCCGTACGTCCGGCTCGGGCAGCGACGCAAGCCCCGCGACGACGGGCGCCATCGGCCCGGCCGCGACGCCGTGCTGCGCGGAGAAACCCGTGCGCAGATAGTCGAACAGTGCGCCTTCGGTCCACGGCACCGGGGCGGCCGGCGACGCGACGAGCGGCGGCGCGACCCATCCTTCCGCTTCGCCGCCCGACAGATACGCGAAGCCGCCCTTCTCCGCGCCCAGCGCATTGCGCGGCGTGTGGCACGCGCCGCAGTGCCCGGCGCCATCGACCAGATACTTGCCGCGATTCCACATCGCGGAGCGTGCCGGGTCCGGCGCGAACGGCCGCGCGTCGTGAAACAGCCAGTTCCAGCCGGCGACGAGCCGCCGCCGGTCGAGCGGGAACGGCAACTTCGTCTTCGGCGGCACGTGCTTCACCGGCGGCTGCGACATCAGGTACGCATAGAGCGCGAGCAGGTCCGGCTCGCTCAGCTTCGCGAACGCCGTGTACGGAAACGCCGGGTACAGGTGCGTGCCGTCGCGCGAGACGCCTTCGCGCATCGCGCGCGCGAAGGCCGGATACGACCACGTGCCGATGCCGGTTTCCGGATCGGGCGTGAGGTTCGTCGTGTAGATCGTGCCGAACGGCGTATCGAGCGCGAGCCCGCCCGCGTTGGTCGCGCCGCCGGGCGCGGTGTGGCATACCGCGCAATCGCCGGCGAGTGCGACCTGGCGGCCGCGTTCGAGCGTCGCCGCGCTCCACATCGCGCTGTCCGCGCCGCCGCGTGCGACCGGTGCGATCGGCGCGGGCGGTGTGGTCGGCGGGCTGATCGGGCTCGCGTGCGCGATCCTGCCGGGC
>NZ_JBFPFS010000102.1:0-2666 GCF_047978125.1 Burkholderia sp. LFS061 | reverse complement strand
GCCGGGCACCGCCGCGCCGCCGCAGGCTCAGTGCGCGCCAGGCTGGCCGGTGCGCGCGGCCTGGCCGCCGGCCGGCCAGAACAGCGCGAGCGGATTCGACAGCACCGTGCGGACGATCGCGGCGACGAGCGCGCGCACCTTGGTCGGGCGCAGGCTGCGCGAGCGCACGGCCATCGTGAACGCGAGTGCGAAGCTCACGAGCACGTTGAGGATCGCCATGCTGAGCACGCCGGCGCCGGCCCACCACAGCTCGGGCGTCCCGAGCGCACCCTTGCCCAGCACGCCGAGCGCGATCCCGATCGAGCCGGCCGACAGCGTCACGTGCCGCACCTCGAACGGGAACATGAACACGGTGACGATCGCCGGAACGAGGCCGAGCATCAGGCCGAGGCCGACGTTCGCGACCACGCCCGCGACGTTCGACCGGCAGAAGTGCGCGAGCTTCGCGGCGCCGGCCGCGCCGAGCGTCAGGCGCAGCCGGCGGTTGTAGGTGAGCGCGTCGCCGACCCGGTGCAGCACGAACCAGTTGTCGGCCCAGCCCGCGAGCAGGCTCGACGCCCACAGCAGCACGCCCGTCAGCGCCGCGTAGAGCGGCGTCGGGCCGAGCAGCGAGAACGAGTGCAGCGTCGCGTGCGCCTTCTCCGGCGAGATCAGGTTCGCGTGCAGCACGTTGCCCGCGAACAGCTGCACGAGCAGGCACACGGGCAGCACGACGAGCACGTTGCCGGAAATCGCGGCCGCCTGCGTGCGGATCAGCGCGATCACCGACGACACGAACGCCTTCACGCCTTCGTCGTGGCCGGTGTCGTCGAGTTCGCGCGCGAGCGTTGGCGCGGTCATCGCGGGCTGTTTGGTCGCGAGCGTGAAGTGCAGGAAGTGCATCAGCATGAAGCTGGCCGCGTAGTTGATGCCCGCGAGCAGCCCTTCGAGCATCGACTGCAGGTGCGCGCCCGTGATCGCGAACTTCACGCACACGGTCACGACCGTGACGAGGCCGCCGCCGGCGGCCATCCGCAGCATCTTCAGGTACTCGGCGCGGCCGCGCGAGATGTAGTGCTCGCCGGTGTCCGCGTTGGTCTCGACGAGCTTGCGCGCGAACAGCGAGAAGTTGCTGCGCACGAGGTGCGTGACGCTCTGGCTGTTCTGGTTCGCGTCGACCAGCTCGGCCGTCAGGCGTGCCATCCCGTGCAGGTCGTCGCGTGCCATCCACGCGTTCAGCAGCGTTTCGGCGCGCAGGATGCGCATGCGCATCCGTTCGACCTGGAACACGATGTCGACCGACACGCCGTTGCGGTACAGGTGCGAGAACACGTTGTCGACCGCGATCCGGCATTCGTCGAGCAGCACGCGCAGGTAGTTCACCTCGTGCAGCAGCTTGCTCGGGTCGCCGCCGTCCTCGACGGCCGCGTGCGCGGTCTCGACCGCGAGCATCGCGCGCGTGAGGCGATAGAACGGCTGCGTTTCGAGCGGCTGGCGCGCGTCGTCGTCGGACAGCCGGCTGCGCACCGTCTGCGACAGGCCGGTCGAGCTGATCTGGCAGGTCAGGTTGTGCAGCGCGGCCAGCAGATCGCGCGAGAACGAGCCGGGCTCGTGGCGCTCTTCGTCGGTGACGTCGAACGAGAACAGCTCGGCGAGGCGCGCGAGCAGGTCGTCGGGCAGCGCGTCGATCCATTGCGCGTCCCCGGGTGCCGGGAACATCAGCGTGAACAGCGCCGACAGTTCGCGGCGGTTCGGCGCGGGCGGGATCAGCGACGAGTCGATCCGCTCGAACAGCGCGCCGAAGAAGCCCGAGTGCACGGGCATGCCGGCGTCGCACAGCAGCGAGATGCCGTCGCACTCGCGCAGGATGCCGCGCAGGATGCGTGCGGCATGCGATTTCCATGCGGGGTTGCGATCGAGCACGTGGAACAGGTAGCGCAACCGCGCATGGGCCGGATACGCGCGTGCGTCGGCGTCGCGCTCGGCCGGCGCGTCCTGCATCGTGCCGTTGCGGCGCAGCCAGTGCGCGAGCTCGATCAGCCATTCGCTGCGCTCGGCGTATGACGCATCGGCGTCGGCGTGCGCGAGCAGCGCATCGAGCTGGTGGCCGGCATTGCGCGACGCGCGCCACTTCTTGATCAGGGTCGTCAGGGAACGAAACATAAACGGAATAGCGAAAGCCCTGGACGGGCGGGTTCGGGATGCCGGCCGGGAATGCGGCACGGCGCCGGGGAGAACGGGTGAGACGGGGCCGGTTGCCGGACGATGCGCGGTACGGCTGCCCCGCTGCGGTGCACGCCGATCGCGTCCGGGCGCGGGGAGGCACGGCAGTCGGGCCGAATGCGGCCCGGTGCCGCCGGCTCGCGCGCACGACGAGCGGCGCGAGCCTGAAAGTGCGTAGGATCGTCAATCGGGCCGGAAAATGCAAGCCGACCGCGTTGCATGGTGCCGGTTCCGGTCGACTTTGACAAACAATGCAAAGTCGCCGTTCGGCCGATGAAGGCGCGCTGTGCGATCGGCTGCCGGCAGCCGCGCCGCGTCGGACGAAGCCGCAGGCGAACGGTTCTTCGGACGTCCGTCAGCGCTGCCGGCTCATGCGCCGCCGGACTTGCCCGTCGCGCCGGCGTCGCCGCCGGACGTCGGGACGGCCGGGCACGGAACGACCGGCGCGGCGGCCGTCTTGCTGC
>NZ_JBFPFS010000101.1:0-2800 GCF_047978125.1 Burkholderia sp. LFS061 | reverse complement strand
GTCATCATCAGCGGCGCGGGCCCGCGGTCGCCGCCGGACATGCCGGGATCGTCGGTGAAGCCGCCGGTCTGCTGGTCGCTGGTTACCGGCGCAGTGGCCGGCGCCGTGCCGGCGCCGCCGGGCAGCGTCGGCATCTGGAAGCGTGTCGCCGAATGCAGCAGTCCCGCGCGCACCTGCAACGCGATCCGTTTCGCGAACGCGCCGTCGTAGCCGAGCGTCGTCAGCAGGCGCTGGAACGCCTGCATCTGCGTGACGTTCAACTGCAGCACGCCGGGCGCCGGCGACGACACGAGGTTGCGCAGGTTGAACTTCGCCTGCGCGTCCTCGATCGAGCCGGAGATATAGGTGTCTTCGCCGCCGTTGTCGTTGGGCGCGCCGATCCGGCCGAGGAAGTCCGACAACTTCGTTTTCGCGATCGGCACGCCCCAGATTCCGCCGAGATACGTGATGCCGGGCGCCGTATCGCCTTCGGAGCGCAGGATCATCCGCGTCCAGTCAAGCGCGCCGCGTGCGACCCACTGCGCCTGCGCGATCACGCGCTGGTTCTCGATGCGGCGGATCTGCACCTGCTGGCGCCACAGCATCCCCGAGACGAGGATCGCCGACAGCGCGACGACGAGCAGCGCGGTGATGATCGCGGCGCCGCGCTGGCGGCCGCGTGCATGCGCGCGCGCGGCAACGCGGTTGATGGTGAGCGGACGGTGAGAGCGCGCGCGCATCGTCATTCCCCGACGAGGAACACGCGCGTGACCGGCACGCGCAGCGACGTCGCACCGATGCTGACCTGCAGCCCCGTCACCGCGCGCGGCGGCGGCGCGTTGCCGATCTGCGGCACCTTGAGCGCATCGTTGTTCTGCGCGAGCGCGTCGTCGGCCGTCTGCAGGTTGGTGGTCCAGCCCACGCGCGGCACGTACAGCTTCGCGTCGATCGCGCCGACGCCGCCCATCAGCGCGACCCAGCTCCAGCCTTCGACGCTGCTGTCCTTCAGCACGCCTTGCAGCCGGTTCGCGTCGTCGATCGGCGCCGATGCATAGCGCACGACGCGCCCGCCGGCGATCCGGTAGCGGACCACCTGCAGCCGCGGCGCCGCGCCCGGCACGTCGAATTCGCGAACGATCTGCAGCGTATTGCCGGCGACGCCGATCGCCGGCTGGCCGGCCTCGTCGTCGGTCGCGGCAAGCCGCGCGTCGATGCGCATCTGGTCGAACATCTGTGCGAAGACGCGCTCGTCTTCCATCGCGGACGCAACCTTGTCGCGGCCGCGCATGATCTGGTCGAGCCCGCGCCACGCGAGGATGGCGACCACCGCGAGGATCGCGATCGCGATCATCAGTTCGATCAGCGTGAAGCCGCGCACGCGGCCCGAGCCGACGAAACGCGCGGGCCGGCGCCGCATCGGCGCGTCAGAGCGGACGGCTGGTTTCATTCGCGACCACCGTCACCATCTGCGCGAGCACGCCGGAGCGCCCGGGCATGCTCACCGAAACCCGGACGCGCCGGAACACGGGGTTCGGCGTGGCGCTCACGCTCTGCGTGCAGACGAGCTGCACGTTGCCTTGCGAACAGTCGAAACTCTGGTCGCCGATCTGCGGCCACGCGTGCGTGAGCCGCAACTGCGCAAGCGCGTTGTCGGCGCTCCAGCCGGCCAGCAGCCGGTGGTGGAGATCGGATGCATTGTTCGCCATCGTGCCGACCGCGCGGATCGACGCGGCGAGCGCGACCGCGATGATCGCGAGCGCGACCAGCACCTCGATCATCGTGAAGCCGCGCGACGAAGAAACGGGGAAGGGCAGGCGACGACGCATCGTCATTGCACCTCGTAGCGGCCGTTGCCGGTGCCGACGATCGTCGCGCTGCCGACGGCCGAATGCAGCGTCACGCGCACCGGCGTGTCGACGCTCTCGGTGCCGAACACGACGCGGTTCGCGCGCGTGTCGGAGCCCGGGTAGTCGATGTCGGCGCCCGTGACGCCGCCATCCCAGTCGCGCGGGCGCAGCAGGTCGTCGCGCAGCGTGCGCCAGCCGTCGGGCGAGCTCACGTCGAAACGGAAGCCGTGCGCGGTCGGTTGCCACGCGATCGGGCGCGCGCGCACCTGTGCTTCATCGCCGGCAGTCTCGAACAGCAGCGCGATGCGCTGCGCTTCCTCGCGCAGGTCGGTGCGCGGATTGCGCGTCAGCGACAGCGACGCGAGCGACACGAGCAACCCCGCGATCACGAGCACGACCAGCATTTCGAGCAGCGTGAAGCCGCGTGCCTTCCAATTCATTGTCTGTATCGGGACCGCATATCGCGGTTTAATAATTGGAGTTTCGCCGAAAACACTCGCATTCAAATGAGTCGGTGATATCACATTAGCGCTAGCGCAAGGATTGATTGAGGCTACTGCCACGATCCGACATTGTGAGTGCTGTCAACACCGCTATCTTTTCCATCGGCGCCGTAGCTGAACACGTCGATCTCGCCGTGCACGCCCGGGTTCAGGTACTTGTACCCGTTACCCCACGGATCGTTCGGCAGGCGCTCGAGGTAGCTGCCGTCCTTCCAGTTGTTCGGGATCGGATCGGTGGACGGCTTCTGGATCAGCGCGTTCAGGCCCTGTTCCTGGCTCGGATAGCGGCCGTTATCGAGACGGTACAGCTTGAGGGCCTGCATGATCGTACCGATGTCCTGCTTCGCGGCGATGCGGCGCGCCTCGTCCGGGCGGCTCATGATCTTCGGCACGATCAGCGCCGCCAGGATCCCGAGGATCGCGACCACCACCATGATCTCGATCAGCGTGAAACCGCGCTGACGACGCACG
>NZ_JBFPFS010000100.1:0-2822 GCF_047978125.1 Burkholderia sp. LFS061 | reverse complement strand
CCCGTCCAGCCTTCGCGCACGTTCTTCAGCGCTTCTGCAAGCGTCCACTTACCCGCCTTCTGAGCATTCTCAATCTCCTTCGTCAGCCTCTCGTTCACAGCCTTCTTCGACAGATTAAGCGCAATCTGATTCGGGCTATTCGGGTCCTCATTGAAGAACCCACCATGGTCGTCCGGCTTCTGAGCCTTGTCGCCCTTGGTCACGATCAGCTTCGTCGCACCGGGATTCTTCGGATCCGGAACCTCAATCACCTTGAGACCCAACGGCTTGCCGCCCTTGCCCAGCACATCGCCGTCCTTGTCCACCGCCACGAACACGCCCTCATCCAGCGCGCGCACTTCAGCACCCGTCGTCTTCGCAATCCCAGCCACGACCTGGTACTGCGCACGCCGCTTCGCCAAGTCCTCAGTAGCCTCGCCTGCAGTCGCGTAGTCGCGACCATTCATCCACGCAACAATCACCTGCTTCGCTGCATCGTCCTGCTTATTAACTGACGCATCACTCGAACGCCCCTCCTTGTCGATGACCGCCTGCACCTTCGCCTGCTCCGGCAACGCCGTCTCAAGATGCTCCAGCGCCTTCAGCACACCATCTTGATCGACACCCGACAGTTCCAGCAGCTTCAACGCCTCCGCGCGCTCTTTAGCCGACATCTTCGCAAGATTGAGGAGCTCCTCGGACGGTTTAACACCAAGCTGCTTTTGGTTTAGACGCGCCAGACGCGCGGCCAGCGCGTCGTTCTTGCCATTCACCGCATCCGCCAACTCGCCCGCACCATTCACCAGGCCCACAAGACGATTCAGCTGAAGCTTTACATCATGACCGTTGAACTTATCCGACAGGAGGTCCTCCAGTTGCTGCTTGACCTTCTCAACCATCGCCACGTCGGTCACAGGATGACCCGTCCAGCCTTCGCGCACGTTCTTCAGCGCTTCTGCAAGCGTCCACTTACCCGCCTTCTGAGCATTCTCAATCTCCTTCGTCAGCCTCTCGTTCACAGCCTTCTTCGACTCATCGCGCGTCGGATTCAGGTTCGCGTCCACAGACTTCTCGTTGCCCGCCAGATCCGTAATGTGGTACACGCCGCCCGCCTGCGCCTGCGCCTCCCTGATCTCCGTGGCAGCATTGCGCTTGTGGTGATTCGAGTCTGCGTTCCACGCATCGACCGCCCTGCGAATGCCGGACACATCGACCTCCTTCACCAGCTCAGGGTCACCACCCGGCCCAAACATCTGCGGCATACCGTGCACATCAACCACTATCCGGTACGGTTTTCCACCCCTTTGCACTATCGCCACGAACGTCTCACCAGCGGCCAGCGGCTGACCGTCCTTGCGCGACAGTCGGCCCACCCCGTCACGCTCAACCTCACGGCCCTGGCTCGTCACGTACATCTGATTCCCCGTCGTCTTCGGAATAAACCCCGACGTAGCCAAGCGAGCAAGCGCCCCCTCCTCGTCGGCGAGGGAAACCTTCCCATTGACGATCGAGCCCTTCTCGGAACGCTCTATTGTTGTGCCATCATTCTTCAGATCGACTATTTCGACCCCAGCCCCATCAGCAAGCACACGCCCATTCGCATCAGACAAATGAATACCACCATCCACCACCTTCTGATAAAGCGGATTGCCGTCATTATCACGAAGCCCTTTAACGGACTCATTTCCACCAGTGAGCACGTCATTAATCACCCTAGTCGTACGATTAATGGCAAGGTCACCCCCTTCACGCCTGATAACATCCAGTTCCACCCCATTTGACGTGCGCAATTTTCCCGCCTCGCGCGCCCCACGGACCTCCGCCAATCCAGACTCGCTATTTTTAAAATAAAGCCTCCCCCCCACCTTAAAAACCCGCACACGAGTACCTTCACCGATAAAAAGCGACGTACTCAAAACACCATATTTTTTGATTTTATCAAAAAAAACCTGACCCACCTCGACCCCTTTTGCATTAGGATCAGCATCAGCATCAACCACAATAAAAAATTTACCACCATCGACCCTCAAGGAAAACCCAAAATCCCCCGCCACTCCAAATCGGCGTACGCCTTGGATAATATTGCCATCAGTAACCTCTCCATACTTGGGATCCTTAAATCCCTTCTCATTCCCCACGAAAAATTTCCCACTTCCCACGAAAACCAGACCAGGCGGAACATCAAAATTTCCACCCGAAATTAATCCAGTAAACTCGACCTGCGCATCGTGATCAATATCATTTTTCTTGAAATCCCATGCTGCAACAACATCCCCAGCACCTAGCGACTTGCCATCTGCATCAACCAGCTCAGTAGCAGCCTGAGCCCAATTATTAATTTTTATGCCGCCCTTTATGACGACAAATACTTGCCTCCACTCCTCACCCCTCTTAACAGCCAGACCGGTAGCGCTAGTGGATTTCCCCCCAATTCTGACATTATCATACAGTGCCAAAAATTTAGTTTTGCCAATATTTGCTGACTCCAGACTTTCTGCCTCGCCCGCATCCTTAAAAGACCCCACATCATTTCCGCTCAAATCGTACAAGTGAGAAGCAGGGTCGATCACCCTGCCGTCTTCGGCATATAGGAATCCATCTTTCCCCAAATATACTGCAAGGCCATTTGCCACCTTCTCCGTCTTCAGGGGAAGTTTCGCCCAAACCTCAACACCGGAGAGATTGACCTTGTCCGCGACCGGCACCAGCAGCCCGGTGTCCAGAATCGTCGAGGTCAACGAAATCTCACCACCCGGCGCAAGCAGTGCCCCAGACAGCGCCAGCACCTTCTGCGCCGCCATCAGAATATTCGCGTCCATTTTGCTGTTCGCAGCAATCACGCT
>NZ_JBFPFS010000099.1:0-2932 GCF_047978125.1 Burkholderia sp. LFS061 | reverse complement strand
GTGGCGACTTCTTTGAGCGGGTCGCTCGATCGCGTTAAGGTGCCAATCTCGGCGATCGAAGAGCAGCGAGCGTATGCCCGCGCCAATTTCCTCTGCGACGTCGTGGCTGTTGTGGGCTTCGTCGCCGCAACAGCGATGGCATGTTACCTGTGGTGGCCGCAGCGATTCCTCTACTGATTTCGACGGCTCGGTGCCTGAGCAGACGCATCGTGCCAAATCAGGGAATTTCTGATTGCCCCGATCATGACCTGCAACCCAACGCGGGTGTTTTGTTGATCGTCAAGCTGCGTGAGCGTTGCCTCTAAGTTGGCCACCAGTGCGGTGCTGTTCATGACGCCGGCGGCCTGTAGATGCGCAATGATCGCCAGCAGCACGATACGTGATGCCTCTCCCAGGTCCCGCTCGACCGCCGCAATATCCTCCACCGTGAGCAGCCGCTCGTTGATTTCTTCCATCGTCAACGGCGGCTCCTCCGCGAATAATCGCTTTAGAACACTCCTTTCTTCATTTCGCATAGAATTCCTTGCATAGATAAGTCATGCACAACTTCAATTGTGCGTGGCGAGTTTAACGGACGAGCGCAATGCTCTGAATGCAAGAAATTTCTCAAATTCAGCATGGTGTTGTCGCGAAATATCTGAATCTGTACGACAGTAGCACCGCACGGCACGTCAGTACTACTGGTCTACGTTATTCGTATCCTGGGTTGACGTCGAGGAAAATACTCCGTGCCACGCAACCGCACTCTTGATCTCAGCTATCGCTGCCTGCAGGCCCAACTGGACGCTCTTTCGATCAACGAGGACTGGGAATGTCGCTTGTATGTCTTCGATCAAATCCGAGACGTTCATAGCACCTGCTCGGTGAAGCTTTGCGATGGTTGCATACAGTACGATGCGAGACGCATTCCCCAATTCTCGCTCGGTCGCCGCCATATCCTCTAGCCGGTGGAGGCGCTCGCTGATGTCTTCCAACGTGAGCGGGGGTTCTTCTGGTGCGAGCATTCTCAACGCTTCACTGCCTTTACTTTTCATGGCATCCCATCGAATGGATATATTGAGCCTCAACCGACTGACGTTCGAGTCTACGGACGAGGGGACTGCTTTGGCAGCAAGATTTGTCTCATGATTTCTAAATTAATTCTCGCAAAAATCCATATCGCCAAGCAGCAACTGGGCATGGATGACGACAGCTATCGCACGATGCTGCGCTCTGTCGCAGGCGTGTCCTCTGCCAAAGACCTGGACGCGGCCGGTGCAGCCAAGGTCATGCGTCATCTTGAACGTTGCGGATTCAAGCTGGTCCATTCACATGGACGCCGACCGCGCTACACACTTACCCGCGAAGCGCAGCTCGGCAAAATCGAAGCGTTACTCACTGACGCAGGTCGCCCTTGGGATTATGTGCATGCGATGGTCAAGCGAATCTGCAAGGTCGACGCGATTGAATTCTGCGACAGCGAAATGCTCGGCAAGCTGATTGCCGAGCTTCGAATTGATGCAAACCGGAGGAAAGCGTGAACTTCACCGACGTAGAAGATGAACTCCCCGATTTCGTTCGGTTGCTGGTCCGCCTGATCGGTATGCCGAAAACCGTCATGCTGATCGAGAAGCTGGGCGGCACGACGTTTCCGGTCGCCAAGCGCCTGTCGCGCCAAGGCGAAGTCCGCTATCAACTTCTGTCCGAGGTGGTGGGCGTCGAGGCGGCCGATCGCCTGACCGAGCACTTTGGTGGCGAGCCGCTGTATATCCCGATGTGCGCGAAGGCGGTCCGTCTCGCTCGTGATCGCCGCATTCGCGCTGACTTTGACACTCTGACGCGCGAACACAGCTCGCTGTACGCGGTGGTCAAACTGGTCCAGCGCAACAAATTGTCCGATCGGCAAATCTGGCGCATCCTGAAACAGGAAGACCCGCCGTCAACCTGCCAGGTCTCACTGTTCTAGTCGCGAAGAAACCCACTCCATGAACCCCGCCTCGGCGGGGTTCATGCTTAGTGACTGACGTCTGTTGCCTATGGCGACAATCGCCGGTCACCTAAAGTAGTGCCATCGAATACGCACTCCCTCAAAACGATGGCACGAATCTCTGCACTGGAAGCCGGCGGACACAACGTCGTCGCCTTTCTCGACATGCTCGCCGCAAGCACGCACTCGATGTGGGTGCTCGACCACAGCGACGACGGCTACAACGTGCTGGAGGGCTCGCACGGCCCGATCGAGCACGAGCACGTGTATGTCGCGCAGCGGCTGCTCACGTTCCGCACATATGAAACGTTTCCGCCGCTGGACGGCGTGACCGTTTCCGAGGCCGGGCGCTACCAACTCGCCGAGCTCGACTATTGGCGCTACGCCGAGCGGCTCGGCCTGGACGATTTCAGCCCGCTCTCTCAGGATCGCATCGCGGTCGAGCAGATGCGCGAGCGCCACGCCCTCCCATTGATCCAGTCCGGTCACATCGGCACCGCAATTGCCGCGTGCGCCAACGTTTGGCCGCACCTCTCACCGAAGGATTTCGGCAACGATCCGCAGCGCCATGCACTTCTCATGACGGCCTACCGCAACGCAGGCGGCACCGTCGCAATCGGCTAGCCGCCCTTGCGGCGGCCTGCATCATTGCTGCAGTTCTGGCTGGCTGCATTTCGCCATCTTTGACCGTGCCGGTACAGGTCAACGAAATGCACAACGCGGACTATGGTGTCGCCTTCCGAAATGTCTACAAGACATCACAGAAGGCTGATACGCAAAACCAGACGCCGCTACCTGATCGCGACGACGAATGATGGGCGCTACGCCGGCTGAATGCAATGCGAAAACGAGATAATGTAGTGGTCAACTAATCCCGGACACTGCGTTAAGTTTTTCTTCCGCAACGGCCGGCGCCAGTCCGTCGTTGAACTGATGCGGCCGTATCCAGTTGTACCGGTGCATCAG
>NZ_JBFPFS010000098.1:0-3236 GCF_047978125.1 Burkholderia sp. LFS061 | reverse complement strand
CAGACGCACCGCGCGCTCCCGCACTTCCGGGGAAAATTTGCTTGCCTTCTTGTTCATGACTCGATTCTCTCAAGAATACGAGCCTCCACAAAATCCGGTGCGGTTCAGGATCGCGTACGAGGTAACCCCATACGATCGCGACCGCGCTCGTCTTGGCCCGGTGCATGCGCGCGCGAAATGGCGCTTCTCAACACACGGCAAGTACGCGACACGCCCACTTGAGCGCGTTGAGCTCGATCACACGTTGCTCGACCTATGGGTGATAGACGACGACCTTGGCATTCCTCTCGGACGTCCCACCATCACACTTCTCGTGTGCGCCTATAGTGGCTACATCACCGGCTTCTACATTTCGTTCGAAGGCGAGTCCCTCGCTCGTATCCTGCGGGCCATAAAGGTTGCCATTCAGCCGAAAGAACCTCTGGTCGCAGCCGCCGGGCTCACCAACCCATGGCACGCACATGGGCTGTGGGAAACGCTAGTTGTCGACAACGCGCGCGCCTGCCACTCGGACCAGTTCAAGCAGATGGGAATTGAACTCTGTATGGACATCGAATATTGTCCAGTTCGGCAGCCGTGGTTCAAGGCCGTAGTTGAACGCCATATTCTAGAGACCTGTCGCCAACTGCCCGTACCAGGGCGCCCGCAGCGCCCCGGGCGACATCCCGACCCCATTGACCCAAGGAAGTCGGCATGCGTCACGTTCAACGATCTCTGCACATGCGTTCTGAAGTGGGTGGTAGACGTACACCCATTTTCGGTAAATGATCGGAAGGTCGAGCGGCCAATCGACCTCTTTCTGGAGGGCCTTGCCCGTTGCCCCGCTCCCGCATTCGTAGATCAATTTTCGAGTTTGGAGATACTTGCGGGGCTGACGAAAATATCCACCGTGGATCATTCTGGAATCGTCTTCGAATGGCTCCAGTACGGTGGTGAAGATCTTCGCCGGTTGCGGCAAGCAATTGGAACGAAGTTCAAGGCCACATGCAAGATAGAACCCTACGATCTCGGCCACATCTTCGTTCAAGATCCGCGCGACAGCACGTGGATTAAGGTACCTGCTAAAGATCGTGAATACGCTCTTGGACTTACGCTAACCCAGCACCGTTTAATACGAGCCGCTGCCAGAGAGCGCCTGAGGCTGGCCAATGCCGAGGCAGTATTACGGCATGCCAAGCTTCAGCTCCAGGAGCAATGGGCCCACGCGGTTCGCTCTGGCAGAAGACTCAAGATGAACCGTGACTTCGTCGGCTCGCGAAACAAGAACTCGGTCGATGTGCTCGACCCGCGATCTAGCGCGGTACCACATGACCAACCGGACAGGCTAATGGCGGACGAAGACTTGAGCTATTCGAATCGCTCAATTCCAACATTCGACACCTTCCGGCTCGAAGACGCCTGAACTGCTTAGCTATGACGTACAGTGAAAAAGCATTGAATGCGCGAAGGGCACTCCATCAGATCGTCGTCAATCATTCGAGCTTTGTTCAAGCACTCGACGGCATCGGACGGGTCATTCAACTCGGCAACGATCTGGGATCGCCGATCGGCATGTGCCTGATCGCACCCAGTGGATGCGGGAAGTCATTGCTGATCGATCTTCTGATGAGAAACGCTTGCGGCTGGCCGTTTCTGAACACCCAGTCCGTGCTGGTCGCCGCTTTGAAAGAAGCACCGACTGTCGCCCATGTCCAGTCCGAACTGCTCAAGTGCTTCAAATACCCTATCCCAATAAAGGTGTCCGTGAGCACAAATGCAACCGTCAACAACGTTCTCGTCGAGGCTGTCGCTCGAAGGAAAATACAACTCACCGCACTCGACGAATACCAGCACGTATTCCTCTGTGGCAAAGAAGGCGTAAGACGAGCAATCAACGACTGGCTCAAACGTTATATGACGTTGACCGAAAAACCCGCCCTTTTGACCGGCACCGAGGACCTCTCCGCGCTGGCAACGGCCGATCCGCAGATAAGTACCCGGATTTCTGGAACATTCCGCCTCATGCCCTTCAAGCACGACGCCGAATGGAAGGGCGTGCTGAAGGCATATGCAGATAACTGTGACAGCGTCGATCTAGCGCCTCTTCGCAACGATTACTCGCGAGAGCTATATATGGCCAGTCAGGGTGTATTCAGAGCCGTCAAGGGGCTCGTCCTAGAATCGGTGATGATCGCAATTGATGAGGGCGCAGCTGCGGTCAACAAAGGGCATTTGGCCGCTGCATTTCTTCGAATTTTTGGACCGGCGTCGCCTCGAGAGAATCCGTTCCAGTGAACTTCCCGTACAACAACACGCATCCATATCCATTTTCGGATGACATATTTCCTGACGAGGACGGCGTTGGCTACGCACTGCGGATGTGCGATGCGAACGCACTGTCCTTTCATCTGCTCGCTTCGGCGCTAGCGTCCCCGGGCCACTGCTACTTGCCGTACAAATCCACACAAGCACTGGCTTTTATGTTTGGTGGTACTCCCAAGCTCATCGCGCGGGCGCTCGTACGACGCCAGTTTGAGGATGGAATAACAACCGCTGATTATCTCGACCAGACGTTTTTGCGGCCCAAGCATCTGCGCCAGACGTGCCCCCAGATATGCCCGTTCTGTCTACACGACTATCGCCGCGCATTGGCCTCATGGTCTCTAACCATGATGTGTTGTTGCACGAAACATGAAATCTGCCTTGTCGATCGATGTGCGTGCGGCAGACCAATTTCGTGGCGTCGCCGGAGCTTGCTAGTTTGTGAATGTGGCAGAGAATTCCACAACTGCATTCGCAGCCGCCACTCGGCCCTAAAGGGGGCCCTTGCCGTCTGCAGACAGCTTGAATACTTACTTTTCGGTGCAAATTTTCGACTCCACTCACCCACGGACGGCGCGCTCAGCATCTTCGATGACGTTACTCCGGATGTATTCGTGAGACTCGTGTAGACAATCGGCAGCCTTGATACCCCTTGCGCCGTGTGCAAGCCACGGAGCCTGACCTCGTTCCCGACGTCATTCGAAGTTATAGCAGATAACGCCTATCGGGAAATCCAGACATTGCAAACCGGACAACGGGAGATACACCGAAGTCACTGGCTCCCACACCTAAAATCCATTTTGGACAATACCGTCACGTTAGCAGTAAGCGGCTAGCGAACCCATCTTGAGTTTGACCGAGACGCTTGGGAGTATCGTGTCCACCTAACGAATAAGCGGACACGTGAACACTATCGAATCGGAATCACGCCCGGA
>NZ_JBFPFS010000097.1:0-4056 GCF_047978125.1 Burkholderia sp. LFS061 | reverse complement strand
TCAGGCTCGACTACATCCAACCGGGCAAGCCGCAGCAGAATGCGTATGTCGAACGATTCAACCGGACCGTGCGGTACGAATGGCTGTCGCAGTACCACTGGGAAGACTTAGACCACGTGCAGCGTTTCGCGACCGATTGGATGTGGACTTACAATCAGGACCGCCCGAACATGGCCTTGGGCGGATTTGCGCCAAAGCAGCGGTTGGCCATGGCCGCTTAGTTTCTACTTCTGAACCCCGTGCAAAACGGGGGGGGATTACCCTGCAAGCCGATGGCGAGGGGCCATATCCTCATCTCCTACGCCGCTTGCTGCGGCACACTGAAATCCGACACCCAAAGCTGATTCGGTCGCTCAGCCTTCAACTGCCGGTTCACCCGATCCAGCGGGCACGGCGCGCGCTCGAATCGGGAGTCGTCGTGCGAACTTGTCAACGTCGGACGTAATTTCCCCAGAAGTGTCGAAGTAAAATTCCCCACCCTGTTGGGACGGTGATCAGCCGGCGACGTGATCGGATGGGTTCCTTCGAGGACGGCCCGGACGCCGACGAACCGGCTCAGCGGGCGCGGGATTCAGGGAAGAAAGCCGGTTGCGTAGATGGTCGGGCAACAGATCGGCGTGTTCTCGCAGGCGATACGATGTGCCTTCGATCTGCACGACGATCGCGTGGTGCAGCAGGCGGTCGAGCAGCGCCGCGGCCACCACGCTGTCACCGAACACGTCGCCCCATTCACCGAAGCTGCGATTGGACGTCAGGATGATCGCACAGCGCTCGTAGCAGGCGTTGACGAGTTGGAAGAACAGATTGCCGCCGTTGGTACCGATTGGCAGGTAGCCGATCTCGTCGACGATCAACAGGCTGTTACGAGCGAGGAAACGCACGCGCTGCGCCAGGTTGCCTTCCCGTTCGGCCTTGGCCATCGAGTTCACGATCTCGGCCAGCGAGCCGAAGTAGACGCTCTTGCCGGCACGCACGGCTTCCACGCCCAGCGCAATGGACAGGTGCGATTTGCCCGTACCGGGCGGCCCCAGGAAGTGAACGGTCTGCCGTCGTTCGATGAACTCAAGCTGTGCAAGCGCCATGATGCGATCGCGGTCGAGGCTCGGCTGGAAGCTGAAGTCGTAACCAGCCAGCGTCTTGATCGTACCGAGCCGCGCGGTCTGCAGCGCCATCCGGATGCGCCGGGTTTCGCGCGTCGTGAACTCCTCGCCCAGCAGCGTTTCCAGCACTTCCAGCATCGAACTGTCGCCCTGCTCGAAGCGATTCAGAGTTGCGTCCAGCGTTTCGAGCGCGCGCGGCATGCGCAAGCCGACGAGATAGCGTCGGATGCGTTCCAGTGTCGAGACGGGCATGCTGCTCATGCGACCCTCCCGGCATCCGCGAGGCGTCTTGCGACCTGGTCATAGAACGACAGAGGCCGGCGAGCCACGGCTACCGTCAGCGATGGCGCCGGGTGTCGTGCCGGCTGCTTACGCTGATTTGCGCGCCGATGACCGGGCAACAGCGAGGTTCGTCGACGACCTTCCAGCACGGGATGAACCGCCAGCAGTTCACCGTCTTCGTAGATGCGGATCTCGTGAGCCAGACTGTGGATGCGGATTTCGGTGATGGTGATCAGGCGTTTCGGCGAACGTGATCAGTTTGGAAGGTGGTGTTGCGCGGTCAATGGATTATAGCGAAGGTGATCACGATCAGGATGCGGAGGACTGCTTGGCGTTGGTCTTTCGCATCGATTCGCCTTTCAACGGCATCTTGTGGGCCTGATGGACGAGCCGGTCGAGGATCGCGTCAGCGAGCGTCGGATCCTGCAGCCAGGCATGCCAGTGTTCGAGCGGTAGTTGACTCGTAATAATCGTGGAGCGCGTTCCGACACGATCATCGAGCACTTCGAGCAAGTCGTTTCGGGCACTCTGATCGAGATCTTGCAGCCCCCAGTCGTCGAGCAGCAGGACGTCCATCTTGGCGAGCTGCGCGAGTCGCCGCGTGAAGCTGCCATCGCCGTGGGCGATCTTCAATTCCTCGAACAGCCGGGCAACACGGACGTACATCACGGAGAATCCCTGTCGGCAAGCCTGCTGCCCGAACGCACAGGCGATCCACGTCTTGCCCGCGCCGGTCGGCCCTGTCAGGATGAGGTTCTGCGTGTTGCGGATCCAGTCGCAACCAGCGAGTGCCGCGACGACGCCCTTGTCGATACCGCGGCTCTGCCTGTATTCGATGTCCTCAATGCAGGCTTGGGGATTCTTGAGTTTCGCGGACTTCAGCAACCGCTCGAGCCGCCGGGTATCGCGCCAGGCGAGTTCGCGATCGACGACCATGCCGAAGCGCTCTTCGAACGATAGGCTTGTGCTGGCGGTCAGTGCCGCCTGTTCCTCGAACGCGCGGGCCATGCCGTCGAGCTTCAGGGATTTGAGCTGGGTTAAGGTTTGCTGCATCAACATCGCGACCTCCTTGGGTCAGTGGTAATAGTCGGGCCCGCGCACGTTCTCGTGATCGGGCGAATGCCATTCGGTGAGCGGAATCGGGAGCATCGGCTGTCGGTCCAGGCCGGATTCGAGGATTGACAGCACGGAGCGACGGGTCGGCGAGCCGATCACGAGCGCCCGTTGGCAGGCCGCTTCCAGCCGTTCCTTGCCGTACTTGCGTGAGAGCGACAGCAGTCCGAGACAGGCGCGGTACCCCATCTCGGGATGGGGCCGGTTGGTCAACAGATATTTGACGATCGCCTCGGCGCAGGGACCGACCGAGGCGCCCCAGTTCAACAACCGGCCTGGCGTCCATTCCATGTGAGCACGGTGCGCCGCCGGCATGTGCTCGGGCAATGTCGTATGCTTGTTCCGGAGTCGGCTGCGGGCGTGGGCGGCAACGCGCTTGCCGCGGTGCAGGATCTCGACGCAGTGGCGCGTCACGCGCACGTAGACCTCTTGACGCACAAGACCGTGCGGGACGCTGTAATAGTGGTGGTCGACTTCGACGTGGTAGTCGATGTTGACGCGGCACTTCACGAAGGTCGCGATCTCGTAGCGGCGGGCCGGCAGCGAGCGTAGCGCTGGTCGGTCGAGCCGCTCGAACCATTCGTGACGGTTGCCCTCGAGCTTTTTGAACGGACGCCGGTTCAGGTCGGCAATCAGCTTGCCGATCGCCTTGTTCAGTTCGGCCAGGCTGTAGAAGCGATGGTTGCGCAGCCGTGCGAGGATCCAGCGCTCGACGATCTGCACGCCGACCTCGACCTTCGCCTTGTCCTGCGGCTTGCGCGGACGCGCCGGCAACATGGCGGTCGCGTAGTGGTTCACGAAGTCCTGCGTCGTGTTGCCCAACACCGGTTCGTACCGGTCGGCCTTGGCGATCAATGCCTTGGGGTTGTCGGGCACCAGCAGTTCGGGAACGCCGCCGTAGAATTCCAACGCGTCGATCAGGCTGCCGATCCAATCGGGCATGGCCTCGGAACGCGTCGCACATGCATAGGTGTAGTTCGAGGCGCCGAGGACAGCCACGAACACGTGGGCCTTGAGCACGACGCCGCCGTCGCGGCCGAGGATCGGCACGGTTTGCCCAGCGAAGTCGGCGAACAGCTTCTCGCCAGCGCGGTGCTGCTGGCGCATCGAGCGCTTTAGCGCCGCGGCCCAGTCCTTGTATCGCTGGCAGAACTGCGTATAGCGGTAGGTGCGCTGGCCGGGATGCGCCTCGACGTACTCCTCCCAGAGCAGCTGCAGCGTCACGCTCTTGCGGCGCAGGTCGCGGTGCATCGCCGCGTAATCCGGCTCGACCCGCCGGGTCGGGGCTGTCGTCTCGGCAGGCAACTCCAGCCTGATCTCGAGCTCGTCGTTGGCGAGCGGTTCGACAGTAGACCAGTCGAGCCCCGCCGCGCTGGCGCGCGCGGCGTATGCCGAGATGGCGCCGACGCTGATACCGATCGCGCGGCTGATCTGGCGGTGCGACAGGCCGGAACCTGTCCGCATTTTTGTGGGCGAGGCGGTTGAACAGCACGTTATCCGCGCGCCTGCATAAATCGGTCTCCGAACAGGATAGCAAACTGGTTCATCGCCGATTTCCAGT
>NZ_JBFPFS010000096.1:0-4513 GCF_047978125.1 Burkholderia sp. LFS061 | reverse complement strand
TTCCACGCGCTTGAGCGCGTCCATGATCTGGCTGTCCGTGAATCTCGACTTCTTCATGCTGTAGAACTCCCTCAGCAAGAAAATTCTACTTCTGGTCACACCGGTTTTTCGAGGAGATTACCAACCCATTTGCTCGAGCGCTCCAGAAATCGAATGAACTGACCGGGAAGACTGGAAGCCATGACGGCCAAAGTACGTGAGAAACTTCTGCAGGAGGTACTGGATAGCATGGTGATCGGCAAGCGCTACTTCTCGGCCGACCTGGCGGGAAAGTATGGCGTGTCAAGCTCCCGGATGACATCCGTCCTCGTCGCGCTGGTGAAACAAAAGATGATCAGGCGGTAACCACGCCAAGCGAACATCATCTCGACTACTACGAGCGCCTCGCTCCCGGCGACAGAATGAAAGTCTCGAATTTTTGGGTGTCGAAACCGACGTTCGATGCGGACTATGCGAAGACGCTGTCCTGTCAACGTGATCTCAGCTTCGACGCGCGACGCAAGTAGATCCGGAAGGGAAATCGAGCACGCAAGCCGCGTAGAAGAATGTGGCAGGTGCTCGAAATCAGCATCTTAGAAGCGGCTCAAGAGTCCGGTGTGCTACGCCGGCACCCGCGACGCCGTGATTCCACCCAATCAAGGCTCCGGAAATCACGGCTCCGGAATACTCACTTTCATTCATGGTTGATTCTCATCCTGCGCGGCGTGACGCCATAATACTTTTTCATCGTCGAGGTCAGGTAGCTTTGCGTACCGAATCCACACTCGAGCGCGATCGAGATAATGCTATTCGAAGTATGGCAGAGCAAGTGCCGCGCCCGCTCCAGCCGTCGCTCGATAACGTATTGTATTGGTGTCCGCGAGAATAATTCCTTGAATGTCGCAATGGTTGTTTGCTCGGTCATTTCGAGGTGGCGCGCAATATCACTCAAGCTGATACGCTCACCCAGCGATGCATTAATATACTCATTGATCGCCTGCTCGCACATTGCATTACGCTCCACGGAGACACGGGAAATCACATCTTCCACATTCGGATTTCGCCGATAGGTAGCACCGGGTGACTCCCCAAAACGTCGGATATAATCAAGAATAAAACGCTCGGTGATAGAAAATCCGTAAACATGAAGCGTCTCGATAAAGCCCATGCCGTCTTCCTTTAACAGTGCACGATTCACACAATCCAGCCGAGCCTCATGGAAGATCTCTATCGCACTTCGTCCGGTCAGACGTTTGATCCCTTTTTCCAGCCCGTCTGTCGCGCATGCCAGTTCGTGCGCGATCATGCCTAGCGTTCGCCACTGCAAGGGGGCCGTCGCGATCATATTGAGCGCTGAGCGCACGAGTTGCTCGTTGACGTAACGATCGCTGGAAAGAATCTCCCTGTAGTTGTTCGCATGCCCCACCAGCACCATCTTCAACATGTGCTCGATCAGTGCTTGAGCGGCGATACCCGGGACAGGATCCATCAACATCATCTGCTGCAGGCAATCGGTCGCTGCATTCCATTGCACTGCCGTTTCTTGCGACAACGGCCGAGGATCGAACGCAAGCGGCGTGACGACGGGGCGTCCGATCCACTGCTCGACGAAGCTGGTGAGCGTTGCCGCATCGATGATGACCGACGTTCGGTCACCTCTCTCCTGCTTGTTCACCAATGCCGATTTCCCGGATATCGAGATCGGCATGACATCGTTTGCCCCGCACTGGACGCTTGTCCCCTGGCTTGAGAAAGCCGATCCGGCCTGCTTGCAGTGCATGAATAAATAGTTGCTCCGCGTGTCCTCCCAGGAGAGCGAAAATGGCTTTTCCTGGATGACGTCGTAGATGGCCACCCCGCCCCACGCCGATCCGACCATGGCGCAGCTACTGCCGGAGGCGCTCAACGGGGTAAATTGGTTGTCCGCGTATCCGCTTTTAATAAACGATGCAATTTCGCTTGCATCGTTGCTGTCCAAGCGACTCTTTACAATTTGATGACCTGCCATGATTCGATCCTTCGTTAGATGGCAATTCGCAAACCGCGTTCCAGTCGCGATGGCGGCGGAGTAATTTTCCGCCCTACCGTCGCATGCGCCAGGTTCGCCACGGAATTCAGCACAGCGCGATCGTGCACAACCGGTTGACGTCCACGCGCTGCTCCAGAGCATCGGGCGGCACACTGTCGGTGATACCGACAATGTGCCGCCGCCTACGCGCAACCATTCGTGGTCTTCGGTGCATTCGAGTGTGCTCATGGCGTCGCCTGGATCCATGTCGGCCAATGCCAGGCGGTGTGCGCGTTTCGGATGACAGTTCCTATACTAGCGATGTATTGACATTTATCAATTTAATACTTTAAATTAAATAATTGACGATGGAAATGGGTAACCAATCATGCTCAATATCCCGACCGACCTGCTGAGGACGTTCGTGAAGGCGGTGGATCTGGGGAGCTTCACCCGCGCCGGCTATGCCGTCGGGAGAAGTCAGTCCGCGGTCAGCCTGCAGGTGCGACGACTCGAGGAATTGCTGGAGGCACCGCTGTTTGTCCGTGGAACCCATCGCGTGAAACTAACCGACGAGGGAACGGCGCTCATCGACTACGCGCGACGGATGCTGTCGTTGAACGACGAGGCGGTCGGCAGCCTTCGGCGGCCGAAGGTTGCCGGCAGCGTGCGTCTTGGTGCACCGCATGAATACACGGCCTCGCTTCTGCCAGTGATACTCGGCAAGTTCGCGCAGTCGCACCCCAACGTGACGCTCGAGGTCACCTGCGATCTGAGCAAGAACCTGCTGGCGCGGCAAGAGAAAGGCGAATTCAATCTGGTCATTGCGTTGCACGACGATGCAGTAAACGCTGAAGGGATCAAGGTGCTTACTGAACCCTTGATATGGGTCACCAGTCCCGATCACGCTAGTCATACGCAGCGCCCACTTTCATTGGTCGTTGCGCCGCCGCCGTGCATCTATCGCAATCGCGTATTGCACACCCTGAGCCGAGTCAACCTGCCCTGGCGAATCGCCTACACGAGCTCCAGCTACAGCGGCATTATCGCAGCGGTGCGCGCCGGTCTTGGTGTTACCCTTCTCGCCAGCAGCACTGTTCCAGACGGAATGAAATCGCTCGGTGAGCGCGATGGCTTTCCCTCGATGGGGCATCTGGATGTGCAGCTGCACACCATGCAGGAAAACGCGACCGAGGCAGTGCACTGCCTGGCGGACTACATCGCGTCCAGCTTCGCTTGATGCGGCGCCGCGCCAGTCAAAGGCAGCGGGTGGTCTGGCCGGTGTTGTATCGCTACCAGACTGATCGCAAATGTCGAAGCGCGATTCCACAGCGGGTCGAAATTGGCGCCCGCGCGGATGACCGGATGAACACCGTCGATCGGCTGAAACCATTCATGAACATCGAGCTCGTTCAATAAACGTGCCTCTCCGTCGAAGCGTTCGCCGCCTGGGTGGGCGCGTCGGATGATATTCCTGACGACGTAGCGATTGCCCAGCGAATTCCGCCATATCTGGACATCCGTCTGCTGGCATTCGCTCTCGGTACGAACTGAGGCCGGTCGAAAAAAGTGGAAGCCAACGTTTCGTAAAATTGAGGAACGGAGGCATGGATGAATCGAATTCCAAGAGCGGTCTATACGAAGGAGCTTCGCGACGAAGCGGTCAAGCTGGCGTTGACTGAAGGCGTTGGGGTATCAGAAGCTTCCCGGCGGTTGTCGATCCCGATCAAGACGCTGGCAAACTGGGTGCGCGCGGCGAAGGCCGGTAAGCTAAAAGATGTCGGTCAGCACCAGAAGCCCCTGACGGAAATGGAAGCCGAGTTGGCGCAGGTCAAGCGCGAACTGGCGGAGGTCAAGATGGAGCGCGATCTCCTAAAAAAGTTCGCGACGTGCTTCGCGAAGGAGTCGCGGTGAGGTACGGCGTGATTGAACAAATGCGACAGCACTATCTCGTGCAGCCGATGTGCTGCGTGCTGGACGTGTCGGTGAGCGGCTACCATGCGTGGCGCAAGCGCAAGCCGTCCGGAAGAACGCAGCAGGACCTCGCCTGGAAGCGGAGGTGCTCGCGGCCCATCAGCGAACTCGGGAAAGTTTCGGGCCTGAGCGCCTGCAGCAACATCTCGAGGAGCGTGGCGTGCGGATCGGCGTGCACCGGATCAGGCGGCTGCGCAGAAAACTGGGACTGCGCTGCAAGCAGAAACGCCGGTTCAAGGCCACGACGAATTCAAAGCACGACCTGCCTGTCGCGCCGAATCTGCTGAACCAGGATTTCGTCGTGACGGTGCCCAATCAAGCCTGGTGCGGTGACATCACCTATATCGCGACTGACGAGGGCTGGCTGTATCTTGCCGGCCTGAAGGACTTGTACAGCGGCGAAATCGTCGGTTACGCGATGAGCGAACGGATGACAAAACATCTAGTCATGCAGGCCCTGTTTCGTGCCGTTGCCACCAGACGACCGCCTGCAGGTCTGATTCAGCACACGGATCGCGGGTCGCAATATTGTGCGCTAGCCTATCAATCGCT
>NZ_JBFPFS010000095.1:0-4528 GCF_047978125.1 Burkholderia sp. LFS061 | reverse complement strand
TCTCGTCCATTCCACGCATCGGCTCATCTGCTCAAGATCATGAACACGATATCTCTAACGCACCGCCCTTCGAGCCCGTTTACACCGTTCCCAATTTCAACAGCCTGCTAGTGGCCGGCGCCGATGCGGCCGGTACTCCACAACGTGCTGTGGTGACATGGCGCAGCGGGGGGCCTGAATGGACGCGAACCGCGCTGGTGGAGTGGGATATCTAGCTGCCCGGACTCGGGAACCGGTCGTTGGCGATATTACGACGCAGATCGCGAAGATAATCGGTATGGGACCGCGGTGTGCGTGCGTGGCGGCCCCATGCGCAATTCGACTCGGCGATCGTCGAGGACATCTTCGAAATGCGGCTGCGTTTGGAGCCGCGTGCGAGTTTTCTGGCCATGCGTCATGGGAAGGAAGAGACGTTCCAAATCATCGAGCGGCGTTACCTTGAACTCGCGGCGGCATACGGCCAGTCGGCCAAGCAAGCGGCGTCGGACATTCGCGCGACCGGATCCAGCGCTGCACGATCGCGCCTTGATGCAAAGTCAGAACCGGTAGTCGAGTCTCGCGTAGGCAGACTGAGCCGAGGCATGCCCGACGTTTAACAACGCATCGACGCCCACGGCAACCGACATGGACTTCGCCGGATGAAAGCTCACACTCGCACCCGTCGTCAAATAGGCCCGGGGAAGGTCGGTGCCCGGCGCGGAAAACGTCGTGCCGTCTTGCGACGTGACAGCGAGGCCTCGATTGTGGCTCAGCGTCTCGTAGGCATAGCCTACCCGCCATTGGACGTCGACGGGCGCGAGTGCATTGCCGAACGCCTTGTCGATTGCAAGCGATACAAACGGTTGTAGGCTGCGTGCGTTGTCCGCGTCGACGGTCAAGTTTTGCCCTTGTGCGCCGGACTCGCCGAAGCCATTGCCCCGGAAGTAGGCATACCGCAATCCGAGGCGCGGCGTCATGGTGAGGCTGCCTACGGCGACCGGCATGCCTGCTTGGAGTGCGGCGGTGAACTCGTTGCCGTAGTGATCGCCCTCGGCTGTGCCGATCGAGCCGAACGGCCGCTTCTGCGAAAGGAAGTCGAGGCCGTAGCCGACCGTTGCAGCCAGGTCTACCGGTCCAAGCGAACGCGCGCCATAGAGCGCGATACGTAGCGTATCGGCGGCGCTGGAATCGCCGGTCATCGATTCGTCGAGTGACGTGTGCGAATAGCCGGCTGCAACGCCAATCGTGTTGGGCCCTTCGCGGCGATCCACACCGGCCAGAAAGCCATACTCGTGCGTAAGAAAACCAGGGCGGCCATCGGTGCCCGATATCTTGGTGCTCGATCCCGTCACGGAAACCCAACTGCCGGCCGGCGACATGACTGCGCTGCCGGTTTCGCCGTTTCGTCCCAGGCGACCGAGCAGCGCGGAGTTCGTCGTTTGCGCTCGGGTCAGCGCCGATGTGCCTTCGGCTGTAAAGATGGTGGTGTCCTGCGGCGCAATCACGACCGGGACGGTGCCGCCCGTGTTCGTGTTCGACGCAGCAGTCAGAGCCAGGTCGACCTCGTTCGCGCCGTAGGCGATCGACTGTTGCAGCGACGATAAATCGGCGCCTGCGAGCGTCGCATTCGTCACGGTCGAGAACGTGCCGCTCACGCCGTTGCCGGCTGTCAGCAATGCATAGCGGCGGGCGCTATAAGTGCCCGGGTCATAGACGATGTGGAGCGTACCGTCCAGCGTGGCTGCGCCGCCGACGCGCAGTTGCGAGGCGGCAGTGGGGCTCACTTCGATGGAGAGCGTTCCGTTGGAGGCTTGCGTATAGTTGCCGCCAAGCGTCAGCGTGCCGATCGTGCCGCCCGGTGCCACTATGCCGGCATTCGCGACGTTGCCTGCCACGGTACCGTGACCGCGTAGCGTCCCGTTCGCCGCAACTTGCGCATTGCCGCCCAAGAGCGCCGAGGGATTGGCGGCATCGCCGACTTCCAACGTGCCTGCGGCGACGGTCGTCGTCCCGGAAAACGCGCTGCTGACGCCGTCGAGCGTCAGTGTGCCCGTGCCTTGCTTAACGAACGCCCCTGGGCCGGACAACGTTCCGCTGAAGGTGGTGTCGGTCGCATCGCCGACGGTCAAAGCGTTGGCGCCGAGCACGACGTGCGAGGCCGATGCGCCGGTCAGGCTGGCGAACTGCTGAGTGCCGGCCGCCGACAGATCGAGCGTCGCATTCGACGACGCGAGCGTGACAGCCGTTGCCGACGAGAGCGCGCCGGCTCCCGACAGCGCGAGCGTGCCGCCGTCGATCGTCGTGGCACCCGTATAGGCGGTCGCCGAGGTGAGCGTGAGGGTACCGCCGCTGACCGTCAAACCGCCCGTGCCGCCGATCGACCCGCCGAATGAGCCGGCACCGTTCGTTACGGTGAGCGTCTTGCTGCCGAGCGCGACGGCGCCCGCTCCCGAAATCGTGGCGATCGAAGCCCCGCTGGTCGTGCCCGAAATGTCGAACGTGCCGTTGTCGACCACGCCGCTGGATGTCGAGATATCGCCCGCGCCCGATAGCGCCAATGTGCCGCTGCCGATCGTCGTTGCGCCGGTGTACGTGTTGCCTCCGGTCAGCGTCGTTTGGCCGCCGCTGATTGTCACGCCGCCCGAGCCGCCGATCGCCCCGCTAAACGTGCCGGTGCCGTTAGTGATCGTCAGGGTGCGTGAGCCGAGGGCGACGGTCCCCGATCCTGTGAGGTTTTTGATCTGCGCGCCGCTCGTGGTGCCCGAGATGTCGAAGAGACCGTTATCGAGGAGACCGCTCGACGTCGCAATGCTGCCGGTGCCGCTGAGCGCAAGCTTTCCGCCCGAGATCGTCGTGCTGCCCGTGTACGTGTTGGAGGCCGTCATATCGACCGCGCCGCTGCTGCCGATAATCGCGGTACTGCCGGCGCCCGATACGGCGCCGGAAACCGTGAGTCCGGCGGTGCTGCCGTCGAAGGTCACGGTCGAAGCCGAGTCGGTCAGCGCCACCGTCGGCGTCACTGACAGCCCAGCGTTTTGCGCGGCGATGTTGGCCGTCGCGCCGGCATCGAGCGTGATCGCCCCGTTGAGCGTTGAGCCCGTGAGGAGGTTGAGGACGTTGCCGGTTCCACCGAACTCGATCGACGAAGCGCTTGTGCCGCCGCCGGAGCCCGCGGTGATCGTTCCGGCATTGTTGATGGTCGCACTGCCGTACGTCACGATGCCGGCCCCGGCTGCGCCGACGGTGCTGTTGCCTCCGGCGATGGTCCCTGTGTTCACGATGGAGCTGTTCGCGCCTACGAGGCGGACGCCGACGCCGCCGTCGCCCGCCGTGTTCGGGCTTCCTGAAGTTCCCACGCCCGATGCGCCGCCGGCGCCGCCGGTGATGCTGCCGCTGTTGACGATTTGCGTACTCGAGCCCAGCGCGAGCACGCCGTCGCCCCCTGCGCCGCCGCCGCCACCGAATCCGGTTGCCCCGCCGCCGCCGCCCGTCCCACCGGCGCCGCCGAGCACCGTGCCGTTATTGCCGATCGTCGCGCCGGTGCCGGTCGACATGATGCCGGCGCCGCCCCCGCCGCCCCCGCCGCCGTTGGAAACGACGGCCGCAGCGCCTTGGCCGCCCGCGCCGCCTGCTCCGCCCTGGAGTGTCCCGCCGGGGTTGACCGTCAGGCTCGATCCGAAAAAGTAGAAGCCCGCGCCTCCGCCGCCGCCGCCCGTGGCGAAGTTCGTTTCCAGCGAGCCCGCCGTCCCCGCGCCACCCGATATCGAGCCTGTCACGGTCGTGTTGCTCGAGAGCGAAAGCCCAGTGGCTCCGCCCGAGCCGCCCGCACCCTCTTGCGTGGCTGCGCCCGTTCCCCCTGCGCCGTTGGAGGATGCGCCGCCGGTGACAAGATCCGTCGCGCCGGTCCCCGCATTGAAAGTGCTGGCACCGCCGCCATTGCCGTTGCCTGCGCCTCCGCTACCGGTGCGTGCCGGCACGCCCGCGCCTCCCACGGCACTGCACGCTGCGGTGGCAGTCGCGGAACAAGTGACGGCCGATGCAGGCAATGCGAACCCCGCTAGGCCCACGGCCGCGGCGATCAACGAAATGGACGACGGCGCAACCCGAACGGACCCGCGACGCACTGCATCGCTACCGTTGACGCTGCTACGCGATGCGCAAGCGAGTTCCGACGCAACTTGCAACTGGCGTCGAACGGGACTCCAGACGAGGCGATAAACGCGATTCATTATTTTCCCCCGGCGCAGGCCGCTCGGATTATCGATTCCGGGGATTGCGTCCGCGATATAAAACGTTTGTTGTTTTTGCGCTTTAAAGGGCTGTCCGATGCTTTGAGATCTCAGACTGTTGCGGCGCAGGCTGGTCGTGCGCGGGCGAATATAGCATGGTCTGACGATTCTGCGGTTAGCCGCGTTCGCCATATGCTAATTCGATGTATTTAGAGACGGTTTCATAAAGGCTGTTCGGCGCGCCGGAGGGTATTCCAGCAAATCAGGCAGCAACCGAGTTTGAGGAACGCCCCGTGAATGTCGGCGCGACGCTCGAAACG
>NZ_JBFPFS010000094.1:0-4529 GCF_047978125.1 Burkholderia sp. LFS061 | reverse complement strand
TTCGACATGCGGGCATCGATGAGCCGCCGCGGCAATTGCTATGACAACGCCCCGATCGAATCCTTCTGGGGAACGTTGAAGAACGAGCTGGTCTATCATCAACGCTTTGCCACGCGCGAGCGGGCACGGCGCTCGATCAGCGAATACATCGAAATCTTCTATAACCGGCAACGCACGCAGGCGCGTCTCAATTACCAGTCGCCGGTCGCATTTACGCGGTTTCGCCGTCGCTCAACGTCCCGGTGCAGGTGAACGAGATGCACAACGCGGACTACGGCGTGGCTTTTAGGAATGTCTATAAGGCATCGCAAGAGAACGAAACCTCGCCGCTCAAGCAGGGGGCTGGCAGTGTATCTGCCGACTGATGCAGGGTAATTCGCGACTGTAGAGCGGAAATGTCGCGTGATGCCAGCATCGCTGCCCGGCCACTATTCTTTGCGGCATGTCGTTCGACCAGCGTGACGGGCTCGGCGCAAGAATAATCTCATTGGCTGTTATGAGGTGATCGGCTCTAATTCAAGCAGCTGCATCCACGGAATCAAGCAGCTGCGCCGCTGGAAGTTCCTTGCGCGGAATCTCGTTGCACGGGAATCCCGGTGCTGGGCATGTGCTCCGCCAATTTAAGATGGCTGGGCGTCTTCAATCTTCATTGTGAGGGTTTTAATATGGCAGACCGGAAACTCCCTACATCAAGCGACATAAAGTTGCAGGATACAGCGGCACAACACATTGAGCATGCACATGCATTGCTCGATGTTCTCAATACACAGGCTGCGCTGCAGTCAGTGGCCGAAATTGTCACAGAGAAAAAACTAAGCGAGTCTGACCTCGGCAAGCGAATCAACATCAAGAGCGCGAACGCGTTGAGAATCACGCTGCTTAATACCGACAAAGCTAAGAAGGATGCAGTAGTTCTCCTGCGCAACGCTGGAACAGGCGTGGTGACTGTCGCAGCAGACGCGGGAGACAAGCTGACCCCCAATCCCGTGATGCTGACGCAAAACGAGACCGTGCTCCTGGGAGCTGGGCCTAAAGAATGGCATGTATTACTGCGTGGATCAGATGTGAACGCAGCGGTTGCCTCATTGAGCACCTCAGTAAGCACCGCCCTTAGCTCAGCTATCGGCTCCGTATCCAGTCTTAGCACTGCCGTCGAAAGTAAGATTGCGGGGCTCAAGACAGCGCTCGCATCAGAGCTTGATTCCAAGGTAATTGAAAAAGTCAAAACTCAACTTACAGATGCGGGATTCTCAAAGACGCTGACGGCCGCATCCACGGGGAGGAAATTGCTGCAAGTCGTTGATGCAAGTATAGATCCCCCTTCGTCTGTGGAATTTTCCCTGAGTTCGAATACTAACAAGGGGTATGCTGACTACGAAATCGAGTTCAGCAATGCCTGTACGGATCAGGCCGCCGGCTTGTTTTTCGGTATGCAGATTTCGACTGACGGCAGCGCCAGCTGGAAGCAAAATGGCTATGCGCTCTCTCAATTCCAGGAAACGGCGCATGGAGAGACGAATGCCGCGCTGCATTCCGACAGTGCTTCTGCCTTGACCTTGCAGGGCAATCTTAGTAATCAAGCTAAAACGAGTATTTCGGGACGAATCAGACTGTACGCCCCCAAGCAGACCGGGCTATTCCACCATTTCCAGATGGATACAATCGCGACCCTGAAGGCTGGGCAGCATATTCGAACCGAAGGTGGCTGCGTATTTTTTGCTGACGTCGATTCATATGACAAAGTTCGTCTATTTTACTATCCGGCGAATGGTACACCAACCGGAAAAATTACGAAGGGAGTGTTTCGTCTCTACGGTCTGACAAATAGTATCGGCGGTAATCAGTGAGCAGCATTTAACCGCCGGTAAGGCACTCGGCGCATAATTCGGTTGAGGGGCTCGCGAGGAAAATTCGCGAGCCCATTTTTCTATGGGCTGTGCCCCAAAGTAATACATCAAGACCTGAAGTGCTACGCACTTTTTGCGCTAACTCCCTTGTGGACGAAAGTCGTGCTGCGCTCCATGCGGTCGGTTGAAATTCGTGAGGTAACATTCATGCTCTCTACTATTCACGTGATCCAGAAAATGGGCGATACGAAGAACTTTGAGGCGATTGGTCGCTATCACGACGCGTTGGAACAAGTCAACGTTTTGACAATCCAGCGCCACAATCTGGCAGGACGAATTTCCGGACTCTTGCGGGATGCCGGCATGGTTGACGGGTTGGGCACGTCGATCAGAAAATTCAATCACGACGCGGTGATTGATGGAGAGGTGGCCTCACTCGTTCGGACAGTTTTCTGAGATTTTTAAGTGGAACGTCCGAGGCAATCATGCTGCCGATTTGATCGCAGGCAGCGTCGCGAAGTATGCCTCATCCGGCGTCCGATCCGCCAGGCTCGAATGGGGCCGTTTTCGGTTGTACAGCTCGATGTAGTCGCCGATGGGGCGCCGGGCATGGCTGACCGACTCATACGCTTTCACGTAGTTGAGTAGCCCGGCGGAATCGCGCCGCCAGGCCCTCCCAGAACTGTACGTGAGCCTCTCGACTCATACAGCTCCTATCGTCCACCCGTGGCTCCGAGCGTCCAATGCGCGAACAGGGTCGGGCGCCGCGTCTTAAGACGCCGCAACCAATCCCATGCCCGCAGCTTGTGCGTGCGGAGTTTCTTGTATTTGCGCTGAGCCCAACGCACAATGAACGAATCCAGTGTACGTAAGGCCCCGAGAAGTGCGGAGGGCCGGAACCGCCCGTAGTAGCGAACCCAGCCCAGAAGTACGGGCTGCGTCCATTGAGCGACTGCGACAAGTTCAAGGTCATTGCGACTGTGCAACCGCCACCGACGCATTCGCAACCGCATCGATTTGGCTGCCTTGTCGCTTACCGCAGGAGCGAAACTAACGAACAGTGCTCCAGAGCGATTCATCGAACTCCGGGGCCGAAAGCAGTAGCCCAGGAAATCAAAGCGCTGCACTGGATAGTTGCCGCGTCGGTTATCGTCCTTGCAGTAGACGATCTTGGTCTTCTCCGGATGAAGCTGTAGTTTGCAAGCCGCAAGCCGGGCATCGAGTTCTGCTCGTAATTGGTCGGCCTGCGCCTCGCTCTTGCAATGGCAAATGACATCGTCGGCGTAACGCTCAAATAGGACGCCGGGATGGTTCCGCGACATCCATTGATCGAACGCGTAATGCAAGAACAGGTTAGCCAATATGGGGCTGACCACTGCGGTAATCCCCCCGAAAAACCAGCGTGATCAGAAGTAGAATTTTCTCGTTGAGGGAGTTCTACAGAATGAAGAAGTCGAGATTCACGGACAGCCAGATCATGGACGCGCTCAAGCGCGTGGAGTCGGGGCTGTCGGTTCCGGACCTGTGCCGGGAGCTGGGTATCAGCACGGCGACGTTCTACAAGTGGCGCTCGAAATACGGCGGCATGGACGTCTCGCTGATCGCGCGGATGAAGGAGTTGGAAGCCGAAAATGCCCGGCTGCGCAAGATGTATGTCGAGGAGAAGATCAAGGCCGAGATCGTTGCGGAGGCACTCGCAAAAAAGGACTGAGGCCATCTCGCCGACGCGAGATGGCCATGCGAGCGGTGTCCAGCCGAGGCGTATCGATCCGGCTGGCATGTGAGGCGTTCGGGATCAGCCAGAGCTGCTATCGGTACGTCAGCGAGCGCAATGCCGAGAACGACGAGATTGCGCACTGGCTGCTGCGTCTGACCGACAACCACCGGAACTGGGGCTTCGGGTTGTGCTTCCTGTACCTGCGCAATGTGAAAGGCTTTGGCTGGAATCACAAGCGGGTGTACCGGATTTACCGCGAACTGGAACTGAACCTGCGGATCAAACCGCGCAAGCGGCTGGTCAGGCAGGCGCCAGAACCGCTGGCGGTGCCATCTGCCGTCAATCAGGTCTGGTCGATGGACTTCATGCACGATCAGCTGTCCGACGGACGCAGCATCCGGCTGTTCAACGTGATCGACGACTTCAACCGCGAGGCACTCGGCATCGAGATCGACTTCTCATTACCGTCCGAACGCGTGATCCGTGCGCTGCGGCAGATCATCGGTTGGCGTGGCAAGCCGAAAGCGATTCGGTGTGACAACGGGCCCGAGTACCTGAGTGCTGCGATCACCGAATGGGCTCGGCAGTATGGAATCAGGCTTGACTACATCCAGCCAGGCAAGCCTCAGCAGAATGCGTACGTCGAGCGATTCAACCGGACGGTGCGGTATGAATGGCTGTCGCTGTACCACTGGGAAGACTTGGACCACGTGCAGCGTTTCGCGACCGACTGGATGTGGACTTACAATCATGACCGCCCAAACATGGCCCTGGGCGGATTTACGCCAAAACAGCGGCTGGCCATGGCCGCTTAGTTTCTACTTCTGAACTCCGTGGAAAACGGGGGGATTACCATCTGCTCGCTCAGGTACTTGAAGTGCACATGCAGGCGTTCGAGGATGGCGACGAGGCGCGGTGGCAGTGAATGATCGGCGAGCACGGCCGGCAAGCGTTTGATAACGGCG
>NZ_JBFPFS010000093.1:0-4832 GCF_047978125.1 Burkholderia sp. LFS061 | reverse complement strand
CCTGGTAAATCGGCTTGATCGCGGCAGCCAGCGGCTTGCGGTCTTTCCAGCTCGCCAGATTCAGCGAATTGCGGATCAGATGCACGATGCAGGTCTGGATCTGGGCGGCCGGATAGACCGCCTCGATCGCTTCGGGGAAGCCGCGCAAACCGTCGACCACCGCGATCAGGATGTCGTGCAAGCCGCGGTTCTTCAGTTCGTTGAAGACCTTCAGCCAGAACTTGGCGCCTTCGGTTTGCTCGATCCACAAACCCAGCACTTCCTTGCGACCATCGGCACGGATGCCCAGCGCCAGATAGACCGCCTTGTTCTTGACCGTGCCTTCGTCGCAGATCTTCAGCCGCAGCGCGTCGAAGTACACGATCGGATACATGGCCTCGAGCGGGCGTTGCTGCCATTGCTCGACGTCGGCCAGCACCTCGTCGGTGACCGTGGAAATCAGGTCGGGCGACACCTGCAGCCCATACAGTTCCAGCAGATGGCCCTGAATCTCGCGAACGCTCATGCCGCGTGCATACATGCTGATGACGTGGTCATCGAAGCCCGGCAGCCGGCGTTGATACTTGCCGACCAACTGTGGCTCGAACGTCGCCTGCCGATCGCGCGGAATATCCAGCTTCAGTTCGCCGTTGGGCGTCAGGACCGTCTTGGGGCTCGTGCCGTTGCGGTGGTTGCCGGCCTTGCCTTGCTCGGTCTCGGCTTCCAAATGGTGGCTCAACTCGGCCGCGAGCATGCGCTCGGCCAGCTGCTTCTTGAGCTGGCCGGCTAGCCCCGATTCGCCCAGGATCGACTCGACATCCTTGCCCTGAACTTGGGCAAGCAACTGATCGATCAGCTCATCGGGAAACAGCTTCGATGCCTTCGGGTTCTTGCTCTTCTTGGTCACTGTTGCATCGGTCATAGGACGTTAGTTCCGTTATCGTCTCATGACCTCGGCACACTAAAAATCTGACAGGCTCCTTGACGAAAGGCCGCACGAACTGCGGCGAGATCAGCTTGACCCGGTGCCCGAAGCTGACCAGCTTGCGAGCCATGTGATGCGCACCGGCGCACGCCTCCATGACCACTGTGCAGGCGTGGAACTTGGCGAAAAACTCCAGGAGCTGCTTCCGTCCCACCTTCTTGCGAAACACGGCTTTGCCGTGCCGATCCTGACCGTGAAGATGAAACGAATGTTTTCCCAGATCGATTCCTACCAGTGTCACGTCTTGCATGATGGTCTCTCCAGAAAACACCCTACAGCGTAGTCCGCTTGCAGCGGTGGGGGTGACCATCTCATTACTTCATGTGCAGTTCGTCGATGCGCCGCATCAGCAACTGATCCGCCTCGCTCACTGGCTGCGCCCGGTATACGCGCTCGATCTCGCGATGCCAACCAGTCGCGTCTGTCGCGAAACCGGCAGCGCATGCGTACGGTCAATCATCGCTTTGCGCTCAGCAGTCCGGCTTTGCCGAGCGCTCCTGACAAAAAATCGTTCTCCAGCGTCAACTGTCCGATCTTCGCGTGCAGCGTTTTCACGTCCACCGGCGGCTCGTTCGACGGTGGACCGGCCGCGCCGAACACATCCGCCGCACGCTCCTGCAGTTGCCGCTTCCACTCCGTGATCTGGTTCGGGTGCACATCGAACTGCTGCGCCAGTTCGGCCAGCGTGCGCTCGCCCTTGACCGCCGCCAGGGCCACTTTCGCTTTGAACGCCGCTGAGTGCGTCCGTCGGGTTCTCTTCGTCATCTTTCCGGTTCCTTTGCCAGCATTATCGCTGGCTCAGGCCCCGGACGTTCTACTTATCCGGCTGTCCGAATTTGCGCGGCCACCTCTCAGGGTCATCTCTGGAACGGACTCTACACCGTCACCGTATTAAACGCCGGGAGCGGGTCACATAAATTGCAAATCCGACAAACAAGACACTTCTCGCGATCAACGACTGCTCCGATGTGCTGCAATAGCGTCGTTGAGAATGCAGGGTGCTACGGATTAGCCGTGTTCCTGGCGTAGAGCGATCCACAGTCGCGGCCTGTTGAGGGCGACAGGAGTTTGCGCACAGATCACATTTCGATCGGCGGTTGGTTCATCGCAGTAGTCTTCGCTTCTTGGTACGCAATTTGTGAATGCAATGGGTTGCGCGAGCCCCCCACGCCCGCCGAGCGTGAGAATTCTGTGTTTTTGCGATGCATTTTATCCAGAGTAAGGGGCGGCGGCGGCAAAGTCGCTTAGTCAAGCTCTGTTGATAACCTTCGGCCTAGTTAGTTTCTTCGAGCGATACGGAATTCAGCATTCATGAAGCGAATCGATACTAGGGCTTTGGTTCGGCAAACGTTAAGAGTGAGTGACCCGACGGCAGCGCGTTTGCTCTACGAACATAGCATGACGCTCGGCCACAAGAAAATTGCCTTGCTGCGGTATCTGGACGCAATGGCGCTGTCTGCTCCGCTGTCCGATCGCCACCACGCCTATGCAAAAACTGTTGCTGGCACATTCTCGGATCGGGAGCTGGAAAAAATCTTTAACCAATCAATGGAGAGGGGAAGGCTTCGCCGAAATCGAAGTGGCGCAGAATTGTCTAACAGTTAAATTCGATCCAAGGATAATCGATGGGGGTTCGCCGTCGCCAACATACTCTGATTGCCATATTCAATATTAAACCATAATTGCGAAGATGATTCTTAAAATTCTCGCTTTCGTCGCTGCGCTACCAGTTTTTACCCACGTTTACGCAGCTGATTCGATCGCCGCCGAGAATGCGTGGGTGCGGTGGTTGGCGGCTACGTGACGCTTGTCAACGCGAGCGACAAACCGGTCGATCTCATTGACGTTAACAGTCCCGATTACGGAATTGCAATGTATGCACCATACGGCGTCGAACGGTTCAACGCAGGCGATGGAAATGGTAGCTGCGTTGACGATCCCGCCGCACAGCAAAATTGACATCGTTCCGGGTGGCTATCACTTCATGCTCGAAGAACCGAAGCACACGGTTAAGCCGGGGGGGGCTTGTGCGGTTGCGCTTGAAGTTCTCCGATGGCGAGGTACTCGAGACGCCCTTCGCGGTGAGGTCGCCGGCTCAGGCGAAATAACGCAGCGAGATGGGCTTCTAGTGCTGCGGTCCAATTTTTGTGGATGCCTTGCGAGTGCCTTGGATGTCTGTATACAGCGGGAATCGAATAAAGGCGTTCTTCCTGTAGTAACCGTATTTTAACTTTGTCTACTTGTCGCCATGAATATTGCTATTGCTGGTGCATCGGGCCGAATGGGCCGGATGCTAATCGAAGCCGTTCTCAACGATCCCGACGCACAGCTCGTCGGCGCACTCGACCGCGCCGATTCGCCATTCCTCGGCCAGGACGCGGGCGCGTTCCTCGGCAAGGAAACCGGGATCAAGCTGACCGACGACCTCGACGCCGTGTTCGCGCAGGCCGACTACCTGATCGATTTCACGCGCCCGGAAGGCACGATCGCGCACGTCGAGGCCGCGCTGCGCCACGACGTGAAGCTCGTGATCGGCACGACCGGCTTCACCGCCGAGCAGAAGGCCGAACTGCAGGCCGCCGCGGGCAAGATCGGCATCGTGTTCGCGGCGAACATGAGTGTCGGCGTGAACGTCACGCTGAAGCTGCTCGAATTCGCGGCCAAGCATTTCTCGCACGGCTACGACATCGAGATCATCGAGGCGCATCACCGCCACAAGGTCGATGCGCCGTCGGGCACCGCGCTGATGATGGGCGAAGCCGTCGCCGGCGCGCTCGGGCGCTCGCTCGACGATTGCGCGGTGTACGGCCGCCACGGCGTGACGGGCGAACGCGATCCGTCGTCGATCGGCTTTGCCGCGGTGCGCGGCGGCGACATCGTCGGCGATCACACCGTGCTGTTCGCCGGGATCGGCGAGCGCATCGAGATCACGCACAAGTCATCGAGCCGCGTGTCGTACGCGCAGGGCGCGCTGTGCGCGGTCCGCTTTCTCGCCGAAAAGTCAATTGGCCTGTTCAGTATGCGGGATGCGCTTGGTCTACTTTGAGGCGCGGAATGCATGAGTCACGTACTGCGGCCCAAAACGTCGCGCCATCGTCCCAAGATTGCTACAACATCAGCGCTCAACCATAATCATTGCGCATTCTTAGATGCTCAGAAACCTATAGTTTTTCGCATCTGGCATAGCAACCTCCTACAGGGAATGCGTTACACTTTGTGCTTGGGTGTAAGCCATGATTAATTTTGTCTAATTAACCTCAAATTTGCCATCCATTAAGATCATTCCTATTTTCGTGTGGGTGATGCCGCGCTATTGTGGCAATGAGTTCCAGGCGAGATAATTGTTGCCAAAATTAGTTTCGGAGAAAATGATGCAGGGCTACACTGAGCTAAAAAATCAGCTTGATGACCTTAAGCTTAAGGTCGAATTTGCCAGAAAATCTGAGGCGACTACCGTTATATCGCAAATTAGAAGCAAGGTCGCTGAATATGGGTTGGAGCCGCGTGATATATTTCCATTCGTCGGATCAGCAATGAAGCGATCCAAAGCTTCACCAAAATATATGAACCCTGAAACCGGCGCGACCTGGAGCGGTAGAGGTCGGGCGCCTCGATGGATCGCGGACGCGCAAGATCCGGAGAGATTTCTATTGGATAAAAGCTAAGGATGGTGTTCAAAACTGGCGAAGGCCCGCATGTTCAACAGGTCGGTTGCCGTGGACAATCAGGACATGAAACAGACCGACCTGAACCTTGGCCTGACGATCCGGCGGACGCGCAAACGCGTATTTCTCGACGAGATGGAGCGTGTGGTGCCGTGGAAGGAATTCATGGCGCTGATTGCGCCACACGCGCCGACGAAGGCAAC
>NZ_JBFPFS010000092.1:0-5072 GCF_047978125.1 Burkholderia sp. LFS061 | reverse complement strand
GCTTCGACGAGCGCCGGTTCGACCGCCGTCGCGAGCCCGAGCACGGCGGCGACCGTCGCCGGGCGGGCGGGCGGCTCGATGGCGTCCGCGACAAGCGCGGCATCGGCCGCGACGGCCGCTTCACCGTCGACCGGCGCGGCGGAAGCCGTTTCGGCCGACGTGCGCGGCGCCGGCAGGCAGCGGGTCGCGGGCACCGCGCTCAGGTGCCGGTGGCCGGCTGCCGCGAACGCGTCGCAGATCGCGCGGAACCACGCGCGATCGACCACGGCCAGCACGCGGCGCCCGTCGGGCAGCGCGGCCGGATCGAGCGCGATGTGGCAGCCGAGCGGATCCTGGATCAGCTGATCCTCGACGATGTTGGGCAGCGCCTGGCGCAGCTTCGGCCCCTTGAGCGGCGGCACTTTCGCGGCCAGCAGCAGCACGTCGCGCGCGGCGACGATCAGCACCGTCGCATTCGCGCGCGGCAGCAGCGCGAGCGCGGCGCGGCCCGCGCGCTGCACCTGGCCGGCCTTGTCGACGAGCGTGAACGGCAGCTCGGGCCACTGCCATTCCTGCAACGGCACGGCAGGCTCGCGCGGCGGCAAAGAAACAATCAACGTGCTCACAAGAGCTCCTCTCCCGAATGGCGTCGTTATAGCTGGTCGCGGATACGCACGACCCGCGTCGAGTGCGTGGTCGGATCACGATACACGAGCGACGTGCGGTCGACCTCCGCACGTTCGTGCTGGATCCGGCCATGCACGATGAAATAGCTCGAATTGACGTCGACGAGGCTCGAGTCGAGCGTCACGTTCGGCGCGCCGGCGCCGCGCAGCGCGAGCTGCACGTCGCCGACGTTGCGGAAAAACACGGTCTCGCGGCGCGACACCAGCGCCTGCGCGGACGACACGCTCATCCCCGGCATGAGCGCCGCGATCACCTCGGCCGGCGCGGTGTTCATGTTCACGGGCGTCGTGGTCGGCAGCACGGTGACGAACGGGCGCAGCCGCGCGACCATCTCGGGCGTCACGCCGTCGACGTCGAGCAGGCTGTCGACGCTCGTCATCATCAGCGGCGCGGGCCCGCGGTCGCCGCCGGACATGCCGGGATCGTCGGTGAAGCCGCCGGTCTGCTGGTCGCTGGTTACCGGCGCAGTGGCCGGCGCCGTGCCGCCGCCGCCGGGCAGCGTCGGCATCTGGAAGCGTGTCGCCGAATGCAGCAGGCCCGCGCGCACCTGCAACGCGATGCGTTTCGCGAACGCGCCGTCGTAGCCGAGCGTCGTCAGCAGGCGCTGGAACGCCTGCAGCTGCGTGACGTTCAACTGCAGCACGCCGGGCGCCGGCGACGACACGAGGTTGCGCAGGTTGAACTTCGCCTGCGCGTCCTCGATCGAGCCGGAGAGATAGGTGTCTTCGCCGCCGTTGTCGTTGGGCGCGCCGATCCGGCCGAGGAAGTCCGACAGCTTCGTCTTCGCGATCGGCACGCCCCAGATCCCGCCGAGATACGTGATGCCGGGCGCCGTATCGCCTTCGGAGCGCAGGATCATCCGCGTCCAGTCGAGCGCGCCGCGCGCGACCCACTGCGCCTGCGCGATCACGCGCTGGTTCTCGATGCGGCGGATCTGCACCTGCTGGCGCCACAGCATCCCCGAGACGAGGATCGCCGACAGCGCGACGACGAGCAGCGCGGTGATGATCGCGGCGCCGCGCTGGCGGCCGCGTGCATGCGCGCGCGCGGCGGCGCGGTTGATGGTGAGCGGACGGTGAGAGCGCGCGCGCATCGTCATTCCCCGACAAGGAACACGCGCGTGACCGGCACGCGCAGCGACGTCGCACCGATGCTGACCTGCAGCCCCGTCACCGCGCGCGGCGGCGGCGCGTTGCCGATCTGCGGCACCTTGAGCGCATCGTTGTTCTGCGCGAGCGCGTCGTCGGCCGTCTGCAGGTTGGTGGTCCAGCCCACGCGCGGCACGTACAGCTTCGCGTCGATCGCGCCGACGCCGCCCATCAGCGCGACCCAGCTCCAGCCTTCGACGCTGCTGTCCTTCAGCACGCCTTGCAGCCGGTTCGCATCGTCGAGCGGCGGCGACGCGTAGCGCACGACGCGCCCGCCGGCGATCCGGTAGCGGACCACCTGCAGCCGCGGCGCCGCGCCCGGCACGTCGAATTCGCGAACGATCTGCAGCGTATTGCCGGCGACACCGATCGCCGGCTGGCCGGCCTCGTCGTCGGTCGCGGCAAGCCGCGCGTCGATGCGCATCTGGTCGAACATCTGCGCGAAGACGCGCTCGTCTTCCATCGCGGACGCCACCTTGTCGCGGCCGCGCATGACCTGGTCGAGCCCGCGCCACGCGAGGATGGCGACCACCGCGAGGATCGCGATCGCGATCATCAGCTCGATCAGCGTGAAGCCCCGGGCGGAGCGCGCGTGCGGGCGTCGCATCGGCGCGTCAGAGCGGACGGCTGGTTTCATTCGCGACCACCGTCACCATCTGCGCGAGCACGCCGGCGCGCCCGGGCATGCTCACCGAAACCCGGACGCGCCGGAACACGGGGTTCGGCGTGGCGCTCACGCTCTGCGTGCAGACGAGCTGCACGTTGCCTTGCGAACAGTCGAAACTCTGGTCGCCAATCTGCGGCCACGCGTGCGTGAGCCGCAACTGCGCAAGCGCGTTGTCGGCGCTCCAGCCGGCCAGCAGCCGGCGGTGCAGTTCGGATGCATTGGTCGCCATCGTGCCGACCGCGCGGATCGACGCGGCGAGCGCGACCGCGATGATCGCGAGCGCGACCAGCACCTCGATCATCGTGAAGCCGCGCGACGAGGAAACGGGGAAGGGCAGGCGACGACGCATCGTCATTGCACCTCGTAGCGGCCGTTGCCGGTGCCGACGATCGTCGCGCTGCCAACGGCCGAATGCAGCGTCACGCGCACCGGCGTGTCGACGCTCTCGGTGCCGAACACGACGCGGTTCGCGCGCGTGTCGGAGCCCGGGTAGTCGATGTCGGCGCCCGTGACGCCGCCATCCCAGTCGCGCGGGCGCAGCAGGTCGTCCCGCAGCGTGCGCCAGCCGTCAGGCGAGCTCACGTCGAAACGGAAGCCATGCGCGGTCGGTTGCCACGCGATCGGGCGCGCGCGCACCTGTGCTTCATCGCCGGCGGTCTCGAACAGCAGCGCGATGCGCTGCGCTTCCTCGCGCAGGTCGGTGCGCGGATTGCGCGTCAGCGACAGCGACGCGAGCGACACGAGCAGCCCCGCGATCACGAGCACGACCAGCATTTCGAGCAGCGTGAAGCCGCGCGCGCGCGAGCGCCGCACGCCGTGCTTCATCGGCCCGCCATCGGCGCGCGCCGATACGGACGGCGCCGTGCCGCGATGCGCACGGCAATCGCGGCCGCGGCGGGAAGTCGTGCGAATGGCGAGCATGAAGAGCGGGAACGAAGCGTCGGGACGATCAGCGCCGGCTTATTGCCACGAACCGATGTCGGAGTCGTTGCTCTCGCCGCCTTCCTTGCCGTCGGCACCATAGCTGAACACGTCGATCTCGCCATGCACGCCCGGATTCAGGTACTTGTACCCGTTACCCCACGGATCGTTCGGCAGGCGCTCGAGATAGCCGCCGTCCTTCCAGTTGTTCGGGATCGGATCGGTGGACGGCTTCTGGATCAGCGCGTTCAGGCCCTGTTCCTGGGTCGGATAACGGCCGTTGTCGAGACGGTACAGCTTGAGCGCCTGCATGATCGTGCCGATGTCCTGCTTCGCGGCGATGCGGCGTGCCTCGTCCGGGCGGCTCATGATCTTCGGCACGATCAGCGCCGCCAGGATCCCGAGGATCGCGACCACCACCATGATCTCGATCAGCGTGAAACCGCGCTGACGACGCACGGCCGCGTTGCGGCGAGTGATCCACGTTTGCATGACTGACTACCTCTTTCCAAAAAATGTCGTCGATTGAGTGACGCACCCGGCGCACCGGACGATTACCTGACAGCAACCTTCCGGACCCGCGGGCGCGGAGCACGCATTGTAAGGCGCGCGTCGCCGAGGGCTTTCACCCAACGCAAATTTCATATACATCCGTACAATAGCGCGCATGAACGCGCTCTCGATCCGGATCCTTTCCCTAGCTCTCTTCGCGGGTTTGTGCGCGACGGCCACCTACTGGGTCGTCACGCTGTCGGCCCGCGAAGCGCCGCTGCCCGCCGCCGCCGCGCGGCCGCCGATCCGCACCGAGGACGCCGCGGCGCTCTTCGGCGGTCAGCTCGACAAGAATCCCGTGCAGGACATCCACCTGTTCGGCATCCTCGCGCTCCAGCGCGGCGCCGCCGCGATCATCGGCATCGGCGGCGAACCGCCGCGCGCCGTGTCGCTCGGTGCCGAGGTCGCGCCCGGCGCGAAGCTCGCCGAAGTCCGCCCCCGCTCGATCATCGTCGACCGCAACGGCGCCCGCGCCGAAATCCAGCTCCCGGCGAACACGCCGTCCCCCGCGATCTACATGCGCTGAACGGCGACGGCCTCACCAACTGGTCAGGCCGTCACTGCACCATGTTGTTCAGCTCGATGATCGGCAGCATCACGGCCAGCACGATCACGAGCACGATGCCGCCCATCGCCAGGATCAGCAGCGGCTCGAGCAGGCTCGTCAGGAACATCGTGCGGCGTTCTAGCTCGCGCGCTTCGCCTTCGGCGGCGCGATCCAGCATCGTCGTCACGTCGCCCGTCGCTTCGCCGGAACGGATCAGGTGCACGAGCACCGGCGGAAACGTCTTCACGTTGTTCAGCGCGCGCGACAGCGCGGAGCCTTCGCGCACGCGCACGATCGCGTCGTCGATGTTCGCGCGCATCGCGCGGTTCGACAGCGTCTCGCCGGCCGCCTGCAGCGCGCGCAGGATCGGCACGCCGGCCGCGGTGAGGATGCCGAGCGTGCTCGCGAAGCGCACCGTGTTGTAGCCGCGCACGAGCTTGCCCGCGAGCGGCGCGGTCAGCACCCAGCGGTCGAACGCGAGCCGCGGCCCGGCGCGCGACAGCGTCGCCTTCACGAACCACACGACGAGCGCGACCACGATCAGGATCGCCCACCACCAGTGCCGCACGAA
>NZ_JBFPFS010000091.1:0-5311 GCF_047978125.1 Burkholderia sp. LFS061 | reverse complement strand
GAACCGAAAACAGTAACAGGTTTAAACTGAAGAGTTTGATCCTGGCTCAGATTGAACGCTGGCGGCATGCCTTACACATGCAAGTCGAACGGCAGCACGGGTGCTTGCACCTGGTGGCGAGTGGCGAACGGGTGAGTAATACATCGGAACATGTCCTGTAGTGGGGGATAGCCCGGCGAAAGCCGGATTAATACCGCATACGATCTACGGATGAAAGCGGGGGACCTTCGGGCCTCGCGCTATAGGGTTGGCCGATGGCTGATTAGCTAGTTGGTGGGGTAAAGGCCTACCAAGGCGACGATCAGTAGCTGGTCTGAGAGGACGACCAGCCACACTGGGACTGAGACACGGCCCAGACTCCTACGGGAGGCAGCAGTGGGGAATTTTGGACAATGGGCGAAAGCCTGATCCAGCAATGCCGCGTGTGTGAAGAAGGCCTTCGGGTTGTAAAGCACTTTTGTCCGGAAAGAAATCCTTGGTTCTAATATAGCCGGGGGATGACGGTACCGGAAGAATAAGCACCGGCTAACTACGTGCCAGCAGCCGCGGTAATACGTAGGGTGCGAGCGTTAATCGGAATTACTGGGCGTAAAGCGTGCGCAGGCGGTTTGCTAAGACCGATGTGAAATCCCCGGGCTCAACCTGGGAACTGCATTGGTGACTGGCAGGCTAGAGTATGGCAGAGGGGGGTAGAATTCCACGTGTAGCAGTGAAATGCGTAGAGATGTGGAGGAATACCGATGGCGAAGGCAGCCCCCTGGGCCAATACTGACGCTCATGCACGAAAGCGTGGGGAGCAAACAGGATTAGATACCCTGGTAGTCCACGCCCTAAACGATGTCAACTAGTTGTTGGGGATTCATTTCCTTAGTAACGTAGCTAACGCGTGAAGTTGACCGCCTGGGGAGTACGGTCGCAAGATTAAAACTCAAAGGAATTGACGGGGACCCGCACAAGCGGTGGATGATGTGGATTAATTCGATGCAACGCGAAAAACCTTACCTACCCTTGACATGGTCGGAATCCTGCTGAGAGGCGGGAGTGCTCGAAAGAGAACCGGCGCACAGGTGCTGCATGGCTGTCGTCAGCTCGTGTCGTGAGATGTTGGGTTAAGTCCCGCAACGAGCGCAACCCTTGTCCTTAGTTGCTACGCAAGAGCACTCTAAGGAGACTGCCGGTGACAAACCGGAGGAAGGTGGGGATGACGTCAAGTCCTCATGGCCCTTATGGGTAGGGCTTCACACGTCATACAATGGTCGGAACAGAGGGTTGCCAACCCGCGAGGGGGAGCTAATCCCAGAAAACCGATCGTAGTCCGGATTGCACTCTGCAACTCGAGTGCATGAAGCTGGAATCGCTAGTAATCGCGGATCAGCATGCCGCGGTGAATACGTTCCCGGGTCTTGTACACACCGCCCGTCACACCATGGGAGTGGGTTTTACCAGAAGTGGCTAGTCTAACCGCAAGGAGGACGGTCACCACGGTAGGATTCATGACTGGGGTGAAGTCGTAACAAGGTAGCCGTATCGGAAGGTGCGGCTGGATCACCTCCTTTCCAGAGCTATCTCGCGAAGTTGAGCGCTCACGCTTATCGGCTGTAAATTAAAGACAGACTCAGGGGTCTGTAGCTCAGTCGGTTAGAGCACCGTCTTGATAAGGCGGGGGTCGTTGGTTCGAATCCAACCAGACCCACCATTGTCTGGCGGTATGTGGGTACCTGAGGTCTCTGTACACATGGGGGCATAGCTCAGCTGGGAGAGCACCTGCTTTGCAAGCAGGGGGTCGTCGGTTCGATCCCGTCTGCCTCCACCAATCACCAACGCTAAGGGCTTGGTTCAGACACTGAACCGAGAATTTTGCATTGGCGATTGAGCCAGTCAGAGTGATATGAGTAACACCATATCGGCTGTCGTTCTTTAACAATCTGGAAGAAGCAAGTAATTTGGATAGCGGAAGCGTCTTGAGATGGACGTGGAAGTTATCCGGGTTGTGATTGTATCGATGTATCTCAAGATGATTCGAACTCTAAGTTTGACTCAATTGGAATACGGCACAACGCGAGAACTCAACCTGTAACGACTGTCGAAGAGACAGACTCGTTATAGGGTCAAGCGAACAAGTGCATGTGGTGGATGCCTTGGCGATCACAGGCGATGAAGGACGCGGTAGCCTGCGAAAAGCTACGGGGAGCTGGCAAACGAGCTTTGATCCGTAGATGTCCGAATGGGGAAACCCGGCCCTTTTGGGTCATCCTGGACTGAATACATAGGTCCAGTGAAGCGAACGCGGTGAACTGAAACATCTAAGTAACCGCAGGAAAAGAAATCAACCGAGATTCCCAAAGTAGTGGCGAGCGAAATGGGATGAGCCTTGCACTCTTTATTTGTATTGTTAGCCGAACGCTCTGGAAAGTGCGGCCATAGCAGGTGATAGCCCTGTAGGCGAAAACAGTATGAAAGAACTAGGTGTGCGACAAGTAGGGCGGGACACGTGAAATCCTGTCTGAAGATGGGGGGACCATCCTCCAAGGCTAAATACTCGTGATCGACCGATAGTGAACCAGTACCGTGAGGGAAAGGCGAAAAGAACCCCGGGAGGGGAGTGAAATAGATCCTGAAACCGCATGCATACAAACAGTCGGAGCCTCGTAAGGGGTGACGGCGTACCTTTTGTATAATGGGTCAGCGACTTACGTTCAGTAGCAAGCTTAACCGTATAGGGCAGGCGTAGCGAAAGCGAGTCCGAATAGGGCGTTCAGTTGCTGGGCGTAGACCCGAAACCAAGTGATCTATCCATGGCCAGGATGAAGGTGCGGTAACACGTACTGGAGGTCCGAACCCACTAACGTTGAAAAGTTAGGGGATGAGCTGTGGATAGGGGTGAAAGGCTAAACAAACTTGGAAATAGCTGGTTCTCTCCGAAAACTATTTAGGTAGTGCCTCGTGTCTCACCTTCGGGGGTAGAGCACTGTCATGGTTGGGGGGTCTATTGCAGATTACCCCGCCATAGCAAACTCCGAATACCGAAGAGTGCAATCACGGGAGACAGACATCGGGTGCTAACGTCCGGTGTCAAGAGGGAAACAACCCAGACCGCCAGCTAAGGTCCCCAAATATAGCTAAGTGGGAAACGAAGTGGGAAGGCTAAAACAGTCAGGAGGTTGGCTTAGAAGCAGCCACCCTTTAAAGAAAGCGTAATAGCTCACTGATCGAGTCGTCCTGCGCGGAAGATGTAACGGGGCTAAGCTATATACCGAAGCTGCGGATGCGAGCTATGCTCGCATGGTAGGAGAGCGTTCCGTAAGCCTGCGAAGGTGCGTTGAAAAGCGTGCTGGAGGTATCGGAAGTGCGAATGCTGACATGAGTAGCGATAAAGGGGGTGAAAGGCCCCCTCGCCGTAAGCCCAAGGTTTCCTACGCAACGTTCATCGGCGTAGGGTGAGTCGGCCCCTAAGGCGAGGCAGAAATGCGTAGCTGATGGGAAGCAGGTCAATATTCCTGCACCATTGTTAGATGCGATGGGGGGACGGATCGCGGAAGGTTGTCCGGGTGTTGGAAGTCCCGGTCGCTGCATTGGAGAAGGCGCTTAGGCAAATCCGGGCGCAGGATTCAAGGGTGTGGCGCGAGCTCCTTAGGGAGCGAAGCAATTGGAAGTGGTTCCAAGAAAAGCCTCTAAGCTTCAGTCTAACGATGACCGTACCGCAAACCGACACAGGTGGGCGAGATGAGTATTCTAAGGCGCTTGAGAGAACTCGGGAGAAGGAACTCGGCAAATTGGTACCGTAACTTCGGGATAAGGTACGCCCTTGTAGCTTGATGCGCCTGCGCGCAGAGGGTGAAGGGGTTGCAATAAACTGGTGGCTGCGACTGTTTAATAAAAACACAGCACTCTGCAAACACGAAAGTGGACGTATAGGGTGTGACGCCTGCCCGGTGCCGGAAGATTAAATGATGGGGTGCAAGCTCTTGATTGAAGTCCCGGTAAACGGCGGCCGTAACTATAACGGTCCTAAGGTAGCGAAATTCCTTGTCGGGTAAGTTCCGACCTGCACGAATGGCGTAACGATGGCCACACTGTCTCCTCCCGAGACTCAGCGAAGTTGAAGTGTTTGTGATGATGCAATCTACCCGCGGCTAGACGGAAAGACCCCATGAACCTTTACTGTAGCTTTGCATTGGACTTTGAACCGATCTGTGTAGGATAGGTGGGAGGCTATGAAACCGGAACGCTAGTTTCGGTGGAGCCGTCCTTGAAATACCACCCTGGTTTGTTTGAGGTTCTAACCTTGGCCCGTGATCCGGGTCGGGGACAGTGCATGGTAGGCAGTTTGACTGGGGCGGTCTCCTCCCAAAGCGTAACGGAGGAGTACGAAGGTACGCTAGGTACGGTCGGAAATCGTGCTGATAGTGCAATGGCATAAGCGTGCTTAACTGCGAGACCGACAAGTCGAGCAGGTGCGAAAGCAGGTCATAGTGATCCGGTGGTTCTGTATGGAAGGGCCATCGCTCAACGGATAAAAGGTACTCTGGGGATAACAGGCTGATACCGCCCAAGAGTTCATATCGACGGCGGTGTTTGGCACCTCGATGTCGGCTCATCTCATCCTGGGGCTGTAGCCGGTCCCAAGGGTATGGCTGTTCGCCATTTAAAGAGGTACGTGAGCTGGGTTTAAAACGTCGTGAGACAGTTTGGTCCCTATCTGCCGTGGGCGTTGGATATTTGAAGGGGGCTGCTCCTAGTACGAGAGGACCGGAGTGGACGAACCTCTGGTGTACCGGTTGTCACGCCAGTGGCATCGCCGGGTAGCTATGTTCGGAAGAGATAACCGCTGAAAGCATCTAAGCGGGAAACTCGCCTTAAGATGAGATATCCCTGGGGACTAGATCCCCTTGAAGGGTCGTTCGAGACCAGGACGTTGATAGGTCAGGTGTGTAAGCGCAGTAATGCGTTCAGCTAACTGATACTAATTGCCCGTAAGGCTTGATCCTATAACAAGTCTGTTTCGACAGTCGTTAGCGCTTCAGCGCTTTACGAATGTCGAACGTCGAGTGCGAGGCACTCGGCGGTACGACGGTTGAAGTACCGCGTACGTGTGAGATACAGCTCACAACCCAAGATTACTGCTTCTTCCCAGATTGGTTCTGTTGGCCACGCCAGCAGAACAACCCTCTTTGCCTGATGACCATAGCGAGTCGGTCCCACCCCTTCCCATCCCGAACAGGACCGTGAAACGACTCTACGCCGATGATAGTGCGGATTCCCGTGTGAAAGTAGGTAATCGTCAGGCTCCCTTAGCCAGAAACCCCCGCCC
>NZ_JBFPFS010000090.1:0-5522 GCF_047978125.1 Burkholderia sp. LFS061 | reverse complement strand
TATCCCGCCCGCTGAGGCTGAGGCAAACTACTACAGGCAACTCAGAAATGCCGCTGACTTGCCTGCATTAACTTAAACCAACCGGCCTCCACGATTCCCGGCGCGGTTCAGTCGGCCTTGTGCGTTTCAAGCTTTTCACGCGTGACCGTGACCATGGCTGCCACGCGTACAGAGCCGTTGCGTGGGAGCCGGAGAGTCGTTCGCTGTATGTGCTCAGGATTTCGCTCTCTTCCCCGGTCCCTACGGGCACTGGGGAGTGGCAGCGTTGGAGACTAAGTGACCGTGACAATCCACTTTCAGACGTCCACTTGATATCAGACACGATAACGCCGATAGAGATTTCAGACCTGAGCAAGCCCATGCGGCCATCGAGTCTTGCTGGAATGGAACGGCGCAAGAGCATTCTGCAGGCGTTTTGCTTTGTCGACGTTCAATACGACGGTCAAACGACGAGGATGTTCAATCCACTTGTACTGAGCGACCCGGCAGAGAGGTCTGCTGCCGTCCGATACGTCTGCGAACGTATGCAGCAACCGCTCGGATATCAAACTTATGTGCTGGAACTGTTCCATCGCTTTGTATTTTTCGGCGGCTCGACACGTGCGATGGCCAAACTCACAAGCCGACAGGGCGGCCCGTCCAAAACTCGCGTAGGTATGAACACTCAACGGCCCGGTCCCAGCACCGATGCAGAGTCACGTGCTGCGACGAGAACTGCAATTCTGGGCGCCCCGAAGATAGCTCGCCGAGGTCCAGTACGTCCGTCCGACATTGACAAATTCACGTGGGCTCTCCAGGAATTTCACATTGATGGAAAGCAGAATCTCAAGACTACCTACGCCTCGATGGTCAGCACTCGCTACTGCAAGCGTCCGAAACGACTCGTGCCAAGTATTAGTCAATTTTTTTATCACGCCAGAACGCGTCTTCTAGAGCAGCAGGACGCTGAGCGTAGGAGGTTGGGACCTCGGTTGACTGCACAGTACGCGACCTCCCGCCCGGGACAGGCCAGCGCTATGACTTTCGGATTCAATTTGGAGGTGGTTGACGTCGACGGATTCGTTGCAAAGATTCCGATTGCTGCACTCATCAACATGAAAATCGAACCAGTATTGGTGCAGGTTGTGTTCGCTGTTTCGCGACGCACCGGAGCCGTTGTCGGCTATGAAATCGCGATGAAGGGAGAAAACTCGGAAGCGTTCCGTCGGTGTATCGCTTCGATTTTTGTATCCAAGGAGGCCAGAGCAAAGGAACTGGGCTTGACCGATTTCAGAGGCCTCTTGCACGGATGCATCGACGCAATTTTCGTCGACAATGGAGCCGGTGCCGCCGCGGACGTTATCGAGACTGCCTGTAAAGAAATGGACCTCATCCAGTTTTTCGCGCCCCCCGCGCGGGGCGACCTCAAAGCGGTTGGAGAAAGCCTGAATAACGTGATGGTCAATTTGATGAAAGACTTGACAGGAGCGTTTACACGTCAACGCGACATCTTCTCCAAAGAGCTTCGACGCATCAAACGAGCAGATAAGCCTGTTACTTTGGAGCAGTTTGAAAGGTTCCTCCTGATGGCCATTCAGCACGTCAATCTTTTTTCAAACAAGCCCCATCTCAGAAGCGAACCGATGCGTCAGGACCACAAAAACCCCTGTAGCATCCATCCTCACTCCCTCTGGCACTGGTACCAGAATCGGCCTGCTGCAGGCCAACGAGCCAAGTTGGAACCGTGGGAAGCCTGGGAACGGTTCATCCCGTGGAAAGACGCTACTGTCTCAGCGGGAAAAATCCGGTTTCTCCGCCAACGCTGGACATCGCCAGAACTGGCAGCCCTGTATGACGCGCACATGTCCCGGCCCGCCAAGAAACGAGGAAGGCTGAATATTGAAATCAAGCGTGTGGGCGCTCACGCGACGACCCTTAAGTGGCGTGGTGAGGATGGCCGCGGAGGTGACCTTCATCTGGTTGACGAAGACGCATTCATGCTGGGCAAGATGACCTGGAAGGAGCTTGAACTCAGAAATGCCGACGACGCATTCCAGGCAGAAGCGAGCGAGCCAGCCAACAATCGCAGTAGGAATCGGCTGACGAGCAAGCAGCAGAATAAAGTAGCAGCCGCTGAGAGGCGTCGCAACGCTACAGTCGAAACAGCTTTTGGAGGACCGACTATCACAGAAGCTCGGAGAAACGCCGTTGTCCGACGCGACGCAGCGCGATTCGCCGCAGCGGCAGCGCCGTCTCAACCGGATGCACACGAGACGTCGGCTGGACCGATGGCGTCGATTCAATCGGAGGTGTTTGACCGGAGCAGCACCGAAATCCTGCTCCCTGTTGAACGAGACGATACGTACGTCGACGAACTTGAAGCTAGGTTGCTCGCGTTAGCACAGTCGGTCGGGACAAGCTCTCATCGATAAATGTTAGCGCCGATGTAAATCTGAGCAAGCCGCCAAAGTATGCCTGAAGGAGCATGTGCTGCGCCTCTCCGGCATACCATCACTCAAGGTCGACCTGTTTGTGCCCACATCGTTGACGCCATGAGAGAGGAGGGATGCATCGGCACGGTTCCGTATGTCGACGGAACGCATGCGCCGGTCAGAACATGGCAGGGGCTCACAAATTGTTCCGCTAGGTCTACGAGACTCAACGGAACGATTTTCCACCACCAGGAGACTGCGATGCCCGTTTGGAAACCACGCCCTGCTTCCGAACTGCCGAGGATTCCGTTATCCCGGTGGCGCATAATCGAAATTCAGGATGGCAGCCGGCATTTTGTCGGTTTGGATATGTTCGACTCATCGGGGCGCGTCAGTTCATCGATAGTTGCGTTCGACCCCGTCACCCTGCAGGGTACGACTCAAACGGGCCGAATTTATGAGCTGGTCGGCAGGCATGGCTCGTCATTGAACGTCGAATACGTCTGGACGAGGTGGTGCGAACTGTACGAGGTGACATCGTACGTCGACGTCACCGAACGTCTGCTTGCTGGAACTGATATCGGCAATCGAGCATGAGCGCGAGGTGACAATGGAGTTAGTTTAATCGCAGGTTTTCGACCGTAGCCGCGCTGAATTCATGGTCCAATTGGAACGAGAGGATATATACGTCGATGACCTTGGAGCTAGGTTGCTCGCGTTAGCACAGTCGGTTGGGAAAAGCACCATTCGATAGACGCGAGGGTGCGCTTGCTTACGATGTACGGCCCGCTCGACTGTTCATTCGTTTACTTAACAAAACCATTAAAATAGCACGTAATATATTGGGCGCCAGGGCCATCGCCCTATGGTGATTGGCGGAGAAACTATAGTGCTGACTAGAACGACTGAAGGTCGTAGTAGCGAACCGGGGAACGCAAATGACGAAGGCAAATAACAGCTTTGCCGCGTTGCTGGACCCGATTCATGGCGTCGATAACGTCCTGAAGGAAGTGACAGCAACGCCGCTGCTTGAACAGCCACGACTTCTTTTCGTTCGGATGCAGGAGCACATTCCGCAAGTCGATGCGCTTGCGGAGTTGCTCGTTGACCAGCTCGTCAACTACGTCATACCCCTTCGCAAACGGAGAGATGCCTTCGCCCAAAGTAGCAACTCGGCGACGGGCGGCGATATGGCAGCGGTATCGCGGCTTCGCCGTGAGGCTAAACGACTCCTGGTCACATACAACCAGAAGCACCCCGGACGCTACGGCGAAGTTGGCGAGCTCATTGCGTACATTGTCGCAGTGCGATACCTCGGCGCGGCGCAGCTCGGCGCGAAGATGGCGCTCAAGACGTCTTCCGAAATGCCGGTGCATGGGGTTGACGGACTACATGGCAGTCAAGCGGACGACGGGTCCGTTCTCTTCTACCTCCTAGAGTCAAAGCTCATCCCGAGCGCAGCGGATGCGTCGCGAGAAATGGTCGATTCAATCGCGGAGCATCAGGCAGACCGCGGACGGACGCTGAACGAACTTCGCCTCGTTAGCGACTTGTCCAACCTAGACTCTTTACAGGGAGAAGCGCGCGAAGCGGCCAAGTCGTTCTTCAACTCCTATACTGGAGACGGCAGCCATCTCCGGCGTCGCGACATTCACGTCGGCAGCCTCGTATTCAGCGAAAGCGCCTTCAAGGACAAACTGCCTCGCGACCTGAAAAAGCCGCCAGAGATTCATGAGGAACATCTGGAGAAGTTGTATGCAGCCAAACACAAGGCGTTCAGCAAGAACCTGAAGAAACAAGCCGACGCGAAGGGCGTTGACCTTGGCGGCTGCATCGTCTTTTTGGTTGCTATACCTGATGTAAATGAATTCAAGCGAATCTTTGCCGAGTTGAACACATGAGCACATTCGCCACCGAAGTTGCGATTGAAATCCGGCAGGAGCCGGGCTTCTGGAGCGACCTTGCCGAACTTCGTGCGGTCGGTATCCGGTCAACGGTCCTACAGGAAAATCAACAAGTTCGGGTTGAAGGGCCCGTTCTTGCCGAAAAGGCCCTGGCGCGCCTGCTCAATACCGCGAGTGTGTTCGCATCCGCAACAGACGAAGAGAGTAAGGAGCTGGCTCAGCAGATTGCAGTGTTCGCCAGCTTGACCTCGGGCGACGACGTCGTTCGCGAAGCAAGCATCCGTATTCTTTCTGACCTCGGCAACTTCCCCGGTCTCCGTAAGCTGGAGCGCGAGCATCCTGTCGACCTCGGCTTCGAAGCCCACATGCGCAGTGGATTGCTTCGAGAGCTCAACACAGTCGACATGGCCGGCGCGAGGGTCCCGCTAACGGAGTACCAGCTCGACCTCTGGCGAAGCTTGGACTCGTCCGTTGCTACAGCTGTTTCCGCGCCGACCTCGTCTGGAAAGTCTTTCGTCGTGCTCGAGCACCTGTCCGAGCGCGCGATTGCTGCCGAGCGGTTTGGCGCAATCTATATTGCACCGACACGAGCGTTACTGACCGAAATACACGGCAAACTGGAAAAGCGCCTGTCGAGCATTTCGGATTCCATTCGAATCACGACCATTCCGGTGCCCGACCCAGAGAGCCGGCCGAAGCAGATTTACGTGCTCACGCAGGAACGAGCGCAGTTTCTTCTGTCGACGGTGGCCGTTGCCGGTCTCATTGACCTTGTCATTTCCGACGAGGCACAGTCCCTCGGTGATGACAGCCGCGGCATGATTTTGCAGGACGCGCTTGAGAAATTGCGCGAGTCGAATCCCGCTGCACGCTTCCTGTTTTTGGCCCCGGGAGCATCCGGCCTGCAACTCATTGGCGACAGCATCGGGCTGCCCGACATCAACGTGAAGGAAACCACCCTTTCGCCGGTGGTGCAGAACCGTATCAGCGTCGGATTCTCAGACCTAGACGAGCACGTAGTGCGTCTCGACTTGGTCACGCCGAAGAGGCTTGAGCCAATTGGAACGTACCACTTCCAGCGTGGGTTTGCGTTAGGTGCGGTGGACTAGACTAAATCTGACAGTGGTTGGTTTTTCATGCTGGCGCGCATTGGCGCGGAGGGCGTAGCCCGTAGCGGCAATGCGCGCCGCGAACAGCAAGGAGTCCG
>NZ_JBFPFS010000089.1:0-6024 GCF_047978125.1 Burkholderia sp. LFS061 | reverse complement strand
TGGGGGGCGTGGTGGCCCGGTGCGGACCACACCCACTTCTGGGGGGGCCGATATAGAGTGGGGGCCCCCCGCGGCGGGTGGCGGGGGGGGCCCCGGCCGGCGGGCCCCGCCGCCGGCCGCGGCGGAGCGGACGCCCGCCGCGGGTACTGCCTGACTGCTTACTGCTGCTTTGCTGCTGCGACTTGCGCGGCCACTTCGGCGGCGAAGTCGTCCTGGCGCTTCTCGATGCCTTCGCCGACGACGAACAGCGCGAACTTCTGCACGGCGGAATCCGCTGCCTTCAGCATCTGCTCGATCGTCTGCTTGTCGTTCTTCACGAACGTCTGGTTCAGCAGCGACACTTCCTTCAGGTACTTCTGGACGCTACCGTCGACCATCTTCGCGACGATCTCGGCCGGCTTGCCCGATTCCGCAGCCTTCTGCTCGGCCACGCGGCGTTCCGTGTCGATCAGCTCGGCCGGCACGTCGGCCGACGACAGCGCGACCGGCTTCATTGCCGCGATGTGCATCGCGACGTCCTTGCCGACCTGCTCGTCCGCACCCGTGTACTCGACGATCACGCCGATGCGCGCGCCGTGCAGGTACGTTGCGATCTTGTTCGCGGTTTCGAAGCGGACGAAACGGCGGATCGACACGTTCTCGCCGATCTTGCCGATCAGTGCCAGGCGCACTGCGTCGACCGTCGAGCCCTCGAGCGGCAGTGCCGACAGCGCGGCCACGTCGGCCGGGTTCTGCGTCGCGACGAGTTCGGCGACCGTCTTCGAGAATGCCAGGAAGTCGTCGTTCTTCGCGACGAAGTCGGTTTCGCAATTCAGTTCGACCAGCGCGCCTGCGTTGCCGCCGACGAACGATGCGACGACGCCTTCGGCCGTCACGCGCGATGCCGCCTTGCTCGCCTTGTTGCCGAGCTTGACGCGCAGCAGCTCTTCAGCCTTGGCCAGATCGCCGTCGGCTTCCGTCAGCGCCTTCTTGCACTCCATCATCGGTGCGTCGGTCTTTGCGCGCAGTTCTGCCACCATGCTTGCGGTAATTGCCGCCATCATTCGCTCCTTGAGTCTGTATTCACAACGCCGCCCGCTTGGACGCGAACGGCCGAGATTCGTTTCCGGACCCGCGCCGCTTCGGCGCGATCAGGTCCGGCGCACAAGCTTAAAAAAAGGGGGCCTGTTGAGAGCCCCCTTTTTGCGCCGGCTCGGGGCCAGTTACGCGTTTTCCTCGACGTACTCGTCGTCGCCGCGCGCTGCCTGGACCACTTCGTTGACCGCGTTCGCACGGCCTTCCAGGATCGCGTCGGCCACGCCTTCCGCGTACAGCGCGACTGCCTTGCTCGAGTCGTCGTTGCCCGGGATCACGTAGTCCACACCTTCCGGCGAGTGGTTCGTATCGACCACGGCGATGACCGGCACGCCCAGCTTGTTCGCTTCGGTGACGGCAATCTTGTGGTAGCCGACGTCGACGACGAAGATCGCGTCCGGAATGCCGCCCATGTCCTTCACGCCGCCGATCGACTTCTGCAGCTTGGCGATTTCACGTTCGAACAGCAGCGCTTCCTTCTTGCTCATCTTCTCGGTTTCGCCCGATTCGACGGCCGCTTCCATGTCCTTCAGGCGCTTGATCGACACCTTCAGCGTCTTGAAGTTGGTCATCATGCCGCCGAGCCAGCGTGCGTTGACGTACGGCATGCCCGCGCGCTGCGCTTCCTGGGCGATCGTGTCGCGCGACTGGCGCTTCGTGCCGACGAACAGGATCGTGCCGCGGTTCGCTGCCAGCTGACGCACGTACTTCTGTGCGTCCGTGAACATCGGCAGCGTCTTTTCGAGGTTGATGATGTGAATCTTGTTGCGGTGACCGAAAATGAACGGTGCCATCTTCGGGTTCCAGAAGCGCGTCTGGTGACCGAAGTGGACACCCGCCTCCAGCATTTGGCGCATCGTAACTGCCATGTGAATTCTCCACGAGGGTTGGGTCTTAAGCCGGCCGCCGTACCGCCGCGCGAACCTGCCCCGAATTACTCCGAAAGGCAACGAATTCTGCGCGGCCGGCACCCTGGTTGCGCCGGCTTGCGATTCGGCACGTGCAAAACGCCCGTGCCGCAAGCCTGTCACCGCAATGCCGCCCCAACTTGGGACAAACTCGGCATTCGGATATCGACTTAGCCAAAGAGTATAGCACGCCGATTTGTCGGCCCTCAAGTCGCCCGCCACTTTCGCTTGCCGTGCGGCAGCCGGCCGGACAATCCTCGAAAACCCGCATCGGCACGGCCGGCAGGGGCTGCGACGCCCGCCATAAGGTGCGATAATCCATCAATTCACCGCATTCCAGGCATACCTCGATGACTATTACGCTCAAAAACGAACACGATATCGCCGAGATGCGCGTCGCCTGCCGTCTCGCGAGCGAAGTGCTCGACTTCATCACGCCGCACGTCGTCGCGGGCGTCACGACCGCCGAACTCGATCGCCTCTGCCACGAGTTCATGCTCAACGAACAGGGCACGATCCCCGCGCCGCTGAACTACCAGCCGCCCGGCTATCCGCCGTACCCGAAGGCCACCTGCATTTCGGTCAACGACGTGATCTGCCACGGCATTCCCGGCGAGAAGGTGATCAAGAACGGCGACGCGCTGAACATCGACATCACCGTGATCAAGAACGGCTACTTCGGCGACACGAGCCGGATGTTCATCGTCGGCGAGGGCTCGATCCTCGCGAAGCGCCTCGTGCAGACCACCTACGAGTGCATGTGGCTCGGCATCGACCAGGTCAAGCCCGGCGCGCACCTCGGCGACATCGGCCACGCGATCCAGAAGCATGCGGAAGCGCAGGGCTACAGCGTCGTGCGCGAATACTGCGGCCACGGCATCGGCACGGTGTTCCACGAAGATCCGCAGGTCGTCCACTACGGCCGTCCGGGCACGGGCATCGAGCTGAAGCCCGGAATGATCTTCACGATCGAGCCGATGATCAACGCCGGCAAGCGCGACATCCGCACGATGCCCGACCAGTGGACGGTCAAGACGCGCGACCGCAGCCTGTCCGCGCAGTGGGAGCACACGGTGCTCGTCACCGAAACCGGCTACGACGTGCTGACCGTGTCGGCCGGCACGCCGGCGCGCCCCGTGTTCGCGCAACCGGCCGCCGCAGTCTGAGCGCCGTCGCGCCAGCCCGCCCCACCCCCAACTGAACGGCCGCACATGAGCGCTCACGCCGCCCCGTCGCCCGACGCGCTGTCGCGGCGCGCCGGATTCAAGGCCGCCAAGGCCGACATGCTCGAGCGCTTTCGCCGCGCGACGAACGTCGCGTCGCTGATGCACGCGCAGTCGAAACTCACCGACGACGCGCTGAAGCGCGTGTGGGACGATTGCGGGCTGCCGGCGACGCTCGCGCTCGTCGCCGTCGGCGGCTACGGGCGCGGCGAGCTCGCCCCCTATTCCGACGTCGACATACTCGTGCTGCTGCCCGATGCGCACGACCCGGCGCTCGACCCGCGCATCGAGCGTTTCATCGGGATGGCATGGGATCTCGGCCTCGAGATCGGCAGCAGCGTGCGCACGGTCGCGCAATGCATCGAGGAGGCATCGCAGGACGTCACGGTGCAAACCTCGCTGCTGGAAGCGCGCCGCATCGTCGGCAGCACCGCGCTGTTCGAGCGCTTCACGGTGCGCTACCACGAGGCGCTCGACGCCCGCGCGTTCTTCACCGCGAAGGTGCTCGAAATGCGCCAGCGCCACGCGAAGTTCCAGGACACGCCGTACAGCCTCGAACCGAACGTGAAGGAAAGCCCCGGCGGGCTGCGCGACCTGCAGACGATCCTGTGGATCGCGCGCGCGGCGGGTTTCGGCAGCAGCTGGCGCGAGCTCGACACGCGCGGCCTCATCACCGATCGCGAAGCGCGCGAGCTGCGCCGCAACGAGGGTTTCCTGAAGACGCTGCGTGCACGGCTGCACGTGATCGCCGGCCGCCGCCAGGACATGCTCGTCTTCGACCTGCAGACGCAGGCCGCCGAGAGCTTCGGCTACCAGCCGACGCAGGCCAAGCGCGCGAGCGAGCAACTGATGCGCCGCTATTACTGGGCCGCGAAAGCCGTCACGCAGCTCGCGACGATCCTGATCCAGAACATCGAGGCGCAGCTCTTCCCCGCAACGAGCGGCATCACGCGCGTGCTGTCGCCCGACCGCTTCGTCGAGAAGCAGGGAATGCTCGAGATCGTCGACGACGGCGTGTTCGAACGCCATCCCGATGCGATCCTCGAAGCGTTCCTGCTGTACGAAACGACCCGCGGCGTGAAGGGCCTGTCCGCGCGCACGCTGCGCGCGCTGTACAACTCGCGCGAAATCATGAACAACGCGTGGCGCCGCGATCCGCAGAACCGCCACACGTTCATGCGGATCCTGCAACAGCCCGAAGGGATCACGCACGCGTTCCGGCTGATGAACCAGACGAGCGTGCTCGGCCGCTATCTGCTGAACTTCCGCCGCATCGTCGGCCAGATGCAGCACGACCTGTACCACGTGTACACGGTCGATCAGCACATCCTGATGGTGTTGCGCAACATCCGCCGCTTCGCGGTCGCCGAGCATGCGCACGAATACCCGTTCTGCAGCCAGTTGATCGGCAACTTCGACCGTCCGTGGGTGCTGTATGTCGCGGCGCTGTTCCACGACATCGCGAAGGGCCGCGGCGGCGACCACTCGACACTCGGGATGGCCGATGCGCGGCGCTTCTGCCGCGAACACGAGATCGCCGGCGACGACGCGGCGCTGATCGTGTGGCTCGTCCAGCATCACCTGACGATGAGCCAGGTCGCGCAGAAGCAGGACACGAGCGACCCCGAAGTCATCAAGCGCTTCGCCGAACTCGTCGGCAACGAACGGCGCCTCACCGCGCTCTACCTGCTGACCGTCGCCGATATCCGCGGCACGAGCCCGAAGGTGTGGAACACGTGGAAGGGCAAGCTGCTCGAGGATCTGTACCGCATCACGCTCGCGGTGCTCGGCGGCGCGAACCCCGACGCGCATTCGGAGCTGAAGTCGCGGCAGGAACAGGCGCTCGCGCTGCTGCGCCTCGAGACCGTGCCCGAGGACGCGCACCGCGCGCTGTGGGATCAGCTCGACGTCGGCTTCTTCCTGCGTCACGATGCGGCCGACATCGCATGGCAGACGCGTGTGCTGTACCGGCACGTGAACGCCGAAACCGCGATCGTCCGCGCGCGGCCGTCGCCGATCGGCGACGCGCTGCAGGTGCTCGTGTACGTGAAGGACCGCCCCGACCTGTTCGCGGGAATCTGCGCGTATTTCGACCGCAACGGGCTGTCGGTGCTCGACGCGCGCGTCAGCACGACGCGGCATGGTTATGCACTCGACAACTTCATCGTCACGCAGACCGAACGCGACGTGCGGTACCGCGACATCGCGAATCTCGTCGAACAGCAGCTCGCGACGCGGCTCGCCGAAACCGCACCGCTGCCGGAGCCGTCCAAGGGCCGCCTGTCGAGGCTGTCCCGAACCTTTCCGATCACGCCGCGCGTCGACCTGCGGGCCGACGAGCGCGGTCAGTACTACATCCTGTCCGTGTCCGCCAACGACCGGCCGGGCCTTCTCTATTCGATCGCGCGCGTACTCGCCGAGCATCGGATCGGCGTCCACGCGGCGCGGATCAATACGCTCGGCGAACGCGTCGAGGACATCTTCCTGCTCGCGGGCGCCGGCTTGTCCGACAACCGCCTGCAGATCCAGCTCGAAACCGAATTGCTGCGTGCGATCGCAGTCTGAATGAATCCCAGCGTTTATGCGCACCAAATTGACCGTCAAGAATCCGCGGCCGGCGTCGCCGACCCGCGCACCTGTCCGCTCCGGCAGCCACGTCGCCCGCAAGGCGGTGCGCCCCGCAGCGCCGCCCGCGGCAGACAAGCCGGCCCGCCCGAAAAAGGCGTCGGGCCCGGCAGCCGCCGGCGAACGCACGTTCAAGCCGCGCGGTGCCGCGGGCGCCGAGCGCCCGGGCGCGGATCGCGCACCGGCCAAGCGCT
>NZ_JBFPFS010000088.1:0-6695 GCF_047978125.1 Burkholderia sp. LFS061 | reverse complement strand
CAAGCGGCAAGCGCGAAGGCGAGCGCGATACCGCCCGCGATCTTCGAGATGTTCGTTACAGTTGTTCGGTTCATTACACCCCCTGGATTTGACATAAATACAATTATCGAAAATTTGCTTGCTCGCCGTCACACCTCACAGGCGCAGCTCAATCGCCAAGCACCACTTACCCGTCAAAACTGAACTGCGAACCACAATGGCAAATCAAACAATTCACCTGGGCAACGATGCAGCTGCCGAGTCAAACCGGCCCGATAAAACCGCACCGAAAACGAGAAATATCTCGGGTGCTGCAGCAAAGATTCGGACCACGAAAAAATAGATAAGCGGAATAAAGCGTGGAAATGGTACCGTCACATACCCCTCTCGAACACAAGAATTCTCCTGGTTTGCCAGATTTATCCAAGAAGCCAGACTACGACTAACGCGGGCAGGTCATGCTGACCGACGCTCTCAGCCAGCCGCACTGCCTCCACCTTGAATTCCTTCATGTACTGCCTTCTTGGTACCACGTTCTCTGCCATGCTCTTTGACCTGCCCCCTACAAACAGGGCCAGCCGGAGTCTAGTAAAGTTCGTTTTCGGAGAAGAAGACGAACATGAAGAAGCGCTTTACGGAACAGCAAATCATCGGGCTTCTGAAGGAGGCTGAAGCCGGTATGCCGGTCAAGGAACTGTGCAGGAAGCACGGGTTCAGTGGCGCGTCGTTCTACACGTGGCGCGCAAAGTTCGGCGGCATGGAAGTCTCGGAAGCCCGCCGGCTCAAGGACCTCGAGGTGGAGAATGCCCGGCTGAAGAAACTGCTGGCCGAAGCAGGAGGTATCCGGAATTTCGTGTGTGAGGCGGGTTGAGATTCAGACTCCAATGTTGAATCGTTCCGGGTAAAGCAGCGCAAACTGGGTCATGGCGCTCTTCTAATCGTGCCGGGAGCCGGTCCACTTGGCAACGACGTTGCGCAGGGCCAGCCAGATCAGCTTCAGCGCGGCCTCGTCCGACGGGAAGTGGCCGCGCGCCTTGATGATCTTCCGAAGCTGCATGTGCAGCGACCCTGCCGCTCCAGAAAGATCTGGATGCGGCGATAACCATAACGCGGATATTGCGCCGACAGGATGTTCATCGCTGCCAGCACCGGCGCGTCCCGTACGGTCAGCGTCGATTCGTAATGCAGCGCCGATCGGGCGACCGACATCAGCGCGCACGCACGCCGCTCCGACAGGCCCCGTGCTTTCGCGTAGGTGACCTGCTGGCGTCGGGCGGGCGCGCTCACCACTTTTTTGCGTTGATCTCTTTCATCACGTCCAGCTCGAGATCGCGCTCGGCCAGCATCTTCTTCAGCCGGGCATTCTCTTGCTCGAGTTGCTTGAGCCGCTTCACGTCGGCAGCTTCCAGCCCGCCGAAACGCTGCCGCCAGTTGTAAATGGTTTGCTCGCTGATCCCGTGCTTCTTCGCGACCTCAGCCACCGGCGCCTTGTCCGCCTCGCGCAGGATGGTGACCATCTGTTCTTCGGTAAACCGGCTCTTCTTCATGACTTCCCTTTCTCCGTTGGAAGCCATTCTCTCAAGTTTCAACTGGTCCGAAAATTCCAGGGCAGGTCAATCTGGCTGTCCGTGAATCTCGACTTCTTCATGCTGTAGAACTCCCTCAACAAGAAAATTCTACTTCTGATCACACCGGTTTTTCGGGGAGATTACCCAATCAGCGCCATGAATTCCTTCCACGGCACCACACGCTCCATCTCGTCGAGAAATACGCGTTTGCGCGTCCGCCGGATCGTCAGGTCAAGGTTCAGGTCGGTCTGTTTCATGTCCTTATTGTCCACGGCAACCGACCTGTCGAACATGCGGGCCTTCGCCAGTTTTGAACACCATCCCTAACACCCCTCTGGGCTTTTATGAAGCCGACTCTAAGAATTTCCTCATTATTGGAGGTAATGCATCGAGCACTCTATCATGTCGGAAATCTCCACTTCCGGCCGGGACTAATTTTACTTCAGGGTAGATCGGAAAAACATAGCCCCCCCCCGCAAAGCAAGACCATTCTTGTTTTCGGGTGGTGGGCGAAGGTGGGATAATTGAGATCCAATGCATGGCGTGTAATTTTTCGCATCGATTAATGGTTGCGGCGTGTCGAGGTGTGGCTTGTCGGAAAGAGTGTGTGTCGTATTTTGTCAAAATTAATTGACGATCGGAAGGTTATTAATCTGGTGTTGTTGGTTCGAATTCCGCTAAAAATTGGCATTGTGAACTTCTGATTGCGAATGAGGCTGGTGCTGGATTGGGTTCGCGGCTAGTCACGGAAAATTATCTGGTGGATGCAAGGCCGGCGCGATAGGTCTTTGGGTTTCCAAGGTTGTCTTGGGATCGCCAGGTTGGTCGTGGTAAATATTGGAACCAGCGGGCATCGAGATTAATTTAACTTTAATTGCGATCATCTCGGGCCGATGTGTCGTCGAACATTTATCTCGTGCCGAGAACGCTTCGAGTTATTGAGTTATATCGCAGAATAATATGGAAAATTAGATGATGAATGTTGATGGTTATGATTCATCGATCTATGTTCGGCGGCTTCAATAATTTAGTTGGGTTCTTAATGTATCGTCGCTGCGCGCTTAATGATGCATATTTTCGGGGCTGCTTAATTCAATCCAAGACGCCGCTTTTGATCGTGCGGTGGATCAGATTAGCCGTGTATGGAACATATCTACCATAATATCGTGAAGCCTTCGCTGTTGGTTGTTGGCATGTCAGTTGTCGTAATGCTACTTTTCCTGCACGCGTTCGAATCCGTCGATTATCGATTCGTGATCCGCCAGTTGCGTCACATGTCCGCCGGCGAGTGGGGCGCGTCGCTGGCCGCGACGGCGCTCAGCTATCTCGCGCTCGTCGCCCGCGACGCGGTCGGCCTGCGTTATGTCGCCGCGAAGGTGCCGCGCGTCGCGCTGTGGATCGGCGCGATCGCCGGTTCCGCGCTCGGCAACGCGACCGGCTTCGGCGCGCTGACGGGGGGCGCGGTCCGTGCGCGCGTGTACGGCGTGTCGGGCGTCACGCCCGCGCAGATCGGCCGGATGACGGTGTTTACCAGCGGCACGCTGGCGCTCGCGATGGTGCTGATGACGGCGGTCGGCATGGTCTGCGTGCCGGAGGCGCTCGCCGCGATGCTGCACGTCGCGCCCGGCGTGCTCACGTGGAGCGGCGCGGCGCTGCTCATGGTGCTGGCCGCGCTGGTCGCGATGTGCGGCAACACCGCGCGCCCGGTCGTCACGCGCTTCAAATGGCTGTCGTTCGACGTGCCGGCGCGGCGCGATCTCGTCATGCAGGTCGTCTACGCGGTGCTCGACGTCGTCGCGGCGGGCCTGACGCTGTGGGTGCTGCTGCCGGCCGCGCCGGTCGGCTTCCCGACCTTCATCACTGTCTACGCAGCCGCCTTGCTGCTCGGGATGATCGGCCATACGCCGGGCGGGATCGGCGTGTTTGAAGCCGCGATGGTCTTCACGCTCGGCCGCGAAGTGCCTGCGCATGCGATGGTCGCCGCGCTGATCGCGTATCGCGCGATCTATTTCGGCGTGCCGCTCGTGCTGTCGGCCGGCCTGCTGGCTGGTTTCGAGGGCCGCGCGCTGCGGCGCCGGCTCGTGACGCGGCAGGCCGTGCGCGTGTCGCAGCTCGCACCGGTGTTCCTGAGCCTCGTGACCTTCGCGGTCGGCAGCATGCTGGTGATCTCGAGCGCAACGCCCGCGTTCTGGCACCGGATCGCGATCCTGCGCCACCTCGTGCCGCTGTGGGTGCTCGAAGGCTCCCAGGTGATCTGCAGCGTGCTCGGCGTCGCGCTGCTGTTCGTCGCGCGCGGGCTGCTGCGCCGCCTCGACGGCGCATGGTGGATAACCTTCGCATTGACGCTCGCGAGCCTCGCGCTGTCGCTGGCGAAGGGCCTCGCGTTCGTCGAGACCGGCGTGCTCGGCACGCTGCTCGTGCTGCTGCTCGTCAGCCGCCACCGCTTCACCCGTCATTCGTCGCTGTTCGCCGCACGCTTCACGATCGGCTGGATCGTGTCGGTGACGATGGTGCTGATGCTCGCGGTGTGGGTGCTGTTCTTCGCGTTCCGCGACGTGCCGTACACGCGCGAGCTGTGGTCGCATTTCTCGTTCGATGCGCGCGCGCCGCGTGCGCTGCGCGCGACGCTCGCGGCCGGCGTGTTCGTCGCGCTGTTCGCGTTGTGGCAACTGCTGCGCCCGGCGCCCGGCCGTTTCGTGAAGCCCGCGCCGCAGGACCTGTTCGACGCCGAACGGATCATCCGCGCGCAGGAATGCAGCGATGCGGGCCTCGCGCTGATGGGCGACAAGTCGTTCCTGTTCTCGGAATCGCGTCAGGCGTTCCTGATGTACGCGAAGTACGGCCGTACGTGGGCCGCGCTGCACGACCCGGTCGGGCCGCGCGAAGAATGGCCGGCGCTGATCGGCAAGTTCATCGCGCTCGCGCACGCGCACAGCGGCCGCGCGGTGTTCTACCAGGTGCGCGCGAACGCGCTGCCGCTGTATCTCGACGCGGGGCTCACGCTGATGAAGCTCGGCGAGGATGCGCATATCGCGCTCAACCAGTTCGACCTGAAGGGTTCGACCCGTTCGCACCTGCGCTACGCGCTGCGCCGCGGCGACAAGGACGCGCTGACGGTCGAGGTGATCGCGCCGTGCGACGTGCCGGCCGCGCTGCCGGCGCTGCGCGACATCTCCGACGGCTGGCTCGACAGCCGCGATGCACGCGAGAAGAGCTTCTCGGTTGCCGCGTTCCACGACGGCTATCTGGCGACGCAATCGGTGATGCTCGTCCGGCAGGCCGACAAGCCGATCGCGTTCGTCACGTTCATGACGACCGACCTTAACACCGAGGCGACGGTCGGCGTGATGCGCCATCTGCCGGACGCATCGCCGTACGCGATGGAGTATCTGTTCACGCAGCTCGCGCTGCATCTGAAGGAAGCGGGCTTCCGCAAGCTGAGCCTGGGCATCGCGCCGTTCTCGGGGATGGGGGCGGCGAAGATGCCGTCGCCGTGGCACCGGCTCGGGCTGATGGTCTGGCGCTTCGGCGGCCGCTTCTACAACTTCCGCGGCTTGCGCGCATTCAAGAGCAAGTTCGAACCGCACTGGGAGCCGCGTTACCTCGCGGCCTCGGGCTCGGTCGGCGTGTTCGTCACGCTTGCGGATCTGTCATTGCTGGCTGGAGGTCGGCGTTCATGATGTCGAAGAAGGGAATCGCGCGGGCGGCAGCCGCCTGCGCGGGAATGATGCTGGCTGGCGCCGCGTTCGCGACGCAGCCGGTTCCGACGAAAACGGAGACGGTGCGGGGCGGCCGCTATGGGCTGGTCACGGTGACGAAGCCGAATGGCGCGCTGCGCGGCTTCGTCGTGCTGTTCTCGCGCGAGGGCGGCTGGAATGCCGTCGACCAGCAGGCGGCCGATGCGCTCGCGAAGGCGGGTGCGATGACGGTCGGGGTCGATTCCGAGCGTTATGCGATGAATCTCGCCGCGAAGCAGGAAACCTGCCACCATCTCGACGGCGACGCCGAGGCCGTCAGCCATCAACTCGAACGGCTGGCCAGCTCGTCGCACTATTTCACGCCGATCGTCGCGGGCGTGGGCCAGGGTGGTGCGATCGCGAAGCAGATCCTGTCGATGGCGCCGGAGAACACGATTGCCGGCGTCGTATCGGTCGATCCGGCGGCGAAGCTCGATCCGCGCTTCAATCCGTGCCCGCCTGATCCGACGATCGTGCGCCGCGCGATGCCGGGCTTTGTCGAAACGGCTGCCGCAGGCGACACCGCGAAGCTCGTGTCGTTTGTCACGTCGCACCTGCGTGACAGCAGCAGCGGCGACGAACTCGACGTGTCGGATCTGCCGCTCGTCGAGCTGCCGGCCAAGGGCGGCAGCGACCGGCTCGCGATCGTGATCTCGGGCGACGGCGGCTGGCGCGATCTCGACAAGACGATCGCCGAGGCGTTGCAGCGCGACGGCGTGTCGGTGGTCGGCATCGACAGCCTGCGCTATTTCTGGAGCGAGAAGTCGCCCGCACAGGTGAGCCGCGATCTCGCGCGCGTGATGCGCACGTACACGTCGCGCTGGCATGCGAACCGTGTCGCGCTGGTCGGCTACTCGTTCGGCGCCGACGTGATGCCGTTCGTATACAACCGGCTGCCGGCCGACCTGCGCGACAAGGTCGCGGTGATGTCGCTGCTCGGCTTCGCGCCATCCGCCGATTTCCAGATCCGCGTGACGGGCTGGCTCGGCATGCCCGCGAGCGACAAGGCGCTGAAGGTCGCGCCGGAGCTGGCGAAAGTGCCGCCGCAGCTCGTGCAGTGCTTCTACGGCGAGGAAGAGAAGGACACGATGTGTCCCGCGCTCGCGAATACCCGCGTCGAGCTGATCAAGACCCACGGCGAGCATCACTTCGGCGGAAGCTACATCGACTTGGAAAAACGAATTTTAGCGGCGGTGCGAAGAACGGCGGCGTCGGGAATTGGGATGGGGAAATAAGTCAGTATGACGTGGGTTGATCCGCCGCGTGCATGACGGAAGCAGATAATTCGGGCAGGGTTGCCTGTAGTGGTCTAATGAATCCGGACACTGATTTAGGCGAGAATGTTCGCCATGAAGAGGTGTCTGATGAGCAAGCAACGACGTACGTTTTCCCCGGAGTTCAAACAGCAAGC
>NZ_JBFPFS010000087.1:0-8828 GCF_047978125.1 Burkholderia sp. LFS061 | reverse complement strand
GCGCAAGCCCGCCGCGAAGCGCGCGAAGCCGGCCGGCTCGGCGGCGGTGCGCGCGGCCGCCGCTTAGTAGCCCGCAAACCCTCCGCCGAAGCGCTCGACGTGACGCGGCGCCGGTAGCAGGTCGATCATGCGGCTCGCGCTCGTTCTGATGGGAGGCGGCGCGCGTGCCGCCTACCAGGTCGGCGTGCTGAAGGCGCTGGCCGAGATCGCGCTCGAGGCCGATCCGGACCGGCACACGCTGCCGTTCGCGGTCGTGTGCGGCTCGTCGGCCGGCGCGATCAACGCGACGTCGATTGCGAGCCACGCGGACGACTTTTCCCACGGCGTGCGCCGCCTGCTCGAATTCTGGGAGCACCTGCGCCCCGACTACGTGTACCGCACCGACTGGCTCGGCATCGCGGCCGCCGGCGCGCGCTGGCTCGCGACGATGACGTTCGGCTGGGCGGCCCGCCGTTCGCCGCGCGGGCTGCTCGACAACACGCCGCTCGCGCACCTGCTGCAGCGCGAACTGAGCTTCCACCGGATCGAACAGATGCTCGAGGCGCGGCTGCTGCACGCGCTTGCGGTGACGGCGCTCAGTTATTCGAGCGGCCGGCACCTCACGTTCTACCAGGCGGCCGAGCCGATCCAGGCGTGGCGGCGCGCGCAGCGCACCGCGCGGCTCGTCGATCTGTCGGCGTCGCACCTGCTCGCGTCGTCGGCGATTCCGTTCGTGTTCCCGGCCGTGCCGCTCGTGCTCGACGGGCAGATCGAGTACTTCGGCGACGGTTCGATCCGGCAGATCGCGCCGCTGTCGCCGGCGATCCACTTCGGCGCGCACCGGATCGTCGTCGTCGGTGCGGCCGACCCGCGGCCCGAGATTCCGGCCGCGAATGGCGCCGGCCGCGTGCGCGGCTACCCGTCGCTCGCGCAGATCGGCCAGCAGGTGCTTGCGAGCGTGTTCCTCGACTCGATCGGCTCGGACATCGAGCGGATCGAGCACATCAACCGGATGATCGAGCACCTGCCGCACCAGGTCGAGGTCGACAGCGGCTGGCGGCACGTCGACGTGCTGGCGATCGCGCCGTCCGAGCGTATCGAGCTGATCGCCGCGAAGCACCTGAAGCAGATGCCGGCGGCGATGCGCGGGCTGCTCGGCGCGGTCGGCGGCAGCCAGCCGGCCGGCGCGTCGTTCGCGAGCTACCTGCTGTTCGAGGAGGCGTTCACGCGCGAACTGATCGAGCTCGGCTATGGCGACGGGCGCGCGCAGCGCGACACGCTCGCCGGCTGGATCGCACAGGCGGACGGCAGCAGCGCGCCGGCAGCCGGCACGCCGCCGGAAGACGGGCTCGCGACGGGCGAAATACGGGTCTGATGTACGCAGATGGCGCGCGGTTGCGCGAGGTTGCGTTTTCGCGACGGTCGGGCGCGACCGATCGCCGCACCGGGATTGGCGGCGCGCGACCGGGCAGGCGTCTCGGAAGCGTCATACACGCGTGATATCATGGCCGCCGCCGTATACACCACATCGAGCAGCCCGCCGATCCGGCATCCGCACGGGACCCTACGGGGAACCCGCCTGGGGGCAGGGGACGGGCTCGCCAACGAGCCGGCCAGCGCCGGCCCCCCACTCAGGCAAGCGCGGCCGGTTCCGTTCGAATGGAGCGTGGCTGCGGCGTGCCCAACGGCGGCGGCGCGACCGCCCGGCTGCCGGACGTGGAATCAGCGTCCGGTCGGTCGGTTTCACGCGTAAAATTACAGTCTTGGCTGCAAAAAGCGCGCTTGGCGCGCCTTTGTGGCAACAGTCACGTTTAGAGAAGTCGCATTGCGCAGAACAGGGGTGGGACCATCATGAACACGATGCTTTATCCGGAACTTTACAGGTCGCTCGAAGCCGTCCGCTGGGACATGGAGAAGGACATTCCGTGGGACAAGTTCGACGCTTCGCTGCTCACCGACGAGCAGGCGAAGACGATCAAGATGAACGCGATCACCGAATGGTCGGCGCTGCCCGCGACGGAAATGTTCCTGCGCGACAACCAGCACGACAGCGACTTTTCCGCGTTCATGAGCGTGTGGTTCTTCGAGGAGCAGAAGCATTCGCTCGTGCTGATGGAATACCTGCGTCGCTTCAAGCCGGAAATGGTGCCGACCGAAGAGGAGCTGCACGCGGTGCGCTTCCAGTTCGATCCGGCGCCGCCGCTCGAGACGCTGATGCTGCACTTCTGCGGCGAGATCCGCCTGAACCACTGGTACCGCTGCGCGGCCGACTGGCACACCGAGCCCGTCATCAAGCAGATCTACGAAACGATCTCGCGCGATGAAGCGCGCCACGGCGGCGCGTACCTGCGCTACATGAAGAAGGCGCTGAACAACTGCGGCGACGTCGCGCGTGCCGCGTTCGCGAAGATCGGCGTGTTGATGGCGTCGGCGCGCCGCACCGAGAAGCCGCTGCACCCGACCAACCTGCACGTGAACCAGGCGCTGTTCCCGCGCGACACCGTGCAGTCGCGCCTGCCCGATCCGGAATGGCTCGAACGCTGGCTCGACGAGCAGATCCGTTTCGACGGCGAGTGGGAAAAGAAGGTTGTCGAGCGCATCCTGCACAACCTGTCGATCCTGTTCGAGCGCACGTTCGCGACCGCGCAGGAGCTGAACCGCTATCGCAAGGAAGTCACCAGCCGCCTGCAGGCCGAAAGCGGCCCGTCGTCGGCCGCGCAGCCGGCCTGAGGCAGCAAGGCGCCGCAGCCGGCGTGAATCGCGCCGGCCGCATTGCGCCGTTTCGCGTCCGTTGCATGAAGCCCGCCCGGCCGGTCCGGCGGGCTTTTTATCTGGCGCTGCCGCCGGGGCCGCCGCGCGCCCCATCGTTCATTCCGTCCGATCTCCATCATGTCCGCCACCTTCGAACGCAAGCTGATTACCCGTGATGCCCTGGTCGCCCTGCGCGCGTCGCTGCCGTCGCCCGTCGTGTTCACCAACGGCGTATTCGACATCCTGCATCGCGGCCACGTCACGTATCTCGCCGACGCGAAAGCGCTCGGCGCGTGCCTGATCGTCGGCGTGAACTGCGATGCGTCGGTGCGCATGCTCGGCAAGGGCGACGATCGGCCGATCAACCGCGAGGACGACCGCGCGGCGCTGCTCGCGGCGCTGGAAAGCGTCGACTGGGTCGTGAAGTTCGAGGAACAGACGCCGGTGTCGCTGATCGAGGCCATCCGTCCGGACATCCTCGTGAAGGGCGGCGACTACGACATGGATGCGCTGCCGGAATCGGCGCTCGTGCGCGGCTGGGGCGGCCGCGCGCTGGCGATTCCGTTCGAGCACGACCGCTCGACCACCGCGTTGCTGAAGAAGGTCCGCGCGCAGCAGTCCTGAGCGCGGCCCGGCGCTGTCAGGGCGCGGACGCCGCAAGCGGCGCGGCCATGACGGCCGGCGGCGCGATCGGGCCGCCGACGACGGGCTGGTCGGCCGCCTGCGCCAGCGGCGTCACGCGCAGCGCATCGGGCTGCACCTGCCGCGACAGCACGCCCGGTTCGCGCGGGCCGGCTGCCGGCAGCGGCCCGAACACGCCGCGCGCCACCACGAACGCGAGCATGTTGGCGAGAAAGAGAACAGCGATCAGCCAGCGCAGCATCGTCGACACTCCTTTTCGTTCAGTCGTTCAGTCGTTCAGTCGTTCAGTCGTTCAGTCGGGCCGGCCGCATGGCCGGCTTTTTCGTTGTTTCCGTGACTGTTCTCAACAGTCAGGCAACCCGTGTGCGGCCTTTGCCTCGCGGGCGGCGGGCCGCTTGCAGTGGCGCGTTCCCCCAACGTTCCCGCGACGAAATCCTGCACCGACATGCGCCGATACCGTCGGCGAGACGGCGAAGCCGACGCAACTCCGTCAATTCTGCGCGGCCGCTTCCTCGGCGATCAGCGCGAGCCCGGACAGGATCAACGCGTCGTGCCGCGTATGCGGCAGCGTCAGCGCGCGCGCGACCTCGTCCGCCGCGCCCCCTGCCAGCACGAGCCGCACGGGTGCCTGCCATGCATCGGCGAGATCGCGCCAAGCGCGTTCGATCAGCCCCGCCTGCGCGTACAGGCAGCCTGCCGACAGCGAACGCGGTGTATCGACCTGAAACGGCTCGGCCTGCGCACCTGCGAGCAGCCCGCTCGCGATGTCGGTGGTCAGCGTCGGCAACTGCGCGGTGTGCGTGCCGAGCGCGCGCATCATCAGCGCCCAGCCCGGCGCGATCAGCCCGCCCGTGAAGCGGCCGTCCGCGCGCAGCGCCTCGAGCGTCGTCGCGGTGCCGAACGTCGCGATCAGCAAGTGCTCGCCCGGAAAGGCCGCGCGCGCGCCGATCAGGCCGGCCCAGCGGTCGCTGCCGAGCTGTTCGGGCGTCGTATAGCCGTTCGTCACGCCGCATTGCGCGGGGCGCGAGCGTATCGTCGTGCGCGGCAGGCCCGGCCAGCGCGCGTCGAGCAGCGCGTCGATTCGTGCGGCCACGTCGGCGCCCGCGACGTTCGAGATCCATGCGCCGCGCGGACGCGGCAGGTTCGACCAGTCGGGATCGCCGCCGCCGTCGCGTGCGTGGCCGAACGCGCCGGTCTGGACAAGCGTGCGCTGCGCATCGGCGAGCGCCCACTTGATCCGGCTGTTGCCGGCGTCGATCAGCAGGTACGGCTCGTTCATTGCGCTTCGCGCAGCGACACGTCGCCGGCCGCGATCGCCTGCACGCCGTTCGGCGTGTCGAGCAGCAACTGGCCGGTCGCATCGATGCCGGTCGCGATGCCGCGCGCGCGTTCGACGCCCTGTTCGAGCAGCACGACTTCGCGGCCCGCGTACGCGTGCAGTGCATGCCAGCGCGGCAGGAACGGCGCGAGCCCGTCGGCGCCGAACTGCGCGAGTGCGGGCGTGAGCGCGTTCAGCGACGCGGCGAGCGTATCGGTGAGGTTGGCCGATGCGCACGCGATCGACAGCGCGGCAGGCGGCAGCCCGCTCGCGAGCGTCGCGTCGCGCGCGCGCAGCGCGTCGACCTGCGCGGCGACGGCTTCCGCGCCGCGCACATTGATGCCGAAGCCGATCACGACGGCGGTCGCGCCGGAGGTGGTCCACACGGTTTCGATCAGGATCCCGGCGAGCTTGCCGACGATGCGCGGCGTGCCGTCGTCGGTGGCCGTCAGCAGCAGGTCGTTCGGCCATTTGAGCGCGACGCGCATGCGGGCGTCGAGCGGCAGCGTGGCCAGCCCTTCGGCGAGCGCGACGCCGATCGCGATGCTGAGGCCGCCGAGCGCGTCGACGGCGCGCGGCACGATGCAGCCGACCGAGCACAGCAGCGCGTTGCCGGGCTGCGCGAACCACGGGCGGCCCTGCCGGCCGCGGCCGGCCGTCTGCTCGAACGCGACGCGCACGAGCGGCGCGGGCAATGCGTTCGCGCTGCGCGGCAGCGCCTTGAGCCGCGTCGCGACGTCGGCGTTGGTCGAGCCGGTGGCGGCGACGATGTCGAGCGGCCACGCACGCGGCGCGGCGTCCAGGTGCGCGTCGAGCCGGTTGCGCGCGATGTGCGCGTCGCCGGAATCGGGCGTGTCGGAGGAGGTGGGGGCGTTCATGGTGGCTATTGTAGCGACAGGGGGCGGAAGCGCGTTGGGGAGCGGGGAGGCGTTTGTCGGGGCGCTTGCCTGGATCGTCGCGGCGCGTTGGCTCGAATTTCGTTGCCGCCAGGCGAAGGTGTCGCGTATTCAAGCGAAAGTGCATTGTCAAGCTAATTGAAGTCCGGCCCGCTCTTGTCGGGTGATGGGAAAAACATAGTCGACTCATATGAATTGATTAGGAATTTCGAATTCGTCTGATTGATTCCCTTGTGCTGCTTGGGCATTTTGGATGCCAACCATTGACGACGGGGAATCCAGATGAGCAACGGGCAAGAGTCGCCAGCATCTTCTTTTACGGTTATCTGTCGGTTTGCTGCGGAAACCGGCCGGCGTATCTGGGCTGGCGATAAGGCAGTTGTCGAATCGGGAACGGTTCGTCTTTATATGGATACGAAGCGTTCGGGCGCGACGTTTCGAGGCGAGTCGGCATGATTCGTTTTTTCCTCGCCAAAGGCGACCGGGGCGGTAACGCCGTGATCACGGAAGGGCTGGAGTTCGTCACGTGTTCCAATCCACCCCCGCGCGTACAGATCGCCACGCTCTACATGAAAACCTACTGCACGGCTTGCAAACAGGAAGGATTCATCGCGCCGGAAGGTCCGCGTTTGCCTGGAACGGGGCCAAATGGTCAGCAGTGGGCATTGAGTGGCGATGTCAATGTATGCGGATGTAGTCCGTCTCCCGTCTTTTATGCCGAGCGTGGCATGAAGATGATTCTGACGTCACAAGCTGCAACAGCCGCTGAGAAAAACCAACGAATTGCAGAGGTCGATGAAAAAAAGCATACCGTCGCGACACGATCTGACGTTACTCCTACCTATGACGAACAGGTGCGCGCCTGCATTGGCACCAGGCTGCCGCAGAGCTATCCGTATTTGATCGAAATGGCTGATGGGTGCACGATCGCCGGACGCGTCGATACCAATGGTCGATTGCCGCGAATCCATACCGAGATTTCCGGGAGTTACCAAATATATTGGGGTGAGGATGCGCTTGCCCACAAGGACTGGCCGTCATGCCCAACAGATCGATAATGGTGAGGGGAAATACGACCCCGCTCTCAATCAAGGAAGTGCAGCTTCGGGCAGTGACGTTCAGCGAGCTGTGGGATGCTTACCCGTCGGGTACCCCATATGACAACCCTGCTTATACAAACCAATGTGCAATTCGCGTGAGTGTTGCCCTGCATCGCGTCGGGGTCGACATGAAGTCGTTTTCGTCGAAGCTGGTCAAGCCGCTCGGTGGGCAGTCAAGTATTGGTCGGATTCTTCTGCATGGAAAGGCTACAGCGACACGTGCTAACGAGCTTGGTGCATGGTTGAATCTGCTGCCTTTCGCGGGTTTGGGAAAAGTCGAGAGGGTCACGGGGCCGGACTGGGAGTCGAAAATCAGAGGCAGAACCGGGATTGTGATGTTTGATGGTTATTGGGTGCGTGATGGTGAGGCAGCAGAAAACGCCAGCGGCGGGCATATTGATCTATGGAACGGAAGGCGGTTGACAATAAGTAGTCTGCCAAATGTATTTGCAACATTTGGGCGGGTATTAGGCAGACATTCATTCAGGCCGGGGCGTGAGTTCGGCTGGTCAGATCTGCGAAACTCGAATCAGATTCTATTCTGGGAAATTCGATGAGGCGTCACGGAATCGCCACAATCTTCGCCGTTCTAGGCTTTGCAAGCCTTTGGTGGTGGTCGGCAATCGATATCGAAATCTGCAGGCACTTTCCGCGATCCTGTGTGGTGACGGGCTGCAAGGAGATTGACGCCTGCCAAATCAATTTCGTGGATGGTTTGGTGTTCGTGGCGACGATCCTTGGACCAGCGATCATTTTTTATGCTGCAGCTATCTTGTTCTCACGCAAGCAACGTCATTGGACACGATGGGCGGTGTTGCCGTGTTCGCTTGTCGCGGTGCATTGGTCCGTTATGCTTTTCTGGCGACTGTGGTAGATCAGGAATGAGTGGAGTCTAAGCGTGATCGTTGGCGCTGTTCTTCAGTAGCGTTAATGCCATGGCGTATAGACGGTGATCTGCTGCCAATGACGCATTATGCTCGGTGCGGGGGCCATGCTGACCGACTTGCTTTACCTTGAGCCAATGTTTTCCGTTTTCTCTGGCATCGCGGGCGCTTTCCGATCAAATGAAATTGTTGGGATCCGCCATCGGTGCAATTGCTGGCTTGGTCATGGCCACGCTCGTTTGTTGGGGCGGGTTGTATCTGTTCGGCGTTTTGATTCTTCAGGGGAGAGGCAGTCTGTTCGACACGCACCCGCGAGTCGCCAACCTGTTTTTTACCGGTTGGTTTGTATCTGTGGTTGTGGTCCCGGTAATCGGCGGCTGGCGTGGGTGTGTATGGGGGCGAAACCGGGAAAGAAGAAAGCGGAAAGGGGATTGAGGTGCGCTCGCCCATGCCCCGCAACCGATTCCGCCTGACGGTGATCGATGAGCGGGGCGTCAGGTCGTGCGCGTGAGGCCGCCCTTGTCCCGATGGCTCGCGCCAGCCGCCCGAACCGAAGAACCATCACATCACGGAGCGACGACCGGGTGCTTCAGCGCATGCGCGGTCTCGATCCACTGCGCGTGGAATTCGTCCGCGTCGGGCCGGAGCCCCAGCTCGCCGTTGCGATAGGCCATCGCGAGGGTCTGCACCGCTTCCGGCAACTCGTGTTCGGCGGCCCGACGATATAGCGCGAGCGCGCGCGCGTCGTCGCGCGGCACGCCGCTGCCGTCGCGGTACGCGTTCGCGAGCATGAAGTCAGCGGCCGGGATGTCCGCGCGCGACGCGACGTCGAACCAGTGCGCGGCCTGCACCGGATCGGCGGCGATGCCGTAGCCGCTGCGATAGATCAGCCCGAGGTAATACGCGGCGGCCGGGTCGCCCTGTTCGGCCGCTTCGCCGAGCAGGGCGCGGGCGCGTGCGTAGTCCTTCGGGATGTCGCCGCTGCCGAGCAGCAGTGCCTTGCCGAGCGCGAGTTGCGCGCGCCGCGCAGCCGGTGCGTCAGCCTTGCTGTTCGCCTGCGCGGCGGTTTCCAGCCAGCCGCGCCCCTCGTCGCGCAGCCCCGGTTCGCGCGCGTCGACGAGCGCGATGCCGAGCGCCGTCTGCGCGGCGCCCGACCCGCGGCGCGCGAGCGTGCGCAACTGCGCGAGCGCGTGCGGCTCGGTGGCCTGCGTGACCATCGCCTGCCACTCGTCGAGCTGCGCGGCGCTCGGTGCGGGGC
>NZ_JBFPFS010000086.1:0-9070 GCF_047978125.1 Burkholderia sp. LFS061 | reverse complement strand
AGCCTGTGTTCCAGCGCGACCGCCGCAACCGATACGCCGATTCCCTGGCAGGCAGCAACCACACGCGCTTTGAACTCCTCGCTGTAGCGTTGCCGACGACGACGCTCCGGGCGTGATTCCGATTCGATAGTGTTCACGTGTCCGCTTATTCGTTAGGTGGACACGATACTCCCAAGCGTCTCGGTCAAACTCAAGATGGGTTCGCTAGCCGCTTACCGATGGCCGAAATACTCAGCCCTTGCCGATGCAATAACTGGGGAAAATTACTTCGACGAAAGTGGGGAGTATCTATCCGACGCTGACAGAAGTGCCTGACCGTCGTCGACGACTTCACGAAAGAGGCTGTCGACATCGTCGTCGACCATGGCATCTCAGGTTTGTATGTCGCTCGGGCATTGGACCGTGCAGCTCGCTTCCGTGGCTATCCCAAGGCGGTGCGAACAGACCAGGGCCCCGAATTTACGAGCCGCGCGCTTGACCAGTGGGCGTATGCGAACGGCGTCACACTGAAGTTGATTCAGGCGGGCAAGCCGACGCAGAATGCGTACATCGAATCGTTCAACGGCAAGTTCCGCGACGAATGCCTTAACGAGCACTGGTTCACGACGCTCGCGCACGCTCGGGCTGTCATCGCGGCATGGCGTCAGGACTACAACGAGCAAAGGCCGCACAGCGCACTGAACTACCTTGCGCCGTCAGAGTTTGCGGCGAAACATCGGGCAACCGCGGATGCTCCTGCCGCTTTCCAGGAGTTGGTTTAAAGGGACTTTGCTAGAAGCCCATGGCCCTATTGAAGGGGGCAGGTCAGCCTGGGTCTGGGGCCCATCTTTTTTGTCCTCGCCTGGCTGCATTCGATCGCCAATGTCCTGTCGCATCCGCTGCTTGCGCACCGGGAACGCTTCCGGCGGGCTAACCGTCCCGCTCCAACCAAATACCCAGTCGGCGTCGCGCGTCAAGCAAACTGAATTTTGCAGGGCCGACTCATTCGCGGAATTTACGAACCTCAAAACCAGCGCGTGCTGAAATTCGGGTCTCCTACCGGAGCCGCGAGTTCCAGCACGCCAAAGAAACGCCCCCCGAGAAAGTAAAACGATGTCTGTGACATCGTACACTTCATAAGGCTCCGCAGATTCTGTACAAGGAGCTAGCTTTAACCTCCCAATCTACGCAGCTCCGCTTCAATACGCGCAATTTCCCTGTCATTTCCTTCTACAACTTCTTCACTTTGCCGTACTTTCCTTTGGCTTTCTTCGATATTCCTTTCGAGATCAGTGAATGCTCGGTTATTATGGTTTCGCTCCGCGAAAGGTATATTCCTCATGTCATTTTCGAAATCTCGAAGTTCATCTCGATAACTAGCGAGAGAATATGCATTCATACGTCTGGTAGTTCGCGCCCAACTCAGTTCGCGTTCAACGCCCTGCCGCAGTAGAATTATTAGCCCGGGATCATCCGGCTCACCCCAACCTCCCATTTTTTCACTGATCCCCCGCCCCCCTCCCAACAATCCGTAACCGTCTGGTTGTGTTGCGTGGGCACTCACATATTCTCGCTTGATTCCGTTATAGAATTTAGTGCGCCGCGCAGTGCCAGCTGTTTGCTCGATCTGATTACCTACGCCAGCAAATTCGGCAACCGGATTCGCATGCTCGCGCAAGAATCTGGTTGCGGTCAGAGCGAGACCAATCCCCATTGATGCCAGTCCCAGCGCCATACTTACCCATCCCAGCGCAGCCGATGCTTTGGGGTCGGATTCTTCCAGCGCACCACTGGCTATTCCCGTTGCATCCGCAGCAACGGCAGCTGTCCCGGCAACCACGGCGGTGGCGCTCGTCGCATCAATGGCAGCGGCAAGACTCTCTGCCGCCACAATCGAGCTTCCGCCTGTCCATATCGCCAGTCCTAGCCCGATGGCCCCCATCACGATACCGGCAATGGACTGGCCACTGATATGCCCCGACGGGTCGATATGGTTCACCGGGTCGCCGGAACAATAGGTGTACGGATTGATACCGCCTGGCCCAAACGGACTCAAGCTGTCAGGGCAATGAAAACGCATCAGTACCGGACTGTATGCCCGGTAACCGTTGCCCAGGTGGTATACCGCGCTCACCAGGTCGATACGCTCGCCGTTGAAGCCCGGCAGCATTTTGTTATCGCTATCTTTACTCTGACCCCACGGGGACCAAACGTGCTGCTTACCGGTTGGCTGCCCGCTCCTGAGCGACCACACCGGACTGCCGTGGTGGTCCGTAGCCAGCAGCGTCATGTTATTGTCCTCTGCCACGCCCACACAAGTGCCGCCCACGTGTATCAGGCGCTTCTCCAGCCTCAGCGCGGCATTTACCTCATTCACTAGGGTATTGCCCCGATAATACAACTCCCGAATAGTGTTGTGCCCCGTGTACTGACTGACCAGACGGTTATGGGCGTCATAGCCATAGCGGGCCCCACCTGTCGTCAACAGACGACCCAGGGGGTCATAGCTGAGCACCCCGCGGTGCCCGGCTTCACCGCCGTCAACCTGAAAAAGTCGCCCGTCGTGGTCGTACCGCAGCAGGACTGGCTGACGACGGCTGTCGGTATGCGTGATTTTTGTCAGTTGCGTCGGGTCTGCCGGATTTTCATAATGGTGCGTTGTCGTGTCGGTGATACCGTCGTGCAGGGTGGTCGTAACCGTTGTCAGATTGTTTAGCGCGTCATAATGATACGTCTGTTGTGTCATTGCCTGCCCGTACGCATCCGGAGGCAGATACTCTGGTCTGTCTGAACTGGCCATGTAGCTGACCAGTCGGTTGCGGCGATCATACCCGTACGTTTCTTTCAGCACCTCATGACCGCCCTTCCGGGTAGCGCGTCCGGCCAGCAGGCCGTTGTTCAGCCACATATGCCTGAGTTCCAATCGGGTGCCAGTGTTATCGCTCAATGTCCGGGTAATTTCCCGAGAGAACTCATCGTAGCCCAAAGTGGTAGTCAGGGAGTTATTCCCTGCCGTACCGTTTACCGTCCGGCTGAGCAGCCGCCCCAGCGGATCATAAGTCTGACTGACCGTCAGGATATCGTCAGTTATACTCGTCAGACGCCCTAGGGTGTCACGTGCGTAACGGGTCTGCTGGCCAGTGATATCCGTGTAGCTTTCCGGCAGGCCTTCCAGGGTCCGGGTATATATGACTGAACGGGGCCGACCGTGACGGGTAAATGTCTGACCTGTTAGTGTCCCTGACGGAGCGCGGTGGTTTTCGTCAGCCATATGCCCTTCCGTTGCCTTCAGCAGCTGGCCGGTTTTCGGGTCATACTCAAACGTTTGATGAATCCCCCCTGCATTCACCGCTTTCAGCGCAAAGCCCAGCCCGGGGATGCAGATATTCGAAATATCCCTGTGAGACGGAAGCACGATAAGTTCTGGGACCGGTGCAGCCTGGCCGGAGGTATAGTAATAGTGGGTGGTGCGCCCGCCCGTGGTGGCCGAGGTCAGTCTCCCCAGTCCGTCGAATGCCTGAACGGGATTCCAAGGGGCCGATGCCTCAGGCGTGACACAGAGGCTGATCGGATGATCACCCGTCAAATGTGGTGCATAACGGCGGCACACTGTGCTTTCATCCGGCAGGGTTTGTGTCAGCACCCGGCCATAGATGTCATAAGTCCATTCCGTAGTGTGGCCCTGTGCGTCAGTTTCCCGGCGCAGACGACCTAGGCCATCCCACTCATAAAGATTAACACCATCAATACGCCCGTCAGTCCGGTAGCGGGTACGCTTAACGGGATGATGAGTCCGTGTGTCGCACTCCGTTACCACCGTGCCAGTACGCACTGCGTTGATGCCAGTATTCTGTTGCCAGACAGACAGCGTTGATGCCACGGGGTCGTAATGACTATGCGATTCCACCCCGTCCGCATGATGTACTACACTCCGGGCACCACGCTTTTCATACCGGTATGTCGTGGCGCGGGTGACCGAAGGCTTGTTGTTATCTGGCCGTCGGTCCAATGTGGTCCAATCGAAATAGGCTTTGCTGATGACGCGTCCCAGTGCATCATACTGACACTCAGACACCGTACGCCAGTACGGCGAATTTGCCGGGGGCATTTTCGTCTTCTTTTTATCAGCGTCAGCCTGGTCAATGTCATACACATCCTGCCGGACCGCGCGACCTGCACCGTCAAACAAAGTGCGAGTCTGACGCCCCAGTTCATCCCACTGTATGGTCACCGGTCTGGTCGTCTTATCAGCGGCGGTTTCAATAGTGTACTGCCAGTGTTGTGTAAGGCTGTGTTCCGTGCCGGCAGCACGGGTTTCACTCAGAATGCGGCCCAAACTGTCCCAACAACGGAGCGTTACAATCCCGTGGGTATCGGTGTCCTTCTGTATGCGGCCACTCTGAATGGACTGTTCGCGTATATGCTTGGTTTTCAGTTTATCGTGGGTTTCACTTTCCACGGTCTGCGTCATAACATCCCCGTCGACATCTACCTCCGTAGAAAATGTCTGCGTGACCGGATAGTCCGTGTTGCCATCGGCCGGATCATACTGCGTGTGGATGATTTTCGTGATGCGTCCGAACTCCGGGCTGGTTTTCTCCGTGACGTAATGCGTTTCCTTGCGGTTCAGGCAGATGCGCTTGCCGTGCTCCTCGCTGTATTCCGTGCAGCATTTCTGGACCACAAAGGATGTTTCTCCCAGCGTTTCATAGGTATACGTCACAATATGGGAGGAGACGGCATGCCCGTTAATCATCGGTGGTGTGGTGATTTTTTGCCCAATAAATCGCACAAAACCGTTCGGCTCCGGTGGACACTGGTCGGCCTCACCTTTTGCTTGGTACCAGGACCAGGTTTCCCGAGTGCCATCCGGATGTTCAGCCGTCAGCGGGTTTCCGTAGTCGTCAAAGGTGGTCCGGGTCGTTTCCGGAACCCGGCCATTCAGCGTGCTCGTGTGCTGATGTGGGAAAGCATAAAAACAGGGCTGGTCACCAATATCCGCATTTTCTTTCGAATGGTATACCACATCTTTCCGGCTAACGCTATCGTCCTGCTGGGTTTCTTCGGCGATCAGAAAATGATAATTATTGTAGGTACGGGTGAAGGTCGCCGTAGCATCTTTTCCGGTCACTCTTTCCGTCGAGGAATAAGTATACTCCTCCGTCAGCCAGTTGCTGATATAGTCCCTGCCCTGACTCCACGGACCAAAGGTTTCCACGTCGGCATTATTGCCGAGGAAGTTATTCCCACTGCTATCATAGTCGTACGTTCTGACCGTCTCGGGCTGCCCCTGACCATAATACCGGGCATGCAACTGCACTGCCGACAGAGCACCACCTCCCGGGCAGGGCAGCGCATCAGCCTGCCAGGCAATCTCATCCCGCATCCCGGTCGGATGATGGAGTCTGGTCGGGATAAGCGCATCACCGATCAGGTCATTCTCCAAGCGCCACTGCAAGGGGGCATCATTGCCAGGCATATGACGTGTAATGCTGGCCAGATAACCATTCTGCAAGTCAATCCGCAGGCTGTACTCTTCCCTTCGCCCCGGCCAGGCCGTAATGTTCACACCGTCACCTGGCCAGTTGAAGTGGCACAGTACCGCATCCGGGGTCACCTCATCTCGGATGCTCTGCAGCAGCAATGAGGCGCCGTCGGACACCCAATCAAAATGCAACCTCTTCCCCAAGGGGCTAATAAGCGTCCGGGTCACGAAATGCCCGTCCCCGACAGGTATCAGCACCTCGCTTTCGCCAGACTTCCAGCGGATAATCCAGTCGTCTCCCTGCGACTTGAACTCGCAGTCCTTCAGTTTCCGGTGCGGGATATTGCCGCCCGAGTCAACGTACCAAAACTCACCCGAACTTAATAAAATACTACTGGCTCCTGGGGTGTAAACACTGACGCCCTGCAGGGTCACACCGCTACCCAGCCCGAAGAGATTTGCAGAGGATAGCGTGGAGTAATTCGCGGACAACGAGATGTGTGGTCCCAGCAGGCGATTGGCGGTGCTGTCAAACAGAGGCATTCTGATAAAAAACTGCCCGGTACGCGGGTCAACGCCGGTGCGCAGGGCGCTAGTAAAATTAGCTGCATGGGTCGAGAAGTTCGCAGACACAATCACACTCCGCTATCGTTGTCTAAAAATTTACCGGAAACAGGTCGTTTCCGGTGAAAATAACAGTTAGCTGATATTTCCGTTTTTCCAGGGAGAAGTTCTATTAATCAGGCCGGATTCAACCTTCTGAAAAATCTGTGACACGTCGGCGCGTACGGCACCCGCATCAAAAAAGGTGTCCATTGATTAACAGGGCTGGCCAGTTTTTATCTTCGGCCTTAATGGTGATATCTCCCTCATTGCCATAATTATCCGTCACATGCACTACGGTGGACAGCGGGGAGTTGCTCCAGCCTTCTTTATCCCAACCATTCATCCGGAAGAAGAAATCACCCGGAATACGATAATTGCAGAAATTAATTCTGACAGCATCCGGAGTCAGGGGTTTCGCCCAGCAATGACGGTTGTCACCCTTGTTAATTCGATAGGCGATGTGCTGACCACCCCACGTCAGCCAGAAATCCGCATACTGAGTTCCGACCTTCTCGCTTTCAATAAAAAGCGCCGAAATATCATAATTTTGATAAGTTTCATTTTCACGCCAGCTTCCCCAAAGAATATCCGCGCACGACCGATAAGTCCGCGTGCCGCTATCAAGGATGGAAACATCACTATTAAATTCCGTCGAGGCACTAGCTAGGGCACAATTACGTGACTTTATCACCTTCCTTACAAATTTATGCTGCTTCGAATATACTAGACACTCCGCCCGAGAACTGATGCCATGATGGGTATTGGCTGTTCTCGGGTGGTACAGCTCGACATCATCAGCGACTTTGGATAAATCGCCGAATGATTTCCACATAGCATCTCTTACAATAATGTTATCAGAGCGCGAATAGTCAATGGATTCAAGTGTATGGAGCTCCACCCATGACGGACGTTTGAAATTTTGACCGGATGCCATTGAAAATCGAGTGCCCAGCTTGCTACTGTCGAAATACCCCTTCGATGTTTTAATTCCACACGCAATAACACGCCCATCTAGATGCTCCGAAGCCGAGAGATAAAACATCACTGCAACAGAATCGTCGCGCCATTCCGCCTCAGCAACGTCATAGCCAACTAATTCGGAAGATCTTACTGCATTGCAGTACTCATTCTTGGTTCGCGCGTACAACATATCACGCGTCTTTTCTGGGCCTTGAGCCCCCCCCTCATCGTATATTACACCGCCCTCCCCATCTACTTGAAGCAACTCATATCCGGTGTTATAATCACAAAGATAGAGAGCATTTTTAACGACATCCTCAGATATATTTACCATTCGGCCATCTTTGTCTTCAAGCCGAACCCTGGCCATCACGGCGACCTGATTTTTACCATTCGCATAGATGGTGGCCGTTTTAGACTGAAAATCAAGATAAGAAATCTCCAGCTTGCTAATGGAATAAAAAGAATCCACGGATAACACATTCATAATCGCAACCTTTTTAATGTTGATTGGGGCGTTGTTGAATAAATCCGACTGCTGCGCGTTGGGCTAACGCTTACGCGTAACGACCGGGACGATACCGCTGTTAACTTCGTGTCGGATTCTGTGGATTCTCATCCTTGGGGCGAAGAGATGCCGCAAGGACGAACGCAAGACAAGTGAGCCGAAGGGCGTGTACCGCGCTGGGAACTGGCTGAACTACGACACGGGGCTGTTCTGGCGAGGGAATGTGGTGATGTGGATCGATGAGGATGTAAAGTCGAACCCGGCTGCATTCGCGGCGCGCAAGCGCGGTCAGCCATTCATCTGTGTAGACGTCACAAGCCGGATGCTGCCGGGGTCTCAAGCAGGTTTCCGTTTGCCACTGCGGGCGCCTCAGGGTTTCGCACAAAGTCAGTGGGACCTCGCTTTCTCCGGTCTGTGTACGCCCAACCGCGCCCAAAAGCTGAAGGTGATCCCGCCCGCACAACACAGCGGTGAGCCCTTGCATCTGGTCATCGACAACACGGGCCTCAAGCTGCACGACGAGAAAGAACGGAAGTGAGTAAAGCTCACCTGACGATGAATGCGAAGACCAGAGCAAATATGCGCGGCGTTGATGGCGCGTCAGGATGTCGACATCCCATCGCGCCGCCCGATTTTCTCGACGAGATTCCCACCGATGTAGCGGCTCAAGACGCTCGCATGCAATCGCCTTTGGGCACGATGCATCGGTTCGCAGGCATCTGAAGTCGCGATTTGTATGGGCGTGCTCAACCACATGCGCGCAGTAAACTAGACTAAATCCGACCATGGCGCTTGAGAACTTCGCTGGAGATCCGACTCTGACCGGAGACGGGCAGTTCAAGGGCCACGTTAGCTACGGCAGCCTCGATCTGCGATCGCCCCGGTTCTTGAAGCAGTGGCCGATAGTGAAACATCTCCCGCAGCGCGGCTTCGCCACCTCGATCGTGCAACTCCCTGAATCGTAGAAGCTGTCGCGCAAGTAACCCATCCTGCGGCAGACTTGGGCAACGTTTCCGAGTTGCCGGACCAGTTCGAGCATGCCGACCTTGCCACGGATGATTTTCTGTTCCTGAATCATGAGACTCCTCTGTGCGCCGCGGCATTACCCCTACGGACGATGCCATTCGAACAACCATAAAAACGGGCATTGTCAAACTCAATCCGGTTCAATACATGTAATCTTTAGGGCACGCAGCATCACTTCGCTGTTCGCCATGCTGCGCGACGGCACCACTTACCAACCCAAGTCAGCCCCTCGGGACACTATTCAAAACGACGTCAGAGACAGCCGGCTGACGAAGTGTGGGCAACGTGACGAAATCGATGAGAAACGACGCTCGAATCCGATGTCATCAGCAGCATGAATTTTTCAGGTCCGCTTGCCCTTCGGCCCGGTCAGGCCGGATGCTGATGCGGTCATGCCGCGGCGTGCCGCACAATCCGTCGTCGCATCATCCACAGATTGCTCAACGCGAACAGCGTATGCAATTGCTGCGCGTTCTTCATCAACCCGCGATAGCGCACCGTGACGT
>NZ_JBFPFS010000085.1:0-9548 GCF_047978125.1 Burkholderia sp. LFS061 | reverse complement strand
CCTGATGCACCGGTACAACTGGATACGGCCGCATCAGTTCAACGACGGACTGGCGCCGGCCGTTGCGGAAGAAAAACTTAACGCAGTGTCCGGGATTAGTTGACCACTACATATCCCCCCCTTTGTTGCATTAGCGCAACCCGTGCGGACACTAAAATAACATCGCTCACCGCCTTTTCTGACGGCGCTACCACGAGTATAACTATTAGCACTATCTGTGGTTGACCTGAGACGTTTCTTGTAGCCAACCGGAAAGTGAGCTCTCTATTATCGAGCGCCCCCCGTGAACAGGGCCATCATGTGAGCGAGTTTTCGGCGAACTTGATCCGCTTGGGTTTTCCGGACCCATTCTAGAGCGGCTCAAATCCAGCTGGAATCATCGACCTGACTGGCCGGAGATGCCCGGGCATCTCCGCATGCGGACGCCTGGCATCATCGATATCGTTCAAGCGTTCCACGAATCTCGATGGAGCCAGGCTGATTGAATCTTGCTCTCACACGTTCACGAGTATCAGCTCGCCATTCATTTTATCCGACCGCGTTAATGACCTTCGTTTCCAGGTAATCCTCGAAACCGAACGCTCCCCACTCGCGCCCATTCCCCGACTGCTTATAGCCCCCAAACGGGGCATCGAAAGACTGATCGGCACCGTTGAGACTCACCATACCGGCACGCAGCTCGCTTGCGACAGATCGTGCCAATTCCGCATCGCCCTGCAGATATGCCGCAAGTCCGTACGGCGTGTCATTCGCGATGAAGACCGCTTCATCGAGACTCCGATACGGGATCATCGTCAAAACAGGGCCGAAGATCTCCTCACGGGCGATACGCATATCGTTATGCACATCCGCGAACACCGTCGGTTTGACATAGTAGCCGCGCTCGAGACCCGCCGGCGCATCCGGACCGCCGGCGACGAGCGTGGCGCCCTCATCGATCCCCGCCCGGATGAGCGCACGGACCTTTTCGAACTGAACGTGCGACGCAACAGGGCCGATATGGCTGCCGTGCTGCTCGGGACGTCCGACCTGAATGCCGTTGGTCACCTCACGAGCGATTTCGACAGCCGCCGCGTATTCGTTCTCGGGCACGAGCATGCGTGTCGGCGCGTTGCAGGACTGTCCGCTATTCGCCATGCAATGACGCACGCCTCTCTCCACGGCCGGGCGCAGATCAGCGCCTTCGAGAATGATGTTCGGCGATTTGCCGCCCAGTTCCTGGGTTACCCGTTTGATCATTTGCGCACCCACCGCGCCGATCGCGCTGCCCGCGCGGGTCGAACCCGTAAACGAAATCATGTCGATGTCAGGGTGTGCCACAAGCGCCGCGCCCGCAGTCGCACCGTCGCCGTTGATCATGTTGAACACGCCAGGCGGCAAATCGAGTTCATCGATCATTTCGGCCCACAGCAGCGCGCTCAGCGGGGTGACCTCGCTCGGCTTGAGCACCATCGTGCACCCGGTTGCGAGGGCGGGCACCACCTTGCACGCGATCTGGTTGATGGGCCAGTTCCACGGCGTAATCAATGCGCACACGCCAATGGGTTCGCGAACCACCGTCCCGCCGGAGACTGCGTGCTGGAAGCGAAACGTCCGCAGCGCATGGATCCCGGCCTCAATGTGCCATTGCCCGGTGCGGGCCTGTGCCGCTACAGCGAAATCGATCGGCGCGCCCATCTCGCGCGAGATCACGCGCGCCATCTCGTCGTAGCGCCGATTGTAGATCGCCAGCAGTTTGACGAGCCATCGCTCCCGCTGCTCGACGGTGGTCCGTGAAAATTCACCGAACGCAGCTTTTGCGGCCGCTACCGCGCAACCGACGTCCGACGCGGAAGCAGCGGCAATCGTCTCGATAATCGACTCGTCCGCCGGGTTTTCCACTTCGATCTGCGCGCTCGACTCAGGCGCTTGCCATTTGCCCGCAATGTAAAACCGTTTCGCATTGGTCATTCGAGTCTCCAGTTGTTGAATTAAAAAATGGGATTCAGCCTTGCCGTAATCGTCACCGCATCTGCTGCATCGCATCGAGAAACGCCCGTGGCTTTCCTCCCCCACTGCCACGATTGACCCGGACGCTTGTGCCTGTCCGCATACCGGACTATGATGCATCATATATTTTATTTCCACAGGAGGAAAGTCCATGACGAAAGTTGCTGTAGTAACGGGGGGCGGCACCGGCATCGGTCGCGCGATCGCCGAAGAATTCTTGCGCGCGGGTCTGCGCCCCGTGTCCGTCGGAAAGGACGCGGACGAGGATCTCGATCCGGCGATCGCGTTCCGGCGAGTCGACGTGACGTCAGCCGCTGAAGTTCGCGACGCATTCGGCGATCTTGCGCAGATTCACGTGCTCGTCAACGCCGCCGGAATCATCCTCCACGACCGCGCGGAGTTCGATTCAGCGGGCTTTCGAAAAGTGGTCGACGTCAATCTGAACGCCTGCCAGCTCACGACCGAAGTCGCGCTCGACAAGCTGTCCGCGGTGCGCGGCTGCGTCGTCAATATCGCATCGATGTGGAGCTTTTTCGGCTCGGCCCGCAATCCCGCCTATACGGCAAGCAAGGCCGGCCTCGTTGGCTTGACGCGCGCGCACGCCGCCGCGTTCGCGGATCGCGGGGTGCGCGTCAATGCAGTGGCGCCCGGCTGGATCGAAACGCGACTGTCTGCCGGAGCGCTGAACAACCCCGAGCGCAGCGGTTCAATTCGCGCACGTCTGCCGCTCGGGCGCTGGGGGCAGCCTTCGGATGTCGCCAGGGGCGTGAAATTCCTTTGCTCGGCCGATGCGGACTACATCACGGGAGTCGTCCTTCCGATCGACGGCGGATTCAGCATCGCGTGACGAAGCAGTAAGGATAGGCGGCGATGCGCCGCCGCACGCATGTGCTACCCGCGTCGGTAGCATCGCAATCGGATCGGGTGATCGGCTACTTACGTAGCGGCGACTTCGCCATGCTCCCGCTCGGCCATCCATTCGAGCAGCACGCGCTGGCCCCATTCGATATCTTCCTGGATCGCTCGCGATGCCCCTTCGGGATCACCCTTGCGCAGCGCGGCCAGCACGCGATAGTGAGGGTGCGAACGATTCGATATCTCGCGCCGTGGCAGATGCGAATGAAACGTGTGCAGCAGCGGCCCCATCCGGACCCACATGGTTTCCACGGTGGCGCTGAGCGTGGGCATCCTGGCTGCCGCCATCAATTCGAAATGGAAGTCGCGATTGCGCTCTGCGGCCTCTGAAGGACTCGCGGCAACGGCCTCGATGAACTCGTCGTGCGTCAGGCTCAGATGGCGGATTTCCTTTGGGGTAATGCGCTGCGCCGCCTGTTCGGCCGCCGCACCCTCGAGAAGGCGCCGCATGAGCTGAATCTCCGCAACGGTATCGGCGTCGAGCACCGGCACCACGATCGAGGTTGCCGCAGTCATTTCCAGGGCCTGTTCACTGACCAGGCGGAAAATCGCTTCGCGCACCGGCGTGATGCTCGTGCCGAGCTTTTCGGCAAGGTCGTTGATACGCAGTCGGTCGCCAGGCGCGTACTGACCGTTCATTAATCGGGAGCGGATCTCTTCGTAGATGCGTGACGAGAGATTGCTCTTTTCGACACGGGCGAGTGGTTTCATTCTGATAACGGGACGAAAAATGTTTTCATACATGATACATCACGATCCATCGCCGCAACAGGCGGTGCCGATGCCGATAAGCCGGCGGCGGGCTCAGTCGACTACGGCGACGGGCCGGCCGTGCCCGGTATGGGCTTTCAACGATTCCAATGCTTCGGGTAAGCGCGACAGCGGCATCGGCTCGATCGGCAGCGGCGCCAGTGCGCGATACAGCACGTCAGTGAGCAGACGCTCTCCCGCATCGACCAGCGTGCGCCAATGCGCGGCCGAGCCGTGTGTGTGCAGTGCATTCAGGGCCACTTCATGCAACGAGATGGCCGTCGTAAACGGCGCGACCGGGGATGTCTCCAGACGGTCCTGGATGCAGACGAGATGGCCGTTCACGGCGACGAAACGCGCAAGTCGGGCGGCATGCTGGCCGCTCACCGTGTCAAACACGACGTCGAACGGCCGATGCGATGAAAAGGCGCTGCTTCCGATGTCCGGCAACAGACACGTCGAAGCGCCAAGACGCGCCATGCGCTCGAAATGACGTGAGTTGCACATCACCGACACTCGCCAGCGTGCCCGCACTGCGAGCTGGACCAACAGCGTGCCGACCGCTCCGCCGGCACCCGTTACCAGTGCCTCGAGGCCGGCCCGGTGCGGCACTTTCTGCATGGCTTGCCACGCCGTCAGCATGGGGCACGGCAACGCCGCCGCCTCGGCAAAACTCAGGCCCGGCGGCAAGCGCAACAGTGCGCGCGCCGGCACTGCGGTGTACTCCGCGAAACTGCCGTCGCGCGTGAGCGACTGGTGGTAGGCCACACGCACGCCGAGCCATTCCCGTTGGATGCCCGCACCTACGGAGACCACCTCTCCCGCCCCGTCTACCCCTGGTATGTGGTCCGGCCGCCATGCCGGCGAGCCCCATTCGATGAATTTCCAGTCAACGGGATTCAGACCCGCGGCGCGGTTGCGCACGAGCACTTCTCCGGGCCCCGGCACCGGTCTCGCCGCACGCCGCCATGCGAGCGCGGAAGGCGCGCCGGCGATCTGCCAGGTCCAGGCGCCCATCGTGTCCGTCGTGCTGTTCGTGCCGATCGTCACGCTATCTTCCAGCATCGCTACACCACCGCGTCAAGTGCTGCGCCGCTCAGGGCCGTCTTGCCGAGCACGTAGTCCGCGCCCTTCTCGCCGATCATGATGGAAGCGGCGTTCGTATTACCCGACACGAGATTCGGCATGATCGATGCATCAATCACGCGCAATCCATCGATGCCGCGCACGCGCAATTCGGGATCCACCACTGCGTGCCCGTCCATGCCCATCCTGCACGTGCCGACCGGGTGATAGACGGTTTTCGCGCGCTTGCGAATGTAGTCCATCAGCGCGGCGTCGGTTGCGACGCCCGCGCCCGGCAGCGCCTCCTCGCTCGTATAGGTGCGCAGAGCCGGTTGCGCGAGAATCTCGCGCGCCTTTTTCAGGCCGGCTACAGCGATGCGTCGATCCTCGGCATGCTGGAAGTATTTCGGATCGATCCACAGCGCGGCGCCCGGATCCGCGCTGCGCAGACGAATCTCGCCACGGCTTTGCGGACGAAGCACGCAAGGATTGATTGTCGCGCCTGCCGACTTCACGTGATCCTGATCAAGGTCGAGAAACACGATCGGCACGAAGTGCATCTGGATATTGGGACGCTCTTGCGGCGCGTCGACGTTGACGAACGCGCAGGCTTCGGTCACGTTCGATGTGACGGGGCCGCTCTTGAACAGCAAATATTGCAGCCCGTTCTTCAGCGTGTTGGTGAAGCTGTCCTGGCCGTAGTAACCGTAGTTTCCCGTGCAGTAGGACACCGCCGGAAACTCGATATGGTCCTGCAGGTTCGCACCGACACCCGGCAGATCCTGCACGGCCTCGATGCCATGCCGAGCGAGTTCCTCCGTCGCGCCGATTCCGGAAAGCAACAGCAGGCGCGGCGACTGCACGGCTCCTGCCGACAGGATCACCTCCTTGCAGCCCTTCTCGCGTACGACCTGGCCGTTGCTGACGTATTCCACACCGATCGCGCGACCCGCCTCGATCAAAATGCGGTCCACGCGTACACCGGTACGGATCGTCAAACGCCCGCTCGCCTCGGCGTTGCGCAGATAAGCTACGGCTGCGCTGCAACGCCTCTTGTCGCGTGTCGTGATCTGATTGAAGCCGACGCCATTCTGCCGCACGCCGTTGAAATCGTGCGTGAAAGGAATGCCGGCTTGCTGCGCGGCGCGCACGAACGCCGTCGACAATTCGCAGCGTTGCGAGAGATCCGACACGCCAAGCGGCCCGCCGACGCCGTGATAGCGATCGTCGAGCCGCTCGTTGTCCTCCGCGCGCTTGAAATACGGCAACACCTCGTCGTAAGACCATCCCGAGTTGCCCAGGCGAGCCCATTCGTCGTAGTCCTCCTGTTGCCCCCGGATATAGATGAGCGCGTTCACGGAACTGCCACCGCCCAGCACCCGGCCTTGCGGCACGATGCGCGGCCGGGAGTCGAGCCCGGTCTGCGGCTCGGTTTCGTAGTGATACAGCAGATCCGTCGAGAGCAGTCTCGTGAAACCGGCAGGGATATGCACGAGCGGATTCCTGTCGCGCGGCCCCGCCTCCAGCAACAGGACGCTTGCGCCAGCTTCGATCAGTCGGCCGGTGACGGCGCTGCCTGCCGAACCGCCTCCGATCACGATGTAGTCGTATGTCAAGGGTGTCTCCAGTGTCTGCTTCTGGTCGATTGAACGGGCGCGACTTCTTTTGCACTACACATCGCTGCACTGCACATCGCTACAGCCCGCCGACCAATAATATATGATGCATCCAAATTGAACAACAACGACCGTGTCTGTATGGCTTCGCACCGCCTAGGGGAAATACCCATCTAAGTCAGGCCATCTTGAATATATGATGCATCATCTATCTTCGCTCGTCGCAAGATGACACGTGTTCACTTAGGGGCAGCGATGAACACCGCTCAAGGCAAACAGGATTACAGAGGAGACGATGAGCAACCATTTGATCATGCGCAACATCAGCAAGCACTTCGGCGGCGTCCACGCACTACGCAACGTCTGCCTGGAAGCGCACGGCGGTCAGGTGCACGCGCTGATGGGCGAAAACGGTGCGGGCAAATCGACGCTCATGAAAATACTGGCGGGTGCGCACACGCCTGACGAAGGCGAGATCCTGCTGGACGGTCGCCACCTTCCGATCGACAGCCCGCACGCCGCGCAGGCGCACGGAATCTCCGTCATTCATCAGGAGTTCTCGCTCACAAAGCATTTGTCCGTCGCGGAGAACATCTTTCTGCACGACCTCGGCGCGGGAACGTCGATCATCCGCTGGTCGAAACTGAAGGCGCGCGCCCGCGAACAACTGGATGCGCTCGGCTTCGGTGAGTTGGACGTGTCGCGGCCCGTATCAACGCTGTCGGTCGCCGAGCAGCAGATCGTCGAGATCTGCAAGGCGCTCTCGCGCACGTCGCGTGTTCTCGTCTTCGACGAACCGACGGCCGTGCTCACCGCGCGCGAAACGACGCGTCTGTTCGCCCTGCTCGAGCGGCTCAAGCGCGATGGCGTATGCGTCATTTACATCTCGCACCGGCTGGAAGAAATCTTCCGGCTGTGCGACAGCGCCACCGTGCTCAAGGACGGCGCCTTCGTCAGCACGGTGCGCATTGCCGACATCGACGAAAGCCGCCTCGTTCAGTTGATGGTCGGCCGCGAGCTGCAGGATCTCTTTCCGAAGCGCGACGCGTGCATCGGCGACACGCGACTGGAAATACGCGACCTTTGTGCCGGCGAACGCGTGCGCGACGTCTCGTTTCACGTACGCGCGGGCGAGGTGCTGGGCTTCAGCGGCCTCGTCGGCGCAGGCCGAACGGAGACGATGCGCGCGATCTTCGGTGCGGATCGCAGGAGCAGCGGCGAAATACGGGTCGACGGCCGTCCGGTCGCAAAGCTGAAGCGTCCCCGCCACGGCATCGAGAGCGGCATCGGGATGCTGCCCGAGGACCGCAAACAGCAAGGCGTGCTCCTGAACATGCCGATCCGCGCAAACGCGATGATGACGCCGCGCAACACGCTCGCGCGCCTGCGCTGCATCCTCGATCATCGTGCCGAACGCGTGCGCACGCGCGAACTGATCAAACAGCTGCGGGTGAAGGCGCGCGATGCCGAGGTCGACGTATCGACGCTCTCGGGCGGCAATCAGCAGAAAGTCGCGCTGATGAAGTGGCTCTCGAACGGCTGCCGGGTACTGATCCTTGACGAGCCGACGCGGGGCGTCGATATCGGCGCCAAGATCGAGATCTATCACGTCATCAACGATCTCGCACGCGCCGGCGTCGCCGTCATCGTGGTCTCCTCCGACATGCCGGAGATCATCGGCCTGTGCGACCGCGTGCTCGTCATGCGTGCAGGCCGTATTGCGGGCGAACTCAGCGGCCCCGCCATCAACGAAAAGTCGCTGATATCGCTGGCCATGGGAGTCAAGTAATGGAAGGAATCACGCAAACGCAGCGCACCAATGTTCCGCTGCTCCGCGGTCTGTTGCGCCATAACGCGTTGATCATGCTGATCGTGCTGTTCGTCGTATCGAGCGTCATGTCACCCGCGTTTCTGAGCCAGGAAAACCTCTATAACCTGCTACGGCAATTGACACCCCTGCTGTTCGTCAGCCTCGGCATGTTACTCGTGATCAATACGGGCGGCATCGACCTGTCGGTGGGGTCGATCGCAGCAGCGGGCGGCCTGCTGGTAGCCATGCTGGTTCCGGTGATGCCGTTCGGCGGCACGTCCGGGCTCCTTATCGCGGTCGTGCTGGCCGTGATGCTCGGTGCGCTTTTCGGGGCGTTCAACGGTGCACTGGTGACCGCCTTCGGGCTCGCGCCATTCATCGTCACGCTTGCCATGATGACCATCGCACGCGGAATCACATACATGATGTCGAATGGCCAGCCGACGATGCTGCCGCTTGATCTGCCGGCGGCGGAATTGCTCAATGAATTCGGCAGCGGCAGCGTTCCCTGGATCAACGTGCCATGGCCGGTCGTGCTCGGCGTGGTCGTCGCGCTGCTGTTCTACTTCCTGATGACCTACACCACGTTTGGACGCATGGTCGTCGCCACGGGCAGCAATGAGACGGCCGTGCGGCTGGCAGGTATTTCCGAGCGCGGTTACAAGTTCTGCGTCTACGTGATTTCCGGTGCGCTGAGCGCCGTCGCCGGCATCGTTTTCACGGCACGCACGGGTGTTGGCACGCCGATCACCGGCGTCGGCCTGGAACTCGACGGCATCGCGACGTGCGTGATCGGTGGCGCGTTGCTCTCCGGCGGGAAGGGTTCGGTTCTCAACACGGTGATCGGCGTGCTCGTGCTGGGCCTGATCGGCAATGTGATGAATCTCCTGAGCGTGCCTGTATATCCGCAACAGATCATCAAAGGCGCCATCATCGTTCTTGCCGTGCTGGTCCAACGCATCGGCCAACGCTAAACCACTTCTCCATCCACCCGGGCCGCCACGCGGCCCTTCCGCTTCCCTTTTTTTCATCCAACAATATTATTCAGGAGACTGAAATGAAGGTTGCTCGCAAAGCACTCGCCGTCGCCACCGTGCTGGCGTTCGGCATCACCGCCCCTGCCCACAGCCAGGCCAAGGCAAAGATCTACACGCTGCTGCCGAATACGGCACTGTCCGGCGTGGTGGATCCAGCCCTGCCCGATCGAACGGCGGTCCGCAAGGCATGGCCGAAGCAGCCGGCCAATCCGAACCAGCTAAAAATAGGCTGGACCGACATCACGCTGGGCAATCTGAACCGCGCCGGGAATCGTGGAGGCCGGTTGGTTTAAGTTAATGCAGGCAAGTCAGCGGCATTTCTGAGTTGCCTGTAGTAGTTTGCCTCAGCCTCAGCGGGCGGGATAT
>NZ_JBFPFS010000084.1:0-10267 GCF_047978125.1 Burkholderia sp. LFS061 | reverse complement strand
TCCGGTACACGCGCTTGTGATTCCAGCCGAAGCCTTTCACGTTGCGCAGGTACAGGAAGCACAGTCCGAAGCCCCAGTTCCGGTGGTTGTCCGTCAGGCGCAGCAGCCAGTTCGCAATCTCGTCGTTCTCGGCGGTGCGCCGACCGACGTACCGATAACGGGCCTGGCTGATCCCAAATGCCTCACATGCCAGCCGGATCGATACGCCCCGGCTGGACACCGCTCGCATGGCCATCTCACGCCGGCAAGATGGCCTTAATCTTTTTTTGCGAGCGCCTCCGCTACGATCTCGGCCTTGATCTTCTCCTCGACGTACATCTTGCGCAGCCGGGCGCTCTCGGTCTCCAGTTCCTTCATCCGCGCGATCAGCGAAACGTCCATGCCGCCGTACTTCGAGCGCCATTTGTAGAACGTCGCCGTGCTGATGCCCAACTCCCGGCACAGGTCCGGCACCGACAGCCCCGATTCCACGCGCTTGAGCGCGTCCATGATCTGGCTGTCCGTGAATCTCGACTTCTTCATGCTGTAGAACTCCCTCAGCAAGAAAATTCTACTTCTGGTCACACCGGTTTTTCGGGGAGATTACCATGGTCATCGTGCGCGCAGAACCGTTCAGACTCGGGCAACTCGTGCCGCACGACCTCGCGCGGCAGATTCGGATCGAGTGGTTTGCGCCCACGCTTGCCACGCGTGTGGGCTGCAACCGATGCGCCGGGCACGTCCTCGCGCGCGGGCGCATCGGCAGTCGTCGCCAGTGCCTCTGCTTCGTTAAACAGACCAAGCTGATCGGCATGGCGCGCCTCGCTCGATGCGCCGAACAGTTCGTACTTGTAGGCCCGCAGTTTCTCCTCAGCTAGATCGCGCTGAGCCGTCACGAGTCGAAGCTCATCGCGCAGCGCATCGCGTTCGGCGAGCAGTGCCTGGATTCCTCAACACTCGGCATGACAGGGCTGTTCGGTATGGCCGATAGACCATGCCACCTGCGTGGTGTTCAGCTCATCCGCGCGTAATATCGCAGGGGATGCTTCCGGATTACGGCTAGGTCGATGCCGTCGAGCAGCCAATGCAACTGCTCAGCGCTGAGCGTGATCGTGTCGCCTCCGTTCGGCCAGATGAAGCGGTCGGCTTCGAGTCGTTTGAGAAACAGCTAGAGACCGTTGCCGCCCCAGCCGATATCTTGATGCGATCGCGCCGGCGGTTGCCGAACACGAACAGCGTCCAGGTCATCGGGTTCAGGCGCATCGCCTGTTCGACCAGGATCGACAGCCCGTTGATGCCCACCCGTTTCTAGCGGTATCAGATTACCAACTGCCTCGCAAACCTCCACGGTTTTCCACGATGAACTAAAAAAATACCGCCCTTGTGAGGCGGCATTAAGGGTAAAGCTTCCGCTCTACCACACGAGGTGGCCACGTCCGAGGGGTATGACGTAGCCGGCTTCGAGTGTGCCCGAATGCAGCCGCAGGTGCGACAAGAATCGTCTTGGCATCGCGGGGAATTCAATTTCACGAGATGTATGGACCGGCCAAAGTGCTGCATCGGTCGAATTATCTCGCCGAGGGTTTCGTGGTGGGCCCGGCCGGACTTGAACCGGCGACCAATCGATTATGAGTCGACTGCTCTAACCAACTGAGCTACAGGCCCACGACAGCAGCGCAGTAATTCTAACTTACGGGAGGGTACCGTCGTCAGCTTCAGGTGCAAAACCCTACTTCGACGGATCACATCCGCAGTGGGGCGGGTGAAGGGAAGCAAACTCTCATCGGAAGCTTGGAAGATTCCGCTCTCCCTTTGAGCTGCACCCACACAGACGAACGTTTCCGCCCTCCCCACCTAGAACTGTCTCTCACGTCAGTAAAAAGATGCCGCCCGAGGGGCGGCATGCAAAAGAGTCGAAAAGTCCTGAATGCCCATCTGGGGAGATGAGCGTTTCGGATAGTACGAGATTTGAGTAGCTTGCGCTCCCGAGAGGTTTCTTGATTTCACCGGTACTGAAATTGTTCTTGCACCGTCGAGGACATTGCGGCAGCACAAAAAAGCCGACCCCTTCATGAGGTCGGCTCAGACTGCTGACAAACTGATGCGCGAGGTCCAGGTCAATGTCGCGTATCGCTGGTTCGCCCGGTTCCGGCTGACCGACAAGGTGCGGGATGCCTCGACGTTCTCGCAGAATCGCCGCCGGCGCTTCACGGACACGGCGGTGTATCAGGAAATCTTCGACGAGATCGTGCGGCAGGCAATGAAGCGCGGGCTGGTCGACGGTCGAGTGCTGTACACGGACAGCACGCATCTGAAGGCGAACGCGAACAAGTTCGACGTGGTGAAGCTGGAGCAGACGCCCGCGGCATACGTGCAGAAGCTGGATGCGGCGGTGGATGCGGATCGGGCCGCGCACGGCAAGAAGCCGCTGAATCGTGACGATGACGAACCGCCGCCGAGCAAGGAAACTAAGATCGGCCGGACCGATCCGGACAGCGGCTACATGGTCCGGGACGACAAGCCGAAGGGATTCTTCTATCTGGACCACCGCACGGTGGATGCCAAGCACGCGATCATCACCGATACGCAGACACCGGCCTCGGTGCACGACAGTCAGCCGTATCTGGAGCGGCTGGATCGGCAGCGCAAGCACTTCGAGTTCAAGGTGGACGCGGTCGGGCTGGATGCAGGCTACTTCACGCCAGCGGTATGCCAAGGGTTGGAGGAACGCGGGATTGCCGGGGTGATGGGCTATCGCACGCCGAACCACAAGCCGGGCATGTTCTACAAACGGCAGTTCCAGTACGACGCGTATCGCAACGAATACGTGTGCCCGCAGGGGCAGGCCTTGCCTTACAGCACGACCAATCGGGCCGGCTATCGCGAATACAAATCCAATGCGCCAATCTGTCGGCACTGCCCGGTGCGGGCGCAGTGTACGACCAGTGCCAACGCGGTGAAGGTGGTGACGCGCCACGTCTAGGAACGTGCCAAAGAACGGGTGGACGCGCGACGTCTGACCGTAAGCGAGTAGCCAGTGCCGTCTTGACGCCGCTGGCGTTTATGCCGGTGTAGAGATCTCGTCTGCGACGGCCCAAGGCATGAGTTCGTCGACGCGGTTGATCGCGTGATCCGCGATGCGTGGCAGAACGAAGCGTAGCCAAGCCTCGGGATCGACGCCGTTGAGTTTCGCCGTGCCGATCAAGCTGTAAATCGCGGCGGCGCGTTCGCCACCCGAGTCAGCCCCCGCGAACAGGTAATTCCGCCTCCCGATCGCAACCCCGCGCAGCGCACGCTCGACCGGCAGGTTATCGATCTCCAGGCGGCCATCGTCGCAATAGCGCGTGAGCGCCTCCCACCGGTTCAGCGCATAGAGGATCGCCCGACTCGTGTCGGATTTGCGCGAGAGCGTCTCCAACATCGCCGTCAGCCATGTGTGGAGCTGATCCAGCAGGGGTCGGGCGTGGGCTTGCCGATGCGCCCGGCGTTCGTCGGGTGGCTTGCCCCGGATCGTTTCCTCAACCTTGTACAGCGCGCCGATGCGTTCCAGTGCCTCGGTATTCAACGCATTTGGGCGAGCGGCGTGCAATTCGTAGAACTGCCGCAGGGTATGTGCCCAGCACGCTGCTTCGGCGACGCGTCCCGTTTCGTAGATCGCCTGGTAACCGCTGTAGGCATCGGCCTGCAGTGTGCCGTTGAACGATTCAAGATGCTGCTGCGGGTGGATGCCCTTGCGATCCGGCGTATAGGCGAACCAGACCGCCGCCGGCGTCACGTCTCCCGAGTTCCGATCGTCGCGCACGTAGACCCACAGCCGTCCGGTTTTCGTCTTGCCATTGCCCGGCGCGAGCACCGGCACCGGCGTATCGTCGGCATGGAGCTTCGTTGCCGCCATCACGTGCCGATGCAGCGCGTCGACGAGCGGTTGCAGCAGCGCCGCACTGTGACCCACCCACTTCGCCAGCAGCGAGCGATCCAGTTCGACGCCTTCGCGCGCATAGATCACCGACTGCCGATAGAGCGGCAGGTGATCCGCGAACTTCGAGACCAGCACGTGGGCCAGCAGTCCCGGACCCGCCATGCCTCGCTCGATGGGGCGACTCGGCGCAGCCGCCTGAGCGATGTGATCGCAGCACGAACATGCCAGCTTCGGTCGCACATGGCGGATGACGCGGAAGCTCGCCGGCACATATTCGAGTTGTTCCGAGACGTCCTCGCCAAGCGGCTTCATCGGCGCACCGCACGCCGTGCAGGTTTCACGGGATTCGGGCCAATGGGTCTGGATCTCGCGCGGCAGGTGTTCCGGCAATGGCTTGCGTTGTACCTGTTCCGGCGCCGTGCGCGGCGTCCTGGGGATCTCGACGGGGGTTGCGCCTTCGTCGGCCTCGAGCTCTTCGAGGCGCAGTTCGAGTTGTTCGATCTGGTGATCCAGCTTCTCCGAGCGGCGGCCGAACTGCATGCGGCGCAGCTTCGCAATCAGCAGCTTCAGATGCTCGATTTCGGCCTTGTCCGTCGCCGTTGCTGCCTTGTGCGATTCGACCACGTCTTCCAGAAGCCCGATACGCGCGTCGCGCTCAAGCAGCAGGGCCTTGAGCGCTTCGATGTCATCCGGGTACGCGTTCGCCGTCGTCATGCCGGCAGTCTACGCGCCGGCCGGCAGGTTTACAACGCAGAGGTTGGCGTCGCCGTGCGCACCGGCTGACGCCAGTCGATGCCTTCCAGCAGCATGGACAGCTGCGCCTGGCTCAGGCAGACGACACCTCCGTCCGCCTGCGGCCAGATGAAGCGGCCACGTTCGAGCCGTTTCATCAGCAAACACATGCCGTCACCACTCCACCAGAGCACCTTGATCAGATCACCACGTCGCCCGCGGAACACGAACACGTGGCCGCTGAATGGGTCTCGCTCGAGCACGGTCTGCACCTTCGCGGCCAGGCTGTTGAACCCGGAGCGCATGTCGGTCACGCCAGCAGCCAGCCACACACGTGTCCCGGCGGGAAGGCCCAGCATCACGAACCCGCTCCCAGCAAGCTCGTGAGCACAAGCTGCAGTACATCAGGCTGCGGCTTGCCTTCGAAACAGACGCGTACGCCACGATATTCGACGACCAGACCGGATGACCCGACCGGCTCCGGTATCGGCGGCGATGCCATCTGAACAGGCAGGAATATTTCGGCCGGCACGGATGTGGGCGTTGCTGCACGGCCCTGATCTCGCTGCCACTTCGACACAAGGTTTGCGTTCAGCCCATGCGCGCGCGCGACTTCCGCCATCGAGCGAGTCGGGTCTCGCGTTTCCGCTACAACCGCGCGCGGAACTCCTTCGTGTAATTCCTGGAGTCTCGCCGCCGACCCCGTGCCTTGATTTCCATTTCTTCTGATTCCCACCACATTTTGGTGGGGACCAGATTGCCGCCTATGAGCCGTCATGAACAGACGGTGCTGGAGCAACGCTTACAATCCGGTTCGACAAGGCTGGCTTGCAAGCCAGCCTTGACGCAAGAGCGCCTCGGACGCCATCGGTGGGTTGTCGAAGGCACACATGCTTGGTTTGCGGGTTTCAGCGAGCTCCGTATCCGTTTGAACAGCGGCTCGACATCCATACGGCGCCGCTAAAACTTGCCACTGCGATTATCTGCTCGCGATTCGTGGATGACTTGTGTTAGTCGCTCTAAGCTATCTGCGCTGTTCGGAATAATCCTGCAACTTTCTCAACCGCACCGTCTGGTCCATGTACGGCCGCAAAAGTTACCTCTATTGTTGGGTAAAATGCATTTCGTGGATGTAATATTTCAGTAACCTTGCATTGAAGTCCTTGCCTCACTGTTATTAGGGATTTTTCTGCGCGCAGTTTGTCGATCGGGTCGATCCATTCTGTCCAGTTCGAGAAAGAAGCCTGCATTACTTTGTCTGAACCTAACACTGATGTGGCATTGTCGCTCCATATGGCCTCACCCGTTGCAACGTCGAACTCAACGCTCGCAATAGATGCGGCTTCCATGATCTGCTGATATCGAAACTGACATGATTTTTCATCAATCAGTGTAGCGAAACGCTCATTTACTATGCCTTGCATCAGGAGTGTGACTATCGTCCAGACTGATACGTATATCATTGCTTCGATTAATGCTGCATCGCCGATTTCAAGTGAGATATGAAACGGGCCGCCTCCTGAGGTTGTCAAACCGATCACCACAAGTGCGCCCACTAGGGTCGTAAATGCACCGCCACTTGAACCCCACTGGAATGCGGTCAGCAACAGAAGCGGTGGCGGGAGATAAGCAGACGCGGCTGCGAAGGCGCCGAACCGCCTCAGTGTATCACCAGAAAAAACGATCCACGTGACGGCAATGAACGTCGAAAACAATACTGCTCCAGTACGAAACTGTCGCATTGACATGCCACCAGAGCGTTTGACGCGAAAATCATTAAATCCAAGTAAAACCGGCGCGACAATTAACACGCCAACCACGGACGAGCATGCCCATGCTCGTCCGCCATCATTATGCTGAAAAGCAGGGCTCAGCCAATGCCCAAGCTGAACAGTCAACGTAGCACCAAGTAATCCTGTTATAGTTGAACCTGCAATTAGCCCACCCGTCTCCCGCAATGTATTTCGATGCCCGCGTGCAATGCCAGCGGCTACCGTGACGCCAGCCAGCACACTCAACGGATCGATAAGAGAAAAGACGACAGCCTCTACGCTGGACAGGCCGCGTTCTGTCAGTGCCCACGCCATGCTAGCGGCCCAAGTTCCTGCCAGGATCGCCGCCCAGCAATTTCGTGGCGCCACCATAAATACACCAAACATAGCGCCTGATGCTAGCCAAGCCGATGTGATGTGTGTCTTGTCGCCTGTTATTGCGTGGGTGAACATCGCAACAAAAAGATAGATCAATACCATTGCTGGCGCGATAAATTTAAATTCAATAATATTTGATTTAATATTCATGTGCACCCGAAATAATTTCCATTAGAATATGTTTTTTAATCTAATTTATGGCCATTTTAATCGATCCACTTCAACGGAAGGCGCTATTCCAGCCAATTGGAGTGGATCGATGGATTTTTTTGATTCCCTTCTGATGGAGAGCATGGGGCGTATCTGAAATTTCCAGTGCAGCAATATCTCGCGTAGATTGGCGATGTTGCATAAATCAGGCACAAGGACGAAGTGATGCCTTTGTATGGTCCCAGGCGATGTGGATGGACTCGTGCGTACGAACTCAGTCATGCGGTTGAGCGTACCCACACGAATCGCGACCTCAGTAGCCTGCGAGTCGATGCGTTGAGCCCACTGGGCAGGGGCCGGTGAGTGTCTTGAACTGATACGCCGCGTTCTCGGCGATCGAACGACGTTGATAGCCGCTGCTCTTCTTCCATGCTCGGCGGCTGACTCGAGCGATCGTGTCGACTGCCTCATTGCGCTATGCGGCGTCCGGAACGCTCGCATTCCGGTGAACAGCGCCGTCGCGCGGTGGAATACTCGGTATCGCACCGCGTGGTAATCGCGGCATGGCACGGCTTGGAGTCGTAAGCACCGTCGCCGCCAACTGTATCGAGCCGTGCGTCGGTCGGAATCTGGTCGAGCATCGGCCAAGATATCGTCGTCGGCGACGTCTTGGTGCGGCATCAAAGTGGCACGCATCTGACAGGTATTCCCGTCGAGCGCAATCTGCCCTTTGCGCCACGTTCGACGCTTTGAATAGCCATGCTGGCGATCCGTCCATTCGCCTTCGCCGTAGACTTTCAAGCTGGTGTTGGTGACCACCAAATTGATCGGTTCGTCGTCGCGAACGGTCGGAAGTTGAACTTCAAGCGTTTGCGCGCGACGACAAAGCGTCGTGTAGTTCGGCACCGGCAGGCTGGCAAAAGCGAGATCGAGAATACCCTGGAGGGTGTCCAGCGGCAAGCGGAACACAGTCTTCAGGCCGAGCAACGCCTGAATCAACGCGTCCCGATACAAACGCGGACGGCCGCGCGTTGGCTCGACCTCGGGCATGCTACCAAGGGCCGCTTCATCGATCCACATCGTCACGTTACCTCGGTTGATCAGGCCGGCGTTGTAAGCTGCCCAGTTCCTGACGCGGTGGCGCACCATTGCCCCCCCCGCCTCTTGCTTGTGTCCCTGTGCATCTTCTCGGCAAAAATCGAGAAGCTACGCAGGAACCCGAATTGTTAACAGGAGCTTCACCACACACCGTTGTGTGTAAACGTCACCGTGCCACGCCTGATTTATGCAACAAGGCCGTCCTCGATCGAATCAGATTTTGGGTCGATCTCTTCCGCGGCCTGTTTGAGGACTTGAGCAACCACCTTGTGGTTGTCGGTGGCGCTGTGCGCTTCCGCTACCGACCTGAAGAATTGGGCAATGGCTTCCCGGGGCGTATCGGTTTGATCTGCGAGTGCATTCGCGAGTTGAACAATATTGATCTGCATGTCGCGCACGAATTCGTCGTCTGTCATATCTGCTCCCGTCAACAAAATATTTCGAAAATTGGATTCCGCACAGATCAATAACCTGCGCGGCTATTTAAACGCACTCGGGCAACGTCATGAATTCGGGCCGCTTCACCGAAAAGGATTTCTTCGACGAAATAGCCAAGCTGGCGGCGTCCCTGCGGCGCGACATCGACGCCTGGTCGACGGGCCTCGATCCGACACCGGCCGCACGTCTCGTGCGCCGCAAACGCGTCCTCGTCAATGGCGCCCCCCAGTTCTTCGTGTACACATACCTTCCGCATCACATTCGCGGCGAGCCGTCGCTGTTCCAAGTGCATTTTTTCAAGCGCTTCCCGAAACTGCTGCGCCAATCCGGCGGCGCTCGCGACCAAGATCGGTCCCGCGTACATCATTGCGCAAAGGCTGCTGCAGCGCACCGAGATTCGTCGCGAAGTGGGCTGGACAAGCAAAGCGCCCCCGTTCCTCGACTACCTGATCCTGTTCGGTGCGGAACGGGCGATTCGCGGCACGTTTCACGGATCGAGCCGGCCCATGGTGCTGTTCGGCGATGACCTGATCACCGACGCCGAGATCCCGACCGAACGGCAGAACCGCTGGACGTGGCTGGAAAAGGCCATCGACTACCTCGGGCCGGCGGACAGCTCGGTCAAATATGTTGGCGTCGGCACCGTGCTCGACAAGGACAATCCAATCTCGTGGGCGAAACGCATCATCGGACACGTCGTCCACCACTTCCGCGTGATCGCGCAGATGCCAGCCGACATGGATCTGCGGGCGCAGTGCGAAGGGTTGATGCTCAACGCCGTCAAAGGGGCTATCGAACACGCTTCAGCGCGTGGCGAGATCGTGCCTGACAACACGCTGCCGTCGTACCGCTTCTACCTGGAGCATCGCGCCGCAATGGACGCGGGTGCGATCATCTCTTGGCTGTTGGTATGCACGCTGTACTCGCTGATGCGCCGGCATGTCAATTCCCCGCGGGCCTGCGCCACTGATGTAGGCGTTCACAATCACTGCTAGCGGCGTTCACAAGAGTGCTAGCAGCGTCCAGTAATACTGCTAGCGCCGTGTTTTCCTGACTGTAAGCGGCGGGCATCGGTAACGCGATATCGCACGGAGTGCGGCGTCGAAATTGGGGGCTCGCGCGAGAATCGATTGAGGAACCGCCTCAAGCAGGCCGTGATGTACCTTGCAGTAGTCAGCTGACGGATCGAGCCACTCCCTCTTCCACCGCGATGCAGTGACATCGGCGTTGTTCAGCACGAGACATCTGAAGCAATACGCCAGGTACCTCTGGTCGACGATCCACTCATGCGGCGTCTGGATCATGTCCAGAATTCCGTCGTTGATACGTGCCAGTCTGGACAGCCGGCTCAGGTTTGAGGATGAAACAGGAGGGAACAGGATCCAGCCCGCCTTGGTCAGTCTGGGCATCTCCAGGCCGGTGCCCATTTCCCAGATCAAACCAACACTTGTCTTGTAGCGCGCTGCGATCCGACCGAGCCAGCTGCCAAACGCCTCCTCGAAGAAGGGGCGAGGTGCAATCGGCCAAGGCCTGTCGATATCAGGCATTTGCTCGGGCAACACGCTCGAGGTGTGGGATATCGATGAACTCATCGCCGTTCCGGATCGCTAGCTCAGCTGCATCGTTGAGGATCGTCGATATGGCGCCCGTTAGGGATGATGTTCAAAACTGGCGAAGGCCCGCATGTTCAACAGGTCGGTTGCCGTGGACAATAAGGACATGAAACAGACCGACCTGAACCTTGACCTGACGATCCGGCGGACGCGCAAACGCGTATTTCTCGACGAGATGGAGCGTGTGG
>NZ_JBFPFS010000083.1:0-11572 GCF_047978125.1 Burkholderia sp. LFS061 | reverse complement strand
ACGCCCGCCACCGTCGCCGGTCATGCGGGCGCGCCCGCCGCGCCGCAGGGCACCGCGGTGGCGACAGCGGCCGATCCGCAGGCGCGTGCCGCCGCATGGCTCGACAGCGTCGGCCGGCGCACGCTCACGCGCATCGACGGCCGGCACGCGCCGACCCTCGACGGGCTGGCACGCCAGTTCGGACCCAACGCGCACGTACTGATCACGACGCATAGCGTGCCGCCCGCCGACGGCGCCGAGCACGCGATGCCGGCGGTCGTCGCGGTGCTCGAAACCGATGCGCATGGCACGCTGGGCCCGGCGCGGATGCTGAACGGCAAACGCGTGCAGCAGACGCTTCAAAAGGCGCTCGAGCAAGCCACCGGCCACGGGCGCCGCGCGCGGCGCCAGTACGATTTCTACGTATCGCCGGTCACGCACGACGAGCTGGCGCAACTCGGCGGCCCGTCGAAGATCGAGACGCCGGACGGCAAGACGTCGTGGCCCGTGACCGCGTCGGGCCCGATCGATCCCGAGCTCGCCGCCGCCGTGTCGAAGCTGCAGGACGCGCCGGGCTTCAAGCGGCCGCGCCAGGCCGTGCGCGCGGTCGAAGGCGAGCACCGCTGGATTCACGTGGTCGAGGACGAGACGGGCAAGGTGCTCGGCTACGCGCAGCGCAACACGAACCACGAATGGAAGTACGTCGAGAAGGCGCCGCTCGGCGATACCGAGATTCCCGAGCAGAACCTGCGTACCGTGTTCCGGCGCCGCCGCCGGGGCGGCATTCCGGTCGGCCGCTCGCCGCGCCGCGGTATCCGGTTCGTGGTCAGCGATGTCAGGCCCGAGGTCGTCGATCGCATCGGCGGGTTCCGGCCGGCGAAGGACGCCGCTGCCACCGACAAGAAACCGTTGCGCTCGGCCGGCGACATGTTCCAGTCGATCGTGCCGGTCCGCAAACCGCTGGCAACCGCGGAGCAGGGCGGCGGCACGAACGCGGCGCCGCGGCCGCCGGTCGATCCGCACCTGTTGCCGTCGGACAAGTCCACACTCAACGCGGTCGACTTCAGCGGCAACGGCGTGTCGCACCTGTTGACCGCGATCCGCAACGGCTCGCTGGACGGCGGGCGTCACGTGATCTACGTGTTCAAGACGGATCGGGCGGTGGCCGAGGCACTCGACAATCCGCTCGGCGCGATCGCGGCGCGCAACGGCGAGATGCGCTGGTTCGACGAGATCAAGCACGCGGGTAACCAGAACAAGCCGGGCATCCCGCTCGACGAAATGCCGATCGGTACCGATCGCTTCGGCGCGGACATGCATTTCCTGCTCACGCAGTTGCAGCCGCGCGACTTCCTGAACAGTGCGCGGCCGACGCGCGTCGCGGCGCTCGAGGCGCGCGAGAAAGCGCTCAAGGAGCAAGTGTCCGACGCGCAGGCGCGCGGCCAGCAGTCGGCGGCGTTCCGCGCGCTGGCGGCCCGCCTCCAGCACCGCTACAACGACGTGCTCGGCGAACTGCGGCGTCTGGGGAGCAGCGGCCAGGCGCCCGAGTCGCTGTCGATCGAACCGTACCAGCCTGGGTTGCCGTCGGCCACGGTCGTCGAGTTCAGCCTGCGCAACGGCGCGGCGAAGACCGAGGATTATTTCCCGACCCACGAGCAGATCGAGGCCTTCAACAAACAGGCTCGGCGGCCCGGCGACGTGAATCTCGTGCTGAAGGGCGAACCGCAGGCCGTGATGGTCGACGTGGGCATGTGGCGCACGCTGCTCAACAAGCTGTTTGTCGCGCGCGACGTATCGACGTCGGCATCGCGATTCCTGCCGGTCAACGGCAAGCTGCGCCCGCACACGCGCCGCGTCGGCGCCACGACCGTCGCCGACAAGCGGATCCGGCAATTCCACACGCGCTCGGACCCGCAGTTGCAGGACAGGATGGTGCCGATGGCGCGTTCGTACTCGTTGCGCGACGATCCGGCGCTGATGGGCGCGCAGGTCGAACGGTACGGCGGCGTGATGCCGGTCGTTACGCTCGTGATCGACCCGCATTCGCTCGCGGCGGCGCTCGGCAAGGCACACGATCCGGATTTCCTGAGCGCGGTGAAGGCACTCGGCGACCAGAAGCATGCGAAGTTCGACGGCGAGAACGGGATGATTCATCCCGCGCCCGGTTCGGACGGGAAGGCGCTCGCGCTCGACGATCTCGAACATCTGCACCGCTGGCTCGACGAGGCGGCGCGCACGGGTTTCGCGATCCGGCTCGAGACGGCGCCGTCGCGCGCGCTCGTGTCCGGCGTCGACTACCGGTTCCAGTCGGGCACCAACGACACGTATCACGACTATGTGCGGGTCGTCACGGCGCTCGAACGCTGGTCGAACGCGCATCCCGACACGGTCGCGCCGAACGTGATGGTCACGTTCCACGGCTGGGACGCGGTACCCGAATCGGTGCCGGGCGCGGGGCACGAGAAGCTGCTGCGCGCGGTGCTCGAGCGCAAGGGGCTCGAATGGGTGCATATGGGGCTGTCGTACGGCACGCACGGCGCGGACTTCATCGGCAACCAGGAGCTCACCGGCGCGCTCGCGAAGCTGATCGTCGAAAACCGCAACCGGCCCGAGGTGATCAACCGCCTGCACGGCGCGGATGCGTTGACGCGCGTGTTCGAACGTGTCGACCGGACGACGCTGGCGAATCAACATCAGTTGCTGTTCGCGGAGGTCGAGCGGATCGGCGCCGCGCACGGAATGACGCCCGCCGAAATCGGCGGGTTGCGCCAGAAAATCTACGAAGGCAACACGACGGTGTGGCTGAATCAGGCGCGCAAGGCGACGATCGAGCACGCGACGAAGAAGTGGGACGCCGACGGCAACAAGCCGCGCTTCCCCACGGACAAGGGTGCGCGCTCGTTCGGCGGGCGCTGGCTGAAGCAATACGGCAGCAGTGTGCCCGACCGGGTGACCACGCTCGCGCAGCCTGCCGCGGCGGACCCGCTCGACCACTGGCGTGCGGTCGTGCGCGATCCCGCGCTGATCAACGACGGCACGAAGCCGATCGGCGCGAGCCGCCGGGAGGCCGCCCAGCTCGCGCAGGTCGCCATTCCCGACGCGAAGCGCGCACAGGCGGAACTGCATGCGCTGCGTGTGCACGACGAGCCGATCGGCGACAACCGGCCTCCGCCGTCGCCGCGGCGGATTGCCGGCGACATCACGGCGGCCACCGTGACCGGTGGCGCCGGGGCCGGCTTGCTCATCGGGCTGGGCCGGGAGTCGGTGCGCACCGCGACGAATTCGCTGTATGCGGGGCTGCGGGTCGGCCGCGTGTTCCAGGCGCTGCATCACGGCGCGGTCGCCAGCCTGAAGAACGGCGATCCGCGCGTGTTCGACCGGGTGGTCGACCGGCTCGTGCGCGGGCTGCAGACGCAACTGAAGGCGAACGGTTTCGACGTGGCGGGGCGCGGCGCGCAACTGGAGCAGATTGCGTACGAGGGCAAGGCAAAGGCTGCGCAGCTGCGCGCGCTCAACGATGACGGGCAACTGTCGTTCGACGATACGGTGACGCATACGAAGGCGATCGCCGCCGACATGCTCGCGCAGATGCAGGGCGTGGTGGGCGGGACGTCGCTGAAGCTGCTGCATCACGGCAGCCCGCGACACTCGATCGGCCGGATCGGCCGCGTGCTTGCGCTGGGCGGTTACGCCGGCTCGATCACGATGAACGCGGCCAAGGCGTACGCGAAGGGAGACTTGGTGGCCGGCGGGCAGGCCGTGGGCGGGCTATTCAGCGCCGCCTATACCGGCATCGTTTACAAGGGCAGCCTGCGCGGCGTGAATGCCGAGAATCGCAGCCAGCTGGCGCGCACCGTGAGCGCGACCGGCGATTACCTGACCTCGGCGATGAGCATCGCAAGCGGCATCCATACCGCGATGACGGGCGATCCGTATACCGGCACGCTGACGACGATGTCCGGCGTGCTGCTCGGTGCCGGGCGCCTGCATTCGCATTTCCCGAATGCGACGCCGTGGCTGGAGCGCTTGCCGACCGGCATCGCGCTGGCGCCGGTGGCGATCTTCGGCGTCATGCAGGGGATCAATCTGATTACCTCGGCGACGTCGGATGATAAGCACAAGACGCCCGGTTCATCGACGAATCATTCGGGTTCGAACGCCGGGACGCCGACGCCGGGCGCGTCGCTTGCGCCGTCGCCGGGCGCGACGACGGCGCCGGCTCAGCCGAACGCGTCGGCGACGCCGTCGCAACCGAGCGCATCCGCGACACCGTCGCAACCGGCGCAGCCTCCGTCGAGTTCGCCAAGTGCTACGCCGCTGACCGTGAATGTGGTCGCGGGCGATTCGTTGTGGACGATTGCCGAACGTCACGAAGGATCGCTGCTTGCCGCGGCCCATGTGCCGGCCGATCAACAGCAGCGGATGTCGGACGGTCAGCGGATCAACGTCGCGCTCAACGAGATCCTGCAGCTCAACCGGAATCTGGCGAGCAATCCGGGCGAGATCGCTCCCGGGCAGCAGGTGATCGTCGGGTGATGGATGGCGGCGAGTTCGGGCGGTGCTTGCCGGCGTAGGGCGTCGGCAAGCACCGGATCAGTCCGTGGCGCTCGGGTGATGGCGGCGGAGCATCGCCCGGCAGATCGCCGACGGCACGTCAGCCCTTGGTGGACTCGTCCGCCCGCCGCTGCAGACGATAAGCCAGTTGCGCGCGGGTAATGCCGAGCGTGCGCGCCGCTGACGACAGGTTGCCGTTGGCGCGCCGCACAGCCTCTTCAGTTGCGCTCCTGCTCCAGCCAGCGTCGTTGCGAAGCGTAAAGATGTGTCCGCATGGCTGCCTGTGCCATCAGCACTTCGCCATTCTCGAGCGCATGAAGGATCGATTCATGCTCCTCGAATGCTTTGGCCCACGTTTGCCTGCTCTCCGCCCGTGCGCTGACGCGTGACGAGATCGGACTGTGGCGCCCATCGAAGAGCTCGCCCACCAGTCGGACCAGAACGGAATTGCCCGTCATCGCGGCAATTGCCACGTGAAGTTCACGATCGTGCTGGAGCGGCGAGCGGCCTTCCGCAATCGCGGATCGCATCGCGTCCACGGCGCGACGGACAGGTGCCAGCAGTTCGGGCGTCGCGCGGGCGCAGGCCAACTCGATCACGCTGCCCTCCAGCGCCGCACGGGCATTCATCAGCTCGATCGGGTTTTCGCCAAGCGATGTCGCCGGCGCGGCCGGGGCCTTCGCGACGGCACACACAAACACGCCGGCCCCCATCCGCACCTCGACGACGCCTTCGATCTCCAGGGCAATGAGCGCCTCCCGAACGGACGGCCGCGAAACCCCAAGCTGTTGCGCGAGATCCCGCTCGGGCGGCAGGCGTTCTCCGTCGGCAAAGCGCCCCTCCTCGATCAGAGAGCGAATCTGGTCGGCGATGCGCTGATAGAGACGGCGGGTATCCACCTGATTGAACTGGCCCGGCAATGCTCCCCCTCGCGGCGGACCGCGCACGTGTGTTCCGGAGCAACGAGTCTACTGCACGTTTGGTGGCCTGACCAATTTGTCGGGCGTTCTGGAGACCAGTGACAGAGTAGTTTGCGTTGGGCTTTGAATTGGCCTTACCGGAGTGCCCCGGGATGGCATCGTTCTCTGCTTGGTGTATTCCGCTGTAAGCCTTATCGGGCGGTAGAACAAGGCTTTCCATGGATTTTCTCGGCAGCGTCGCGATCTAGGTGTTTTCCATGGATTTGACCAAATTGGCTTGACCACAAATGGTCAGGCCAATAGCCTTCGTCTGGTCAGGCCAATTTGCTTCGACGCCGTCCTCTTTTCATACGTTATCGAGATCCCGATGAGAACAGTCATTTGCGAAGAACCCGGCCGCCTCGTTGTTGCCGAGCGTCCGATGCCGGCCGCGGGGCCCGACGATGTGCTGATTCGCGTGAAGCGGGTCGGCGTATGCGGTACCGACATGCACATTTTCACCGGCAACCAGCCGTATCTCGCCTATCCGCGCGTGATGGGGCACGAACTGGCCGGCATCGTCGAGAGCGCCCCGGCGGGCGGGCGCGTCAAGGCCGGCGACCAGGTCTACGTGATGCCGTACCTGTCATGCGGCACGTGTATCGCGTGCCGGGCCGGCAAGACGAACTGCTGCACGCGAATCCAGGTGCTGGGCGTGCACGCGGACGGCGGCATGGCCGAATACCTCGCCGTCCCGCAGGCATTCGTGTTCGACGCGAACGGCGTCACGCTCGATCAGGCCGCGATGATCGAATTCCTCGCGATCGGCGCACACGCCGTGGCGCGTGCCGACGTTCGCTCCGGGCAGCGCGTGCTGGTTGTTGGCGCCGGTCCGATCGGCATGGCCGCGCTGATTTTCGCGACGCTGCGCGGCGCGCGGGTTTGCGTGCTCGACGGTCGCGCAGACCGGCTCGCGGTTTGCGCGACGGCGCTGGGTGCGCACGCCGCCGTGCGGCTCGATACGACGGGGGAGGGCGCGGACGTGCGGCGTCTCGCGGCGCTCACCGACGATGAGTTTTTCGACGTCGTGTTCGATGCCACCGGCAATCTCGCGGCGATGGAGCGCGGCCTCGACTTCGTCGCGCACGGCGGCAAGTACGTGCTGATCTCGCTCGTAAAAGGGCGCATCTCGTTCTCGGACCCGGAATTCCACAAGCGCGAAACGACGCTGCTCGCGAGCCGCAACGCGACGCCGGTGGATTTCGAAACGGTGCTCGCCGCGATGCGTGCCGGCCAGGTTCCGACCGATGCGCTGAAGACGCACGCGCTGAGCCTGGCCGATCTGCCCGACCGCTTCGCGGAGCTGCTCGAACCGGACGCCGGCGTGATCAAGGCGCTCGTCGAATGCTGAGCGCGGACGCTAAACCGATGGCCAATCCGATCCTGCAATTCGGTACCAGCCGCTTCCTGCAGGCGCATGTCGACCTGTTCACGTCCGAAGCGCTGGCTGTCGGCCGCGCGCTCGGCGCGGTGACGGTCGTGCAGACGACGTCGAGCGCCGAGAGTCGCGCGCGCATCGCTGCGCTGCGCGCGGCCGGACGCTATCCGGTGAGAATCCGCGGCAGGCGGCATGGCGAGACGATCGACCGGCAGGTCGACTGCGTGGCGATCACGGAAGCGCTGCATGCGAGCGACGACTGGGCGCTGTTGCGAGAGCGCGTGGCGCACGACGTCCGGGTGATCGTATCGAACACCGGCGACAGCGGTTATGCGCTGTTCGACGACGACGGCGCGGGCCTGCTCGCCGGGCGCCGCACGCCGCGCGGCTTCGCGGCGAAGCTTGCGGTGCTCCTGCACGAGCGCTTCCGGGCAGGCGGCGAGCCCGTCACGCTGCTGCCGTGCGAACTCGTCGCGCGCAACGGCGACACGCTGCGCGACCTGGTGGTCGGCGTCGCGCGCGGCTGGCGCGCGGACGCGGCATTCGTCGATTACCTGATCGGCGGCTGCGTGTGGGTCAATTCCCTCGTCGACCGCATCGTGTCGGAGCCGATCCATCCGGTCGGCGCGATTGCCGAGCCGTATGCGCTGTGGGCGGTTCGGCGCACGGCCGGGATGACGCTGCCGTGCGAACACCCCGACATCGTCGTGACCGACGATCTCGAGCGCTACGAGCGCCTGAAACTGCTGCTGCTCAATCTTGGACACACGATGCTCGCGCAGCAATGGCTCGCGCTCGGCGGTGCGGCGGACATGACGGTCGGTGCGGCGATGGACGATCCCGCATATCGCGAACCGCTCGAAGCGGTGTGGAACGACGAGGTGATGCCGGTGTTCGTTGCGCTCGGCGAGCGCGACGCGGCGCTGTCGTATCTGGACGAGGTACGCGACCGGTTCGCGAATCCATTCCTCGCGCACCGGCTGGCCGACATTGCCGGCAATCACGACGTGAAGAAGCTGCGACGCCTGCGCCCGGTGCTCGAAATGGCGCGCGCGCTGAAGCTGCCGATCGGGCAGCCGCGCCTGATCGCGGCGCTTGGCTGAACGGCCGCAGCGGCAGGGGCTCGTTGCAGGGGCGTCCGGGCGCGGCGACAAGATCAGACGAGATGAAACGACAAGGAGACATGCAGCGATGGCGACACGCATTATCGATGCGCAGGTACGTGACATTCGCTTTCCGACGTCGAAGAGCATGGACGGCTCCGACGCGATGAACGGTAATTCGGATTACTCGGCGACCTACGTGACGCTCGTTACCGATGCGCGCAACGGCATCGACGGGCACGGCCTGACCTTCACGATCGGCCGCGGCAACGAACTGTGCGTCGATGCGGTGAAGTCGCTCGCGAAGCTGTTCGTGATCGGGCGCTCGCTCGAGGAGATCACAGCGGACTTCGGCGCGTACTGGCATGAGATGGTCGCAGGCGATTGCCAGTTGAAGGAGGCGTCGCTCGATGCATTTGCCTACCCGAACGGGCCCGAATGGCGGGCGTGAGCGATCGGCCCCACGACGAGAACAATCCCGGAGACAACGATGAACCATGATCCTCAACAATCGCAGCATCTCGCCGGCGCGGTCAGGAAGGCCGCGATCCGGCTCCTGCCGTTCCTGACGCTGATGTACGCGCTGGCGTTTATCGATCGCGCGAACGTCGGTTTCGCAAAGATCGCCTATCAGGCCGACACAGGCCTGAACGACGCGGCATTCGCATTCGGCGCCGGTATCTTCTTCATCGGCTACGCGTTGTTCGAGGTGCCGAGCAACCTCATCATGAACCGCATCGGCGCCCGCGTATGGATGAGCCGAATCATGGTGACGTGGGGCTTCGTGTCGGCATCGATGATGTTTGCCCACACGCCGACGCAGTTCTACTGGATCCGTTTCCTGCTCGGTGCGGCGGAGGCCGGATTCTTTCCCGGGATCATCCTGTACCTGACCTACTGGTTTCCGGCGAAGGGGCGCGCCCGTGCGCTCGGGCTCTTCTACTTCGGCGTGCCGATCGCGATGCTGATCGGCAATCCGCTGTCGGGCTTCCTGTTGCAGATGCATGACATGTTCGGCTTGCGGAACTGGCAATGGATGTATCTGGTCGAGGGCCTGATGGCGACCGTGGTCGGCGTGATCGCGTTCTTCTACCTGACGAGCCGGCCGAAAGACGCGCGCTGGCTGACCGAGGACGAGAAGCGGGCGCTGGGCCACGCACTCGACGCTGAGGAGCGCGCGAAGCCCCGGCATCTGTCGACGGCCGTGTTCGGCGTGCTGAAGGACCGCCGCGTGCTGACGTTCATTGCCGCGTACTTCTGCATCCAGATCGGCAATGCGCCGCTCGCGTTCTACCTGCCGTCGAAATTCGCCGCGACGATGGGCTCCCAGGTCAATGGAAAAATCGGTCTGCTGCTGATGATTCCCTGGCTGTGTACGATCGCCGCGATGATGGTCGCGACCCGCTTCGCGGATCGTCGCGACAATCATCTGCAGGTCGCGGCCGGCATGCTGACGGTCGGGATCCTCGCGTTCGCGTCGCTGTCCATGATCAATACGCCGGTGCCGACCCTGCTCGCATTCTGCATCGCGATTCCCGGCCTGGTCGCGTGCCAGCCGGTGTTCTGGTGCCTGCCGACACGCTATCTCGGCGGGACGGGCGCGGCGAGCGGCATCGCGTTCATCGTGTCGATCGGCAATCTCGGCGGCTTCGTGTCGCCTCAGATCAAGGCGTTCGCGGACGCGGCGTCGCACGATTCGCGCGCCGGCTTCGTGGTGGTCGCCGCGTTGTGCTTCGTCAGCGTGCTGCTGCTGCGTTCGCTGCGCGGCATGGGGCACGCGGCGGCCGAAGGCACGCACGGCGGCGCGCAGGTCGGCACGCATCGATAACCTTCGCCAGCGCGCCATCCCACGACCCATCCAGGATCATCATCATGACTACCTCCGCCACCGAACAGGTCGCGATCCGACTGCATCCGAACGACGATGTCGTGATCGCAACGCGCCAGCTCGTATCCGGCGCTCGGATCGCATCCGAGGCGCTCGTCGTCGCCGGCCTGATTCCGCCCGGTCACAAGATCGCGACGCGCGACATCGCGAAAGGCGAGCCGATCAGGCGCTACAACCAGATCATCGGCGTCGCGCGCGAAGCGATCGCGCGCGGCCAGCACGTGCACATTCACAATCTCGGCATGGCCGAGTTCGCGCGCGAGCATGAATTCGGCGTGGCCGCGAGTCCGACGGTGTTCGACGAAACACCGGCGACCTTCATGGGCATTCGCCGATCTGACGGACGGATCGCGACGCGCAATTACATCGGCATACTGACGAGCGTGAATTGTTCCGCGACGGTGGCTCGCGCGATCGCCGACCATTTCCGGCGCGATGTGCACCCGCAGGCACTGGCCGGTTATCCGAACATCGACGGGGTGATCGCGCTCACGCACGGGCTTGGCTGCGGAATCGACTCGCGCGGCGACGGGATCGCGATTCTTCGCAGAACGCTGGCCGGCTACGCCGCGCATCCGAACTTCCATTCGGTACTGTTCATCGGCCTGGGGTGCGAGACCAATCAGATCGGCGATGTGCTTCGCGAAGGCGGGCACGCGGATGGCGCACGCTTGCAGCATTTCACGATTCAGGAAAGCGGCGGCACGCGCAAGACGATCGAGCGCGGCATCGCGATGGTCACGAACATGCTCGCGGAAGCGAACCGCACGACGCGTGTCGCGGTGCCGGCATCGCATCTCGTGGTGGGGCTGCAGTGCGGCGGCTCCGACGGATACTCGGGCATCTCCGCGAATCCCGCGCTGGGTGCGGCGGTCGACCGCCTGGTACGCCAGGGCGGCACCGCGATACTCTCCGAGACGCCGGAAGTCTACGGCGCCGAGCATCTGCTTACCCGGCGCGCCGTCAGCCGCGAGGTCGGCGAGAAGCTGCTCGCGCGAATCGCCTGGTGGGAAGGCTATTGCGCGCGCAACGGCGCCGCGCTGGACAATAATCCGTCGGCCGGCAACAAGGCGGGCGGACTCACGACGATCCTCGAGAAATCGCTGGGCGCGATCGCGAAAGCGGGCACCACGAACCTCGTCGACGTGTTCGAGTACGCGCAGCGGATCGATGTGCGCGGCCTGGTTTTCATGGATTCACCGGGCTACGACCCGATGTCCGCGACGGGGCAGGTCGCGTCGGGCGCGAACCTGATCTGCTTCACAACGGGGCGCGGTTCCGCATACGGCTGCGCGCCGGCGCCGTCGCTGAAGCTTGCGACGAACACGGCGCTGTGGGAGCGTCAGGAAGAGGACATCGACATCAATTGCGGCGGTGTGATCGACGGCACGACGACGGTCGCCCGGCTAGGCGACGACATTTTCAGGAGCATGCTCGACTGCGCATCGGGCGCGTATTCGAAAAGCGAGTTGCACGGTTATGGGCAGAACGAGTTCGTGCCCTGGCAGGTCGGCGTGGTGACGTAGCCGGGAACTGCGTGTTGGCAGTGGCGATCGAGATTTCTGTCGGGAAATCCGCGAGACAAAACGGTGTTTTTCTTAGAGACGGTTTCAAAAAGGCTGTTTGGGGCTGTTAACTTGTGCGGCGAGCTGTTAACCTCAGGCATCGGAACAACCGAGGCCGAGGAGATGGGCAAGCCGATCATCGACGA
>NZ_JBFPFS010000082.1:0-14153 GCF_047978125.1 Burkholderia sp. LFS061 | reverse complement strand
AATTGGCGCCAGCCGAATTCGCTCGTCAGCTGGCGCCTTCATCGGGTTCTGCAGTGCCCGAAACGCCGGAAAACTCGCTCTAGATTTGGCCCGGAAACCCCAAGCAGATCAGGAAGCTTTTCTCTCAAGTTTCAACTGGTCCGGAAATTCCAGGGCAGGTCAGGCGCCTCAGGATCGGCTCGTTAATACGGCATGCGTCGATCAATATTGTCGCAGATACTGTTCAGCTTTCTTGCGAGAATATCATTGTCGGTTTCGTTTTCGATCTGCTCAGCAATCAATTTTGTCAATTCTGTTTTGCCAAATGTTGTGGCAATTCCTTTTAATCGATGAATGTGATGCTGTGCGCCGCTGTAGTCAGATTCCGCTATCAGCCGCATTGCCTCGGATGCTTCGCGCAATATGGACTCTGCAATAACGTCATCATGAATTGGGCGTGGGATATCGATCGTATTTCTCAGAAATGTGGCCTGCTCGAGTGATCGGCTATCTCGATATCCAATATTACAAAGCCATGAGGATAATGTTTCCGACAATTTTGATAGGCTAATTGGTTTCGTTAGGACGCCGTCCATTCCGCAATCGTAGCATGCCTTGATGTGCTCATGCTTGGAATCTGCTGAAATGGCGATAATGGGAGTTGATGTGGTCCGTTGGCAAGTTGACGCTCGCGCAAAGCGAACTACATCATATCCACTTATGTCTGGGAGGTTGCAGTCCACGAAAATAATATCAAATGATGAGTTTTCGATTTCTTGTATAGCGAGCTTTCCATTTCCAACCATCGTAACACGGAGCCCAAGATGTTCAAGCTGACTCTTGAGTACGAACTGATTCAATTCAACATCTTCGACAACGAGTGCGCTCGCGCCAATATTTATACTGTCTTGAATTTGCAAATTGCAAGCTGCCGGAGGAGGGTCTATTTTGTCAAATGGAATCGAGACCTTTATCGTGGTTCCCTCCCCAATTCGACTGCTCACCGAGATGCTGCCATTCATCGCTCGAATAATTTCTTTGCAAATCGATAGCCCCAAGCCGCTCCCAATATTATCTCTTCTTTCGGGGTTTGCTTGGAAAAACGGTTTAAATACATTGGAAATGTCGCGCTGCGAGATTCCAACTCCCGTGTCAGAAATCTCGAATGAAATGCGCCTGCCACTAGAGTCAGGGTCGAGATGGGCGCGGAGGGTGATAGATCCTATCTCGGTGAATTTTATTGAATTTGATAGGATGTTCGTGAGAACCTGTTTAATTCTAGTCTCGTCGATAAGCATGGCAACATTGACTTCATCGCTTATCGATACTTCGAGGGCAAGTTTCTTTTTGTCCGCCAATATGCGAAGCGCCGGGATAATCGAGGTTAACATATCTACGATTAATGTCGGGCGGCGCTCCAAATGGACTCCGGATTCATTTATTCGGGAGTAATTCAGCGCATCATTTAGGAGCGTTATTAATGTATTTCCTCCATTAACCGCAATATTTAAATATTCTCGCATTTTCGTCGAGTCGGTTTGGATGTGCGCGAGTTCTATGGAGGATAGAATATAATTGAGTGGAGTCCGAATTTCGTGTGCCATGACGGATAGAAATGCAGCGCGCTGCTTTGATATTTCTAATATTGCGGAGCGAGCTCTCCACATGTAGAACATGGCTATTAATAACAAAAAGAATATTCCAATGACAGCGGAAATCCTTGTGCCATAATATTTTGCCAGGGCAGCCACGGATGGTTTTCCGTAATCGGCGTCCTCTATCCATCTTTCCTGTATCGCATCCGACTGTTCGGCGCTTATTCTAGATAATGCCTTTTGAACGATCGACTGCAATTCGGGTGAAGAAGCATTCGTGCCCACTCGCAAGGCAAGGGGTAGGCTACGCATTACCCCTGCAATATAAAGCGTCCTGCTGAAGTGTTGTCGAATTGCAGGGTGGAGTATCGGTTCGGGGCCAATTGCCACGGTCGCCTCCCCGTTCGCAACGGCGACAAGTGCATCCTCAGTTGTGTCATATCTATGAAGATTAAGAGCGGGAAAATTTCTTCGCATCCAAGATTCGTATGCGCCACCTCCTCTTATTGCGATAATATCATCGGCAGAGAAGTCGTTAAAATCAGAGAACACTCTATTATTTGCGCCGGCGACCGCTATTGTACTTGAGACAAAATACGGCGCAGAAAGTGTTAATTGACCCGACACGGCATTTGGAAGCTCAAAATCTGGAATCCCTGGCAGCAGATCAATGACACCAGTGCCCAACAACTTGACTGATTCATCCCACGAGCTTGATTTCACGAAATTTAAATCAAGACCGGATATTTGTGCTACTTTTTTCAAGTAGGCCACAGTTAGTCCGGACGGTTGTCCGTTTTCCATAAATTCAATTGGCTGCCAGCGCGGGTCTATCGCATATTTGATTGTGCGGTGCGCTTGGATCCATGCCTTTTCCGACTCAGTCAGATTCAGCTCGGTTCCACAAACAATTTTGGGGGCGAGTAAAACATATAAAATTAGGATTATCTTGCGCATAATAATAACCCGCCTATTCGAGCATATGACGGATGCTAAATATCTCAGCATCACTCGAAATACCCAGTTTTCGATATGCCGATTGTTTGTGGCCACTGACTGTTTTTCGGTCTCTCGAAAGCTTTCTTGAGATCTCTGAAATCGACAAGCCCATTAAAAACAAATTAATCACCTCGCGCTCCCGCGGCGTAAGCTTATTTAGTGGACTCGAATGCACGGAGTGGGTGAGAAAAACCGAATCGTAATCAATATTACCAGTTGCTCGATATCGATCGGGATAATGTTTACGTCCGGCAAGGACTCGTTGAGTTGCGGTAACCAATTCGTCAACAGATACATCTTTGGAGCAAAATCCGTCCGCGCCGGCGCTCATTGCCAGTGCGGCGACGCTGCGTCTTGCATGGGCGCTTAAGACGATTATTCGCACACTTGGGAATCGCCTTTTTATAGAGCGGATCAGGGTATGTCCGTCTACGTCATCCGGGTGAAGGGTGAAATCTAGAAATAATATCTTGGGTTGCTCGATTTCCATGGCTGAAATCAAGTCTCGGCTTCGTCCATAGTCGCCGATTATCGATAATCCGGGGATGTTTTTACCAAGAGCCTTAAATCCTTGTCTCACTATGAGGTGATCATCCAGGAGCATTGCTGTGAAATAGTGCATATCTTTTTTGGCGGCTGATGTGTTCGATGCAAGCTATCGGATGACGGAGGCGATATATGGGAATGGCGGCAGAGGGTGGAAGCGAGAATGGTCTTGCGAAATTCCCCTTTTGTTTCGGCTATCCTCTTTTCCTCAACTGGAGCGAGTGTTCTATCCCATTATAGGTGCTCATAACCTACCGGCTGGCGTGGCCTGAAATTGCATTTCAATATCCGGCGGCAATTCGAGTATGAATGTTCGTTGCGAGATAGGCAGTCGTTATAAGTATCGGGGCGTTCAGACGCATCGTAAACGAGATTTGTCTTGTTGTGGTGCGGGACAGGAGGGGCGTTCTTCGAATCGCTGACCTTGCGGAGAGAGGTGCTTGCGGAGCAAGCGCGGGCGGCGAACTGAGATTCATATTTGTGACCCAGCTTCGGTCTATCTTCCGGAAATTTCAAGAAATTTCGTGAAAATATTGTAAGAATTGTCGGGTCGAGAGTGTAATATATCCGAAATGGTGCGGTTGATTGTTGAGGGTAGGAGGAGTATTTAGTCGTGCTTAGAGAGTGGCGGTTATTAAGTTGTTGACGCTTGTTTCGTGCAATTTTAATAAAAGTTACGGCCATGATAAATTATTTGGGTTCGACGCGTGTTGCTATACTTGACGATCACCCAGTTGCCGCCTTTGGGATGTCGGCCTATCTTTCGAGGGAGGGTGGATGCAACGTCGTTCAGTCGTGTAATGATGTTGCGACATTTTTTGAATGCATTCGCTCCGAGAATCTCGATGTTGCGCTCGTTGACTTTCTGCTCCTTTCAAAGTTTGGTCTTGAGGTTGCTGGGATAAAGAAAATTTCAAAATGGGTTCGTGTGGTAGCTACTGCGTCGACGTCGTTTGAATTGGTCAAATTGGCAAGTCTCAGGGCCGGGGCTGACTCATTTTATGGAAAAAATGAGATTGCCGAAAATCTACTTCGAGCAATAATTCGGGCGGTTAGTGGTGCAAAAGATAAGGATAATAGAGAAGGCTCATTTTTAAATGAGGAGTTTAAGAGTCTATCGCGATGCGAGCTTGAGGTCTTGCTTGGTTGTTTGCAGGGCGACTCCATTGCGGAGATGGCTCGGCGCAAGGGGCGTAGTATAAAAACAGTTAGTCGACAGAAGCGAATTGCATATCAAAAATTGGGTATAGCAACGGATTTTGAATTGTTTAAGGATGAGCAGGTATTGCGGTTATCAAATGTGCTCCAGGCGGGATGAGGAGCGTTTCTTGACGACGGGCTTGGTGAAATTTCTAAAGTCGCAGATTATGCGATGATATCGGCGATGTCCCGATTTCAAGGATTGTGTTGGTGCAGCCTCGTCGATCAATCCGCGATTTAGTGAGTGAATAGGTCGAGAAGAAATATTCTCTTGGAGGTTCAGTAGTATCTAAGATTGGTCGGAGTTCGTGGAAATCGATGAATTAACCAGCACGTTGGTTAAGACAGCGATTCTGCGCAGCCGGGGCCATTCGTTTTTTGGCGACTCCCTGAGAATTTGATTCGCCGAAGGTATGTGACGAGTTCTCGCGGCGACTAGGTACCTGTTGTCAAGTTGACTCTGCGCTGTTTGTCAGTCCGTGCATCCGGTTTCCGGTCGGCGATCTGTGTGATAGAGCGGGCGGGACGTGTGGGCTTCAGACTGCAGCGCTCCGATACAGAGATCGCACGACCATTTTTTGATTACCATCCGCTGCGCAGTATCAATTCGCAAAGTGGGAATTTTCTGTGGACGGTGCGAATGCATTTCATTATGCGGACATTCAAATTCGATCGGAGGGGCGTGTGAAGCAGAGAAATATCGTGGCCCTATTGGGTGGGATTGCCATTCTAAGTGGCTGTGGAAAACCCTCAACAACGCATACTACTGCTCAAGTTGGACCGGCGTCGTCTGTTGCGTCCGCAATAAGCATTGCTGGAGTAGATCTTCCACACTTGGTTCGAGATTTACACGCCGCGAGTGAGGTCGTGATCGTTCCTCCCTTAGAGGCCCACAATTACGACGTCGAAGTTGATGGTGAATATGTGTATCGGAAAGCTATTGACGTTAACGAGCGTAATCATGGCATTGGCGGTGCTGAGCGGGTGTTGTTTATACACCTGCGTTTCTTGGGGGTGGACTACCAGATCTTGTAGTGATTAGCGTATGAACGGGTTGGCTGCAGCCCACCGAATGAACTGTTGCATTATTGTGAAGAGGCAGGTTCATTCGTCGGCTGAGAGGCGGTAATGGCTTACTAACATCGCCGGGATGCAATGTTCTAAGTAGTTGGTTGGATTAGGCGCAATGAATCTAGTGCTAGCGCAAAGCCTTCTATGACGATGTGATTTTGCTTGTTGACAGAGATTCAGGTTGGTCTAGTCTAACGGCCTGTTTTCAACTTTAGTGGTGCTCAAAATGGAATTAGGGCAGCAGTTGGGATGGGATGCGTACTTTTATAGTATCTTTGCGCGAACCATGGATATGCAGGAGTTTACGGCTGTCGCGTTGAGGGCCTTGCGCGAACTACGGTTTGATTTTTTTGCCTACGGCATGTGCAGCGTGACCCCGTTCATGCGGCCCAGGACTTATATGTACGGCAATTACCCCGAGGACTGGGTGCAGCGATATCAGGCGGCTAACTACGCGGTGATCGATCCCACGGTGAAGCACAGCAAAGTCTCGTCGGCCCCCATTCTATGGAGCAATGAGTTGTTCCGGGGATGCGCGGACCTGTGGTCTGAAGCCAAGGATTCACATTTATGCCACGGCCTGGCACAACCCTCGTTCAACGCCCAGGGGAGGGTCGGGGTGTTAAGCCTGGCGCGCAAGAACAACCCCATCAGCCTTCAGGAATTTGAAGCCTTGAAGCCGGTGACCAGAGCCTTTGCCGCCGCGGCCCACGAGAAAATTTCCGAGCTGGAGAGCGACGTGCGTGTCTTCAATACGGGCGTGGCGTTCAGTGGGAGGGAATGTGATGTGCTGCGCTGGACGGCCGACGGCAAGACCTCGGAGGAAATCGGCGTGATCATGGGGGTGTGCACCGATACCGTGAATTACCATCACCGCAACATCCAGCGCAAAATCGGCGCCAGTAACCGCGTGCAGGCAGTGTCTTACGCAGTCGCGATGGGCTATATCTGAGGGGCATTCAAAAAGGACGACTCGGCCCGTATCAAGCTGTCTCTTTCAATAATGTGCCGGACATGAAGGCTGACGGTGCGACCGCGCTGCGATGGTGCTCGCGGTGGGCCGAGAGTTTGATGGCGAGGATTTTCTCATTCTGGTGCACCGTGACCGGGCCCAGCCGTTCGTAGTGGACTCCGTTGATTTTGTAATAGCGCTCCATGGTGCTGTTGACGATCCCGACGATGGCCTCTGCGCCCGCCAGGGCGGCCGTCTTGAGGCTTCTCCAGAACAACGGCATCGCCAATTGCGGTTCGCAGGTGGTGAAGCGAGTCATTTCCCAGACGGCTGGATGCTTGGGCGGCGCCCCGGCGCAGGCATGGCTGAACACCCCTTCAAGCAGGTTGGGGAGCGTGGTGGGAATCAGCCGGGCGCAGCCAACGATGGCGCGGTCTGCATTGAACGCCAGGAGGTAGCGGGCGTGTTCGGTGTCGTATTGATCCCATTCACAACCTGCCTGGCTCGGATGGGCGGGCAGCCGCCATCCGAGTTTCTCGACGAATTGTTCGTGCCGAAAGCGGCCGAGCATGAGTTTCAGCTCATCGTCCATTTCGCTCAGTGTGTGCTCTTCCATGTGCATTGCTGGGGTTCCTTAGGGATGGAGTGCAGTTTTATAGAGGACTTGCACAGGCTTGGCACCTGCAAGATCTGGTAGGGGCTTCGGTGGAATCGAGGTCAAGCCATTCGTTGGGGGCACGGGACCCCTAATGATAGTGGCCCGGTACAGAGGGGTTAGAAAAGGGGTGTATTCGATTGACTTACGTCAATCTGCCGGTGGCATAAACCGATTGTCATGTAAGAAGCCCTGTCATTTTGCGAAAATAAAACTGATCGTAGATGGTGAGGTACTCGACAGCATGAATGTACCAGTCACTGAGGGAAGTGTCATAGCTGCGGTAGTCGATGATGTGCAAAGTGGTCGACTTAATGTTTACTCGCAAAGGGGGCGCCCATAGAAGCAGAGTGCATTCACACCGCCATCGACAGCGGTACACCCTGCAGCCATTCCGGGTGGTAGCGCAACAGCATCTCCAGGCCGCGCTCCTGGTAGGCCGGGAAGCTGATCGCGACCAGCGTCTCGCCCTTGACCTTCTGCGGCGGGCCGAGGCGCTGGAGGATCACGCCGTTGCGAACGAAATAGCGCTCCATGGCCGTGGTGGTCACCGCCACCACCGAACTGGCCCCCAGGTACCAGCCGCATTGCAGGCTGGACCAGAATATCTTCATCGCCAGCTGCGGATCGTCCGCCGCGCTGGCGGCGTAGCGCGAAAGCTCCCAGACCGACGGATCGCTCGGCGGGGTTTCGCTGCACAGGTAGGCGAAGACGTCCTTGAGCAGGTAGGCGTCGGTCGTCGGCAGCAGGCGGGCGCAACCGCAGATGCCCTGGCGGCCCATGGCGACGATGTAGCGGGTTTGCGGATGGTCGAACTGGTCGAATTCCTGGTCGCGGACCCTGGAGGTGGAGACCACGTCCCAGCCCAGCTTCTCGATGAAGACTTGATGCCGGTAGCGTCCCAGCTCGGCGATCATGGCGGCGGAAAGCCCTTCCAGCGATTCAGAGAGCAATTCGATCATTTTCCGTAATGTTTGGTCAAATATTAATCCAACAACTTCCCATTGTGTTTTGCAAGCAAAAACGCTCGAATCACACTTGACATTGAGGGGTATTGTAAAATGTTCATGTGGAATTTGAAAGTGATTTTGCGATTGCGAAACCGTTCTTGAGGGTGCTCTCTGAGAGACACGGCTAGAGATTGAAGATGAAAATCCTCTACACGAATTTTCACGGCGGGAATGGTGGTGGTCACGATACTTATATCTGTAATCTCGCGGTGGGGATGACGGGCCGAGCGCACGACGTGACGATTGCATCACCGGATGGAAGCCGTCTTTCATTCATGGTTGGTAAGTTGTGTAATGCTGATATAGTGCCAATGCAGTTCAAGCCTAAGCTTCGGCGGATTCTCCGCGAAATTTTGATGCTTCGATCCTTGATTAACGAAAAAAGATTTGATGTCGTGCATGTCAATGGGTCGGCAGATCATCGTTTGGTAATGCTCGCGACGCTTTGTATGCGTCGCCGACCTGCAATAGTGTTCACTAAACACAACACATATTCTGCCAACAGCTTCGGAAATTATCTTCGAGCGAAACTTGCAACTGATGTAACAATTGCTGTTAGTGATTATGTGCGCGTAATGTTGGAAAAGAGTTCCCCGTACGAAAAAATTATTGTTCTTAAGCATGGTGTACCAGGCTATGGCAAGAAATTTGAATCTGCCAAAATACGTAATTTACGTAATCAGTATTTTGGTGACATTGGCGCGGATGTGATTATTCTTGGAAGTGTAGCAGGTACGGCGCCACACAAGGGCTGGACAGACCTGGTCGATGCACTCAACCGCTTGCCGGAAGAGTATCGCAAAAAATTTCGAGTCATACTCGCCGGAGACCTGCCGACGGATGCTCAGCGAAAATTTGTCGAACATGCTGGTATGGCCAGCCAAATCGTCTTTGCGGGACGAATTGACTGCTCAAGAGATGTCTTGGAAATTGCTCACGTATCGTTTGTCTTATCGTATCATGAAAGCCTCTCTTATGCGTGTCGCGAAGCAATGTGGATGGGATGTCCGGTTATAGTTACAAATGTAGGTGGGCTGCCGGAAAATATTTTTGATCGACTTGATGGTTGGATTGTGCGTCCTCGCGATTCCGAGGAAATTGCGGGAATTCTTTGCGAGATAGCGGATCGTCCGGAAATTATTAAGGTAATGGGTAAGCGTGCGCAATTTAAAGCTAGAGGCGAATATTGTTTTGACAAATTTTTAGGCGGAGTTGAGTTGATTTATGAGGATGCCGTTAATCGCTTGAGTTTGGATGAGCGTGCATCGGTGCAGTCACTTTAAATGTATGGTGAGACCTGACTAATGTCACGCTACCCAATTTTGACTTACCATCAAGTTCAACCGTTACCAGAAAAGGCTGACGTGTTACGGAATTTGAGCATTGATCCGGGCGGCTTTCGGCGCCAAATGATGTGGCTTTCGCGAATGGGATACGCAGGAGTGTCTGTTCGGGAGTTGATGTGCTATCTCCGAGGAGAGAAGTGCGGCAAGGTAATTGGACTAACATTTGATGATGGGTTTCGCAATGTCCTGAAGAATGCGATGCCGATACTGGACGAGTTTGGCTTTACGGCGACGTGTTATATCGTTTCTGGAAAAATCGGTGGGCTAAATGATTGGGATTTGAGCCTAAATACCAACCTTTCACAGTTGATGAGTGAGCCGGAAATGCGTCTGTGGTCGGATCGCGGTCACGAGATTGGTGCGCATACTGTCAATCATACCGCCTTATCCAAATTGACGCCTGATTTGGCGTGGCAGGAAATATCGGATTCAAAACGCCAGCTCGAAAAAATTATCGATAAGGAGGTTGAGTCTTTTTGTTATCCATATGGTGATTTTAATAGAAATATTGTTGAGCTCGTGTCGAGATCTGGGTTTTCAAATGCCGCGACTACTATGCGAAGAGTGGCGCGCCCCTGCGATGCAAGTCTGCTTCTGCCACGCATCTCCGTTTCAGGTGATTACGGAATCGTGCGCTTTCTATTTCGAAGTTTTCGATAGCCATATTGTTGCGCGAATCGAATTTTAGTCAAAATGCAAATATTTTGCGAAATTGCTTTGTTTGCGAGGTGGGATATTTTGAACTTGTGTATCGGCTATGCATGCTCGCGGCGCATGTGAATTTGTCGGGTGGGAGGAGTTATTGTTTATTATGGTGTGCTGGTTGAGGGTGAGATATTTAAGTGAGAATCTTCTTCCCGAAAGATGGTTTAATGATGGCATGGCGACTGCGCGTACTCCTTGCGCATCGGGACGCCTTTCGCTATGGGCGTACAAAGGCGTGTGCGCATATTCGATTGTGATTCGCGATAAAATAAGAAATTCCAATGATGCTGTAAAAAATGCATTCTGAATTTTAATGGAGTGGCCGGGCGGAATTGGAAGATCTGAATAATTATTTGCGAAAATGATTGGGGCAATATGTGTATAATATGCAATCGCTTTTTCTCGGTGATTGAGTTGGGGGCGATTCTTTGTCTGGCTATTCCGGCAATTTTGACCACTTGATAGGCTGTCGATTTTCGTTTGGGTTGACTGTCGGGAAGGCGATTGATTTGCGTGTGGTTGAAATTTATATTATTTAATACTATATGAAGCAAGCGAGAAAATCTGCACCCCAGAATTACTCGCCCCTTGAGATGATTGCACTCGATAGTGTATCGCGTCTTCCGGTGTGGCGCTCCAAATTTATCGTGATGGGGATATTCTTAGCGTTTGCATCATTGGCTGCGCGCGCGTTTTGGGTGCAGGTAGCGAATTCCGATTTCTACGTCGGCCAAGGCCAGAAGCGCTACCAGCGCACGATCGAGCTCGACGCGATGCGCGGCCGCATCGTCGATCGCAACGGCGCGATGCTCGCGGTCAGCCTGTCGACCTATGAAATCTGGGCGAACCCGAAACAGGTCGCCGAAATCGACTATCCGCAGCTCGCGAAGCTGCTCGACATGCCGCTCGCGGAAATAAAACGCCGCCTGCGCAACGACCGTACGTTCGTGCTGCTGAAGCGGCAGGTCGACGCCGATACCGCGAGCCGGCTCGACAAGCTCGCGATCGACGGCATCACGCAGATCGCCGATTCGAAGCGTTTCTATCCGGAAGGCGAATCGGCCGCGCACGTGGTCGGCTTCACCAACGTCGAGGACAAAGGCCAGGAAGGCGTCGAACTCGCGGCGAATGCACGGCTGTCGGGTACGTCCGGGCAGCGCGAGGTGATCCGTGACCGGCTTGGGCGCATCGTGTCGGACACGCGCCCGCTCGTCCCCGCGCAGCACGGCGCGACGATCGAACTGACGATCGACCGGCGCATCCAGCAGCTCGCGTTCAGCCAGCTCAAGGCCGCGGTGCTCGAGAACAACGCGGTGGCCGGCAGCGTCGTCGTGCTCGACGCGCAGAACGGCGAAATCCTCGCACTCTCGAACTACCCGACCTTCGATCCGAACGACCGCTTCCGGCTGACCGGCCAGCAGTTGCGCAACCGCGCGGTGATCGACACGTTCGAGCCCGGCTCGACGATCAAGCCGCTCGTCGTCGCGCTGTCGATCGACGAGCGCAAGGTCACGCCGAACACGATCATCAACACTTCGCCGGGCACCTACAAGATCGGCCCGGCCGTGATCCACGACACGTCCAACCACGGCTCGCTGACCGTGTCGGAGGCGCTGCAGAAGTCGAGCAACGTCGCGCTCGCCAAGCTGGCGCTGAACCTGCCCGCCGAAACGATCTGGAACAAGTACCAGGAATACGGGATCGGCCGCGCGCCGGAGCTGACGTTCCCGGGCGTCGCGTCGGGCCGGCTGCGCGGCTACAAGCGCTGGCGGCCGATCGAGCAGGCGACGATGGCGTACGGCTACGGGCTGTCGATGTCGCTGCTGCAGATCGCGCAGACCTACACCGCCTATGCGGGCGACGGCACGCTGCACCCAGTGTCGCTGCTGAAGAGCGGCACCGACCCGCTGACGATGGACGCCCGTCGCGGGCACCGCGTGACGTCGCCGCAAACCGCGGCGGCGATCCGCGCGATGCTCGAGTCGGCGGTCGGCGAAGGCGGCACGGGGCGCCGCGCGCGCGTCGACGGCTACCGGATCGGCGGCAAGACGGGAACCGCGCGCAAGCAGGTCGGCGCGACCTATGCAAAGGGCAAGTACCGCGCGCTGTTCGCGGGGATGGCGCCGATGAGCAACCCGCGCCTGATCGTTGCCGTGATGATCGACGAGCCGCGCGGCAAGGGCTACTACGGCGGCACGGTGGCCGGCCCGGTGTTCGCGTCGGTCACGAGCGGCTCGCTGCAGCTAATGGGCGTTCCGCCGGACCGTGCACAGTTTTAGGTGGCGGTTCAATGCTGGTCCGGAAAACGGACGGTCTGACCGGCCAATCCGGCCCATCCTGAAGCGGGATGAGCCGCCGACTTCCCAACAACCGTTGCTGTTCTCACTGCGCCAATTTTCCAGGGCGACATCGACTCCGCTTCGGCGGGGTTGACGCTTTATGACTGACGCTTGCTGCCGCCGGTGTCCACTTCCCGCCCAACCTTAAAGTAGGCAACCAATATGCGAGACGCAGCAAGGGGTTGCATGTGTCGCGGATCAGCGATATGGAGTCATTTCGGGGGTATGTCTTTCGTCAAGCGTTAGGGGCTGACTTGGGTTGATAAATGGTGCCGTCGCGCAGCATGGCGAACAGGACGTCGCAGCATCGCCGTGCCAACGCGATGGGTGCCTGGTTGTGGCGCTACCTTGCTGGACTTTGCGCGAGTAATAGGCCCGTGAGACTGGGTCTCGCAATGCCGCGAAGGCGGATAGGAACAAGGCGCGCTTGAGCACCTTGTTGCCGCGTCTGGATGGATGTTCGCCACTGATGGATGAGCCTGAGCGCCGGGTGACCGGGGCAAGGCCAGCGTAGGCCGCCAGATGAGCAGCCGAGGTGAAGGCTTCAAAGAGGGTGAGCAAGCACCAGTCGCTCCACTTCGGCAGCGACCTTGTCGCGCTGCTTACACAAAGCCGCAAGCTGCTGGGCCAAGCGAGGCATGACGATGGTGGCAGCTTGCGTGCCGGGCACGATCAGGGCTTGTTCGTTCAGCGCTTGAACGATTTCGGCCGCCAAGTTCTTGCCCAGGCGCGGTGCGAGCTTGGTCAGGCGGTTGGCGAGCGTCTTCTCGCTGGTTGCGGCAAGCGCGGCGGGCGAGGGGTAGCGCTCAAGTAGATCGAGCACCGCCGGATGGTCGAGGTGCGGTCCGAGAACGCGCTCGAGAGCGGGATGGATCTGGGAGAGCAAGCCGCGAATGCGGTTGCTGGTTTGAGTGACCTGGGCGGCGAGATCATCGTCGAAGCCGCCTGCAGTTCAAGAATAATCTCGCACTTCCATCTTCTTTTGACCGCTACACTGATCAAGTGAAGTTCTCTTTTGTTTTTTATAGTTTATGAAATTTCTTTGGGGGGCGGTGAGCACAGTGATTTGTCCCGACTGCTACAGTCATGTGCAAAGAAGTTCGTCATATTGTTCGCAGTGTGGGGTAGTTCGGCTGACAGATAACGGGGTCGGAAAGCGCTACGGAAATATGAGTAAAACAGTGTACTTTAAAGGTGGAGGAATTGTTGTTACGAAATATGAGATTATTACAGAAGATTTTCGAAAAATATGTGCGAGTGAAATTTATTCTACTTCAATGGATGTTTTGAAGGCAAATAGGAGGTCCCAAATAGCTGTCTTCATTGTCAGCGTTGGGGCATTCTTTTTGGGGGGGTCGTTCGGGGTTAATCTCGCTGGCGCTACTTTGGCACTTGCCTGCGCTGCGTGGGCGACATCATCAAGGGATGGATATTATGTCAAGATTTCTGGCGCAACCGGCGATTTGGTGACGGATCGGCTTGGTAACATGTCGATGGCTGCTGATGTCTTGGGTGCGGTCAATGCCTGTGTTGAACGTTGCAAGATGAGGTAAATTACTAAGATTTTAAAAATAAATTTCAAATCGAGTATCGGCATTCGAGTTGATGAAAGAAGAACCTCACTGGGGCTCTGGCGCAAACAGGCTCTGAACCGCACCGGATTTTGTGGAGGCTCGTATTCTTGAGAGAATCGAGTCATGAACAAGAAGGCAAGCAAATTTTCCCCGGAAGTGCGGGAGCGCGCGGTGCGTCTGGT
>NZ_JBFPFS010000081.1:0-12264 GCF_047978125.1 Burkholderia sp. LFS061 | reverse complement strand
AATTGGCGCCAGCCGAATTCGCTCGTCAGCTGGCGCCTTCATCGGGTTCTGCAGTGCCCGAAACGCCGGAAAACTCGCTCTAGATTTGGCCCGGAAACCCCAAGCAGATCACCGAGGCCATTCCCAAAGATTGAAATGGCCCGAAGAAATCAGGCAGGTCAGGAGCGCGCGGCGGACGTGTTTGGCACGGCGGGCGCGCCGTCGAGCGAGCCGCCGGTGGATGTGAAGATGCCGCATGCGAAACTCTACTGTGTCCACGATCGCAAATCATGGACACGATCCCCCGTGATCTACACGGACTCCACCACGCCATCATGCCTCACGCGCGCACGTGAATCAGGGGACTGGCCCAGCCGAGGGGCTTACCCTCCAAGTTGTGTTAGTGCCCCTTATGCAATAACGCTGCGCTCTGGCGCACATATAAGATACCATTCAGCGCAGCGCAGTCATTGACCGAACGACGCTGCCCTCCCTTGGACGAATGCTCAAACTCAGAAATCAACGGTTTAAGAACTGCCCGCATCTCGTTGCTGTTTTTTCGGCTCGTCAAATCTCACTAGTCTTACAATGCCAGGCTTAGACCAAGTAAGATGATTCTTTAATCTATACTCAATAGCAACCGGACCATGAAAATTCGGTTTAAATTCAAAATAAAGCATCCATCTATCATTTACCAGTTCAATTCTAGCCTCTTTTTTGCCGTGATCTCCGTGCTCGATAGATAAAATTTCCGCATCGAAAAACTTTCCGCCATGCGCCTTTTCACTCAGGTCAATCGTAATTTTGAGCTGATTATGGGGCAAAGAATGATAATGAGGCGCCATTACCGGCTGTTCTTCGACGACCATCTTATACGCAATTTTCCCAATGTAATTATGAGCGTCACTCGCTTCCACACGGAATTTAAAAATCCCGCCTTCAACCGGCACCCCCGATAGGACGCCGCTCTCCGTCAGGGAAATTCCTTTAGGCAACCGGTTGTCCAGCAAATTGAATTTAACATTACCCTCAGCATTCTCTACTGAAAGCTGCTGCTTGTAATCCCCTCCAACCCACGCCCCTTGAGACAGCTCTTCAGGAAAAATACGTATCCCTGGGGCCACCGAAATCAGATAGAAGTGAAACCCACTTCCTTTATTATTCTTGGATCTTGCCTCCACCCCGAAAGAGAAAATTCCCGGCCTGTCCGGCGTGCACGACACCTCCCCATTCGAATCAATAACGCCACCTCCCGGAAGGACTCCTTCTTTCAAAAAGAACTCATACTGCCCCCCCTCGTCCTTCAATAGGATTTTTCCCGATATCGGCGTCCCAACTTTTGCACCCTCTATTTTCAGCGGAAGAAATGTAATATTTTTATCAAATCCCCGGAGATAATCAGGTATTTTAGCCCCAGAGTGCGCAGGAAACCGCTCGCCCGGCTCGAGAACCGTAATCAATATAATATCACTTACCACTCCATGAGGTTCGAACCCGACTTCGAGTACAACCGGATACGTGCCATACGAGCGTTCTCCAACTTGGAACGACAGCACATGACGTCCGTCGACATCGGCTAAGATACCGGCATAACTCAAAAAACCATCCTTCCTAATTATTTCTTTATCGGAAATTGTCAACCCTGTTATCCCTTTACCTTGTACATAGCTGTCCAAGTTGTCGACCACACCTCGTCCTCCTGGATATGTATAATATCTGAATCTATTTAGCGAGACATCCGTTTTCTTTGACTTTTCTATGCGAATGGAATTTATAAATCGAACCTTTTGATTCCCGGCAACGGTTACAGCTGTTGTCGCAAATTTATAGTCCCCGTCCGCAAGTGGCTCCCCCTCAATGAGGTAATTATCATGTAAATTGAGGCCACGCGGAATTTCCCCTGCAATAAGCCTCACCTCGCGATAACCATCTTTGTGAGTTAGGATGTTAGTCCAGTTCGTTTCCCTACCAACCTCTCCGGGGGGAATGGTTACGGAAGAAAATCCATCGCTTTGCGATAGAATCGTAAGCGATTGCTTATGCGTTGCCTCAAAGACTGGCATTTCATTTCGAACAGCCTCAGCCCTGAGATGGTAATTAAACTCTCCTGCCACTGTGGGCGTCCCCGTTACTTCTGCCACCCAACCGAACGGAGAGAATCTAAAATTCATCCCAGCAGGAAAGTCCTTTGAAGGATCCTGCATAATCGGAGATAATTTCATGGCATCGATTATCGGCAGATGCCCCCCCTTCCAATAAACAATAAACATATTTGGGATGAACTTCATCCCCTGAACACCCGGATTGAGATTTTCCGGAAAAAAGCTTAATTGATCCAAGATTTCAATTTCATATTCAAGGCATGACATGTCGCCCTCGGCATCAACAACCCATACACGAAACATATCGTATTGCCCCGGGAAATCACCCGAAACTGGATTTATATCTACTTCTATTTCGCCATTTTCTTTTAGTGAAATAATCCTCAACTTCTTATGCTGCGATATTGCTGGGTTAGGTGAAAAAAACTTGTAAGGAGGGACCCAACCTTCCGCCGCCAGCTGAGCGACAAATCGCTCTCCCTGATTTCTTGGGGGCAGCTTTGTCAACCCTTTAACAAGAAGAGGAACCACTGTGATACGCAGCACAAACAACTCGCACACATTACTCGCTCTCGAAAATGCCCGCACCAAAATAGCACTCTCCTCCCGAGTCGCCAGGTAGTTTGTGTCGACGCTATATATATCACTGGGGCGAGCCGTGTGTTCCCCTTCGGCAAACCCGTGGATCACAAGAGTATCGTGCTCCTTCCACAAACTAACGTCGCCAGTAGGACATCGTCCACCCAAATATTCAGCCCGGTAAAATCCATTTCCAAGAATTTTTTCGTTTATCTCGCATTCGTATCCATTACCTCTAAATCTTTTCAAAATTTCGGGTTCTTCAAGTGATTTTTTTATGATGGGTAGAAATATTTCATCGGGCACGGATGATTTGTCGTTTATTTTACTTTTCCCATCAAGAAATGTAATTGAAAAATAACCAATCACCTCCTTCCCTTTAGTTCCCGCCTTGGGGCTCATCAAAATCCCAAAGCTATAAACCCCAGGGCTATCACTCGGTATGCCGCTGATTATTCCATCCTCATCAATTTTCAGCCCCTTTGGAAGGGAATAGCGGAACCCTCTCAGAGACGGGAGTGGTGCGATTACAGAAACTGTATATGTTTTTAATTTTGACTTCCCTGGCATATCGGGATCCGGAAAAGGCAATGTATTTCCTTGCGTAGAAAACATCCACGGAGAAGTCCCGTCCGACAGATATTCAAAACCGGTGACTGCGTCTGGGAGCTTTCCATCCGGCGTTGCAGCTGGATCGTTGGCCTCCCTGCCGCCGTACGCGGCCCTAATAAGATATACACGATGGTTCTTCTCATTCAAAGTGGCCATACTTTTCTCCAGCGCAATTGATTTTTAGTAATCCACAAATGGGAAATTAAATTGATGCAGAAAAAACTGCAAAAAATGGTAGCGCTCATACGCTTTATACGTCGCAGCACTGGTTGCGGCCAGACGCCACCGGCGACAACTACGCGACAGGCAGGTGGCCGGTCCCGTAAGGCAGTGGCGGCACGAATTGCTGTTCGCGAAGCTATGGACAGCACATGAGATCGATCTCGATCGTGCCGCACAGAGTTGTCGATTCATCGCAGCTAATATCGGCTAAAAAATGAAGCAACGCGACCTGTTTCCCCAATTACATGCATCACGTCGTCAAAAACGCAAACAGTGCCCGGCGATTCGGACCGGATCGAATGTCACAACAACGCAACGCAATTACTACCACTGTGCGGTGGAATTCCGATCGATCCCCCCCCCGGTCGATCAATTCAACGACTGCAAGTGGCTCTACGCCGATCGCAGTTACGCATCTCGACAATCGCGATATCGGACCGGTGAGTGCCAGACACCGTACCAAACACAAGTCTGGCCTTGACAAATATCATTGCGTCATTGGATCCACCTACGCGCGATTGCATCACTTTAGACGTCTACGCATCTGCGGAGATCTCTCTAACACACCGGGTTGCCGTTACGAAACCGTCTTTAAGTTTCGGATACCAAAATTAAAATACAACAGACGAAAGATAGAAACGGCTGGAAACATAAATTCCCAGCCGTGTAGCTTTCGCTCTTACTTGATATTGAGCGTCACCTTACCAATATTGGAAGATTGGCCGGAATTGCCTATAATTGCATAACGAATTTCGATAAATTTTCCTCCAAAATTGCCATGAACCGTCACCTTTAATTTAGGTACGCGTTCGTCCGTAGTATCGGTGATGATAGATGCGCCGACGTGCTGATTGCAGATTATGTCACTGATGCCGCCAGTGTACTCATGATCATAAGTTAGATTAATTACTGATTCGCTATCTTTTTTAACCTCCAGTGGAGTGATCTGTTTCAGAAAAAGACTTTGCTTGCGCACCATAATCTCCAGGCTAGTCTCTTTTACTTCATATTTATTTTTTAGTTTATATTTTATGACCATCAAGCCTTCTTCCGTATTGGCGGGCGGCGTATATTTCAATATCGTTGTGCCTCTTATCACTTCTGCACCAATAGGCATGCTTCCTATAGGTTCTATTCCAGTAAAAGGCCGTCCAGTAGATTCCTGAACAAGATCTATATTAATCTCCTTGCCGACATATGCGACAGGCATCGCAGCCTCGGGAAGGCGGTGTATACGTATATGATGACCAACTTTTATCGGGTATTCCGTGCCCTTTTTTACTTTATTAACTTCTGTCATATTCGTTCGACCGGAGGCGTCCATCGCCACAATATCGAAAATAACCTCTGTGATTTCGCTGCCTTCTGGCACGGTCCCGGTGAGTTCGCCATTATCAGTAAGCGTGAAGAAACTCTTCATATCCTGCGGGGTCACTGATAGTAAACGGTATTGCACCGAACCAAACGAATTAGTACAAGTCACGGACTTATGAAATCTCTCGCCAGAATATGCGATGTCATTTTGTGTTGGCAGAGCCAGAGTCAACGCACCAGGGGGCGCCACACTAATTCTCTTGGTGCCTTTCCCTTCATATCCGTTTAAATCTTTCACTGAATAGTGAAGTGTCATGAGGCCAGCATTCTTTGGCTTACCATAAATATATCCGGTTTCTTTATTGATTTCCAGGCCCGTGTCGCCCGGCGTCACGCTGAAAGACAGATGGTCTTGGGAGGAACCTGCATACGGAACATTGAGGGCTGCTGCATAATCTTGCCCCTGCACCGGCGGGTTGTGATCTCTATATTCAATTTCCAATTTAGGATAGACGTGAATTTCCCGAACCGCCACAGCGCTCATATCTGCAACACTGCTTTTAGCCACGATTTTGATTATATATATCTGGCCAGTGGAGTATTGCTTTTGTTCTTCATGCGGCGCAGGCACCCCCTCCAGCGCTCCGGTGCTCTTATTCAATGTCACACCCGGCGGAAGTATACCCTGGCTTGTGTCAATTTCCCATTCATAAGGGCCGACCCCACCAGTTACAGCGAACTTAATCGCGTTAATTGGCGCAGTGCCTGCACGCAAGTACAGCGCATTGCCGTTCACGGGAGTTATTTTCAATGCATCCAGAATATTAATATCAAGGAAAGCCTCAATATCGGGATGATCGAAATCCGGCGTGTCGTTTTGGTTTTTTATTTTTTTTGCCAAGATTTTTATTGTGATTTTTCCTGCGCGATAAGGGGTGCCGCTCCCTTTTCCATTGACATCAAAATGTATTTGGTCGCCACTCACAACGTGGAATTTGTAGATGCCGCCGTGAACAGCATCGGCAACGGTTATTTGCCCACTGAATGGATTGTTCACCCGCCCGGTTTTTTTACTAAGGCTTATTTTCATCATTTATACTCCGTATGGATATTTATATTCGTGAGGTTACAAATACTGGCGCTGTGCATTAGCGTTCAGCGCCATTGAAAAAGTTGACAGAGAATTGAGTTTTATTCAGCTTCCGATAATTTTCGGTCTCCTGGTTGGTAGGGATTGAGGTGTTGTTGCACAAGAGATTGCTGACACAAAACGCCAGATAGCGTGAACAGATAACGACGGCCTCAATGGAGCAATAACGGGACATACACATCAAGGCGTGAATGCGCGGTTTATCGTCGGGCTGTCCCGGCCGCGACTTCGGTGCGATAAGCGGTACGGTACGCAGCAATCAGCGATGGCATTCTGTCGGGTTCGAGTTCCGCTGTGACAACGGCGAACTGCTGAGTGACGCTCGCGCTGAACGGCTGCAACCGCGAAGCGATGAACTGGGTCGCCACGACGGCAGGTCGCAGTGGCAACGTCGTGCACCATGGAGCGCTCACCGCAGTGGCAAATCGCGTTGGTGATGCGTCGCATGCGCCCTCCGGAATCGAGTGGTTGAACAAGAACCCTTCAGGCCGCACGGCCGATGACACACGTCGGTTCGCAGCGACTAGGGTTCGCTTGCATTTGATGAAATGTGTTTACATCTTGTCGTTTGCGCGAGCGGACCAAGATGATCCGAACGTTACTGAACGAGACGGGGTATGGGCACGAATTGAATTCGTCTTACCGGGCAAGGAAGGCCGCCCAGGACGAACGGCGGCCGACAATCGCCGGTTTGTCGAAGCGGTCTGAATTGGCAGGGCCTGCTGCCCGTGGCGCGACTTGCCGCAGGCGTTCGGACGATGGCAAACGGTGCACATGCGCTTCTCCAGATGGCGTCGCAGGGTGTGTAGGAACGCATGATTCACGCCGTGGCCAACGAAACCGAGACCGAGCATGTGTTGATCGACTCGACCATGGCGCGCGCACTAGCATTCGTCCGGAGCCCCCAAAAATGGTTCGCAAGCGCTCGCTCGCGAGGTGGGCTGACGACCAAAGTTGCACCTGACCGTCGATGACGCCGGACGCCCTCTCCCGCGGTTGATTGCCACCGAAGGGCAAATGCGCAGTACCGTGCGACAGTGAGTTTTGTGAAGATAGTACAGCGCCCGTCGTGTCGCCCCGATACCTCACATCGCTGCAGCCGCCCGAGACCTAGACATCGCGTTTTGAGCATTAAAACGCCCTCTCCAAAAAGCGCGCGAAGCGCCGCTCGCCGCGCAAAGTCCTGCACTCAATGGATCACAATCTTAGGAACCACTTCATAAAAGCAGCCCCGGATTCGAGGGCCACTCCAGCATCACGTTACGGACAACCTCAGGCAGCTCTAGTCTTACCAGACAATCATCAGCCGCCCATCAAACCCCGTGGCAATACCCCTCGCTCACGGATGTGACTGCGCAGCAATCATGGGGGCTGGTTGGTCGAGGACTCGAATGCAGCCGCACTTATTGCCATACCGGCACATACTAGATACAAATAGAGCACCGGAAAGTGAGAATCATCTCAATTTGTGCGCCTTCTGCATATTTCGGCGAAGCCGAACAGTGATTTTGGTTGAAGTCGGACAGGGTTTCCGGAGGAAGGTGAATAACCGTTTCGGTCGGATCTGAGCACTTCGTGCGAATCCCGAAACAGGGGTTCGACTTATCGAACAGCTAATGTCAAATGTGGTGTACGACGGCCGGGCAGAGGTGGCGGCGCAAAATTGGACAGTGGGATAAGTGGAACGGCCGGGGCCTGAGCCCGCGATAATGCAGGCAAAGGAACCGAGGAAATGACGAAACGAACCCGACGCACGCACTCAGCGGCGTTCAAAGCAAAGGTGGCGCTGGCAGCGGTCAAAGGCGAGCGGACGCTGGCCGAATTGGCACAACAGTTCGATGTGCATCCGAACCAGATCACGGAATGGAAACGGCAGTTGCAGGAGCGCGCGGCCGACGTGTTCGGAGCGGCCGGCGCGGTTTCGAGCGAGCCACCGGTAGACGTGAAAACCCTGCACGCCAAGATCGGCCAACTCAGCCTGGAAAATGATTTTTTAAGCGGCGCGCTCACCAAGGCGGGATTGCTGAGCGCAAAGCGATGATTGACCGTGGCCATGCGTTGCCTGTTTCGCAGCAGGTCCGACTTGTTGGTATCGCGAGATCGAGCGCGTATTATCGGGCGCGGCCTGTCAGCGAGGCCGATCAGTTGCTGACGCGACGAATCGACGAACTGCACATGAAGTAATGAGATGGTCACCCCCACCCTGCAGGCGGACTACGCTGCAGGGTGTTTCCTTTCTGGAGAGGCCATCATGCAAGACGTGACACTGGCAGGAATCGATCTGGGAAAACATTCGTTTCATCTTCACGGTCAGGATCGGCACGGCAAAGCCGTGTTTCGCAAGAAGGTGGGACGGAAGCAGCTCCTGGAGTTTTTCGCCAAGTTCCACGCCTGCACAGTGGTCGTGGAAGCGTGCGCCGGTGCGCATCACATGGCTCGCAAGCTGGTCAGCTTCGGGCACCGGGTCAAGCTGATCTCGCCGCAGTTCGTGCGGCCTTTCGTCAAGAGCAACAAGAACGATTTCTTGGACGCCGAGGCGATCTGCGAGGCGGCCTCGCGCCCCGCCATGCGATTTGTGACACCAAAGACGGAATCACAGCAGACGCTGTCAGCCCTGCATCGGGTCCGCGATTCGCTGGTGCGTGATCGGGTTAAAGCCGTCAATCAGATGCACGGCTTTCTGCTTGAGTTCGGCATCAGCCTGCCTATCGGCAACGCCGTTATCAAACGCTTGCCGGCCGTGCTCGCCGATCATTCACTGCCACCGCGCCTCGTCGCCATCCTCGAACGCCTGCATGTGCACTTCAAGTACCTGAGCGAGCAGATCGGCGAGATCGACAAGGAGATGACCCGCCAACTTGCCGACGATGAATTCGGTCAGCGTCTGCTGACGATTCCCGGAGTCGGCCCGATAACGGCGAGCGTGTTGAGCGCCGAGATGGGCGACGGCAAGCAGTACGGATGCAGCCGGGACTTCGCGGCATCGATTGGTCTCGTGCCACGCCAATACAGCACGGCCGGCAGAGCCAACCTGCTGGGGATCAGCAAGCGGGGTGATAAAAACATCCGGCGCTTGCTGGTTCAGTGCGCTCGAGCTTACATGCAGCGACTCGAGCGCCAGAGCGGCCCACTTGCCGATTGGGTTCGTGCCTTGCTGGCGCGACGCCACTCCAATGTCGTAGCCTGTGCTCTCGCGAACAAGCTGGCGCGTACCGCCTGGGCACTGGTCACTCGAAATACTGTCTTCGATGCGAAGGCGGCTGTCATGCCTGCCTGATCGGCCGATCCCGCTTACTGTTTTACCGAGGTACCTGTAACGACGCGCCAGATTTGGCATAGTTTTGCGCTGTGTTTGGCACTCGACTCAATCGACGGTTTCGCGCGTCATTTGTCACCGTTGCGAGTGACTTGAAGAAACGATCGACTATTCAGCAGACGGTAATTCTCAGTTAATATTCGTGTCGGCGATGTTCGATGGAACTGCAGCCGGAAACCGTTGATACTCGCCCGCGCGAGGGCCGGCAATACTCACGCATAGCAGCGCAACCGACCGCCGGGAAAGACCGGCCCGAAACCAACCTCTTCGTGGGGCTGGTTTCTTTTCGGACGCGATGCGCCTTGACTCTACGAGAGTGATCTCGGAGTCCGCAAAATCAAGAGGTTTCTCGAACACTTGAGCCACTCAACTCCCTTATGATCGCATCTGCTCATCATGTAGGATGAGCTCTCAGGACTTTTCGACTCTTTGCATGCCGCCTACGGCGGCATCTTTTTTGCCAACGCTAAAGATAAGCTTGGGCAGCAGTCGGAAATGCCCATTCGCGCGGGTGTAGCTCAATGGTAGAGCAGAAGCCTTCCAAGCTTATGACGAGGGTTCGATTCCCTTCATCCGCTCCACGAATGAAGGCAGCCTCTCCAGACAGACCCTACCTTTGAAGGTGGCTGTATCTGGAAATCTCTCGCGCCCCTCCCAAGGGTCTGGAGATCGGCTGGATGGAGCAGTCGACCTATATCGATTGGCCGCCGGTCAAACTTTGACCAGGGCCTGCATGATGCTTGTGACGAGATATTTTGATCGCGAGAAACTCTCACTGGTTATCGACGCTTGCCGAGCCACTCAGCGAAAGTATTTTTTGCAAAATCAGAGATGATTCTTGCTGCGCCTACGTCGGTATTCCGACACACTCGGTATCGGCTACGTCATACCCCTCAGACGCAGTCACCTCGTGTGGCAAAGCAGGTGCTTTGCCCTTGATGCCGCTCCACAGGGGCGGCATTTTTTTGCCCGCCTATAAGAAGGGCAGAAAAAAGCCCGCCTCCATGTGCAGAGGCGGGCTCTTCCCCAACGCTGCTGCTTACCCAGAAAGACGCAGCATCGCGAATCTTATCTCGCAAAGCCATTGCAGCTGCACGAGAAGTTTCTCAAATTTTTCATACTAATAAAGTCGCTCAAAGCTGGATCGGAACCTCGCGGCCGAAGCGACGTGCATTGCAGTACGTCATATGAAATCAGCACACCTATTCCTGGCAGTGACCTGCCCCCGGTTTTAGTCCGGACTGCAGTTAGAGTCCGAGGTTAAATGACCCTGAACCAGAATTAGTCCCGGTCGGAAGTGGAGATTTCCGGCTTGGTTGAGTTGTCAGGCGAGGCGGATTCCCTTGCCTGACGGGCGAATTCGGCAGGCGTCATCCACTGCAATGCGGAGTGGGGACGAACCTCGTTATAGTACGTGCGCCAGTCGTCGATTTTGCTCTGCGCGTCGGCCAATGACAAGAACCAATGCGCGTTCAGACATTCCTGCCGGAAGCGCCCGTTGAAGCTTTCGACCTTGGCGTTGTCAGTGGGCGTGCCCGGTCGGCTGAAATCCAGTTCAACGCCATGTTCATAGGCCCAGCGATCCATTGCCTTCGAGATGAACTCGCTGCCATTGTCGACCTTGATCGTGGCCGGGTGTCCGCGCATGGCGGTGATACGCGTCAACGCTCCGACCACGTGCTCACCCTTCAGACTTTGGCCGACCTCGATGGCCAAGCATTCCCGTGTGTAGTTGTCGACGACGGTCAGTGTCCGAAGACGTCTTCCATCGAACAGTGCATCGGCAACGAAATCCATACTCCAGATTTCGTTGATCGTAGTCACCATATGCTTGGGCTGCCGTAGTCGTGCCGACTTGTTGCGCCGCGGCCGCTTATGCCGCAGCGACAGGCCTTCCGCGCGATACAGCCTGTAGACGCGCTTGCAATTATCTCTCCAGCCTTCCCGTCGCAGAACCACGTGAACGCGTCGATACCCGTAGTGCACGCGCGTGGCGGTGATCTCCTTGATACGCATGAGCAGTGCCGACGAATCGCGTGCGACTGACTGATACCGATACAGCGAACGAGACATGCCAAACAACGCACAGGTCTTCGTCAGACTCGTTCGATAGCGATCACGCAACTCATCGATCAACATGCGCCGACGGGCAGGCTTCAGAGCTTTTTTGCGAGTACGTCCTGCAGCATGGCCTTGTCCAGGCTCAGGTCCGCCACGAGTCGCTTCAGCTTCGCGTTTTCCTCTTCGAGCTGGCGCAACCGGCGCAACTCGGAAGGTCCCAACCCTCCGAATTTCTTCTTCCAATTGTAGAAAGTCGCCTCGCTAATTCCGAGCTTGCGGCAGATCTCTTCGACCTTCGTACCCAGCTCGGCTTGCTTCAGTGCAAATGCGATCTGCTCTTCCGTAAACTTGCTCGTCTTCATGGCATGGCCTTCGTGTCTGCTCGGACACATCATGCCGAATTTCTCTACTTTTGAACCGGACTATTTCTTGGGTCAGGGTCAGCAGCATTTCAACCACTGACGCGAGGTCCATCGAAGCCAATGCTTGGGGTGAAATACCATCTCGCGATAAGTTGGTATCGACTTTCGATCGAACTTGAAATTTCGCCGAATAGCTTGGGCCGAAACCGCCGCACATTAGATTCGAAAAGGAATCGCGACCAGCAAGAAGGTTAGAGTGTAGATGCCGCAATCAGGGACGTAGCTTTGCATTTCTCACCTTTGCTCGATTTTTGACTCTGCCACCGAACAATGATGGTCTCCCGTCATCTCGGCACGACAAAAAAATGTCCCGCCCCTCCAAACAGAAGGCGGGACCAAGAAACACAGAGAGGAGCTAATTCTAGCGGCAGTGCCGCATTACGGCGCCGAGAATTATGTAGTGGTCTAATGAATCCGGACACTGATTTAGGCGAGAATGTTCGCCATGAAGAGGTGTCTGATGAGCAAGCAACGACGTACGTTTTCCCCGGAGTTCAAACAGCAAGC
>NZ_JBFPFS010000080.1:0-13019 GCF_047978125.1 Burkholderia sp. LFS061 | reverse complement strand
CGTCGGCGCATTGGCCGTCGCGCTCGCCGCGGCACTGCTGGCGCCGGGGTTCAAGCTCTGGCTCGTGACCGCGGGCGCGTGGTCGCCGGCCGACGATCCGGAGCCGGGCGTGCCGGCGGCCGGCGCGATCGCGGCGCTGGGGCGCACGCTCGCGGTCGAATACCCGGACCTGCGCTGCACCAACGTCGACCTGGCGCGCGGCCTGCCGGACGACGCGGCGGCGGACGCGCTTTGGCCGGAGCTGTGGCGCACCGACGGCGAGACCGATGTGTGCCTGCGTGCGCGCCGCTACGCGTTGCGGCTGCGGATGGCTGCCGGCGACGACAGCCTGGCCGTGCCGTCCGCGGCGTCGTACCGGCTCGCGGCGGCGGCCGACGGCCGGCTGGAGTCGCTGGCGCTGGCCGCCTGCGCGACGCCGCGGCCGGAACGCGGGGAGGTCGCGATCGCGGTGCGCGCCGCCGGCCTCAATTTCCGCGACGTACTGCGCGTGCTCGGCAAGCTGCCGGCGAGCGCGAACGGCATCGGCGGCGAGTTGAGCGGTGTGGTTACCGCGATCGGCGATGGCGTGACGACGCTGCGGGTCGGCGACCGCGTGATGGCGATGGCCGACGGGAGCTTCGCGTCGCATGCGGTCGTCGACGCCCGCTACGTGGCGCGGATGCCCGACGACTGGTCGTTCGAGGCGGCGGCCACCGTGCCCGTCGCCTTCCTGACCGCGCACCATGCGCTGACGACGCTCGGCGGTCTCGCGCGCGGCCAGCGCATCCTGATTCACGCCGCCGCCACGGGCGTCGGCCTCGCGGCGGTCCAGCTGGCGCAACGCATGGGCGTGCAGGTGTTCGCCACCGCGAGCGCGGGCAAGCGCGGTGTGCTGGAGCGGCTGGGCGTCGAGCATCGCTTCGATTCGCGCAGCCTGGGATTTGCCGACGAGATTCTCGCGAGAACCGGCGGCCGCGGCGTCGACGCCGTGCTCAACGCGCTGACCGGCGACTTCATCCCGGAAAGCCTGCGCGCGCTGTGCCCGTCGGGTGTCTTCCTGGAAATGGGCAAGGCGGAGATCTGGCCGCCGGCGCGCGTCGCCGCGCATCATCCGGGCGCGCGCTACCTGCCGTTCGACATTGCCGACGTGCCGGGCGACCGGATCGAGGCGCTGTTCGGCGAGCTGCAGGCGATGTTCGCGCGCGGCGAGCTGCAGCCGCTGCCGCGCACGGTCCATCCGCTGCGCGCCGCTCGCACGGCGTTCCGCACGATGGCGCAGGGCCGTCACGTGGGCAAGGTCGTGCTGCGCGTCGCCGACGACGACGCCGATGCGTTGCCGGCCGGCGCGACCTACCTCGTCACCGGCGCAAGCGGCGCGCTCGGCCGGGAAGCCGCGCAATGGCTGGTCGAGCGCGGCGCCAGGCACCTGATGCTGGCCTCGCGCACCCGCAACGCGGCGCTCGACGCGCTGCTCGAACACCTGTCGGCGCGCGGCGTGCGGTGCGGCTGGACGCCTGCCGACGTCGGCGTCGAGGCGGATGTCGACAGCCTGTTCGCCGCGCTCGCGGACGGCTGGCCGCCGCTGCGGGGCGTACTGCACGCCGCCGGCACGCTCGACGACGCGCCGCTGAGCGCGCTCGACGAGATGCGCTACGGCCGCGTGATCGCGCCCAAGGCGGACGGTGCACGCTGGATTCACGAGCGGACCGCGCGGGTGCCGCTGGACTTCTTCGTCGTCTACTCGTCGATCGCGTCGACGCTCGGCGCAGCGGGCCAGGGCAACTACGCGGCGGCCAATGGCTATCTCGACGCGCTGGTCCAGCACCGCCGCCGCCTCGGCCTGCCGGCCCTTGCCGTCAACTGGGGCGGCTGGAGCGGAGCCGGCATGGCGGGCTCGATGGAGGCCCCCGCGCTGCGCCGGCTGCGCGCACAAGGCCAGTTCCTGCTGAAGCCGGCGAGCGGCATGGCCAGCCTCGCGCGGCTGCTGCGCGCCCCCGATAGCCAGGTCGCGGTGATCGCGGCCGATTGGGCGACGCTCGCGCAGGCGCGCGTCGTGCGCCCGTCGCTGCTGGCGGACGTCGGGAGCCCGCCGGCCGGATCGTCGCCGGCCGCCGCCGCGCCGGAGCGCGACGTCGATCCGCGCGCGCTGGTCGAGCAGGCGGTGCGCAAGGTGACCGGCACCCGGCCGTCGACGCGGCTCGACGTGCGGATGCCGTTGCGCGAACTGGGCCTCGATTCGTTGATGGCGATGGAACTGCGCAACGAGCTATGCGCGCTCACGGGCCGGCGCCTCGCGCCGACGATCGCGTTCGACTACCCGAGCATCGAGGCGCTTGCCGCGCATCTCGCCGCGCTGGCGGGCGACGAGGACAAGACGGACAAGACGGGCGCAGCGCCCGCGCCGGTCGCGCGGACCGACCTGTCCGGGGACGAACTGGTCGCCCGGCTCGAACGGGAAATCTCTGCATTGGAAGGACATCTGTGATGACGGCAATGGGTGCTGATTCTTCGCTGTTGCGCGCGCTGTCGGCGCTCGAACGCAGCCGGCTCAAGCTGGAGGCGGTCGAGCGCGAGCGCTCGGAGCCGATCGCGATCGTCGGGGCGGCTTGCCGGCTGCCGGGCGGCGTCGTCGATCTCGACAGTTATTGGGCGTTGCTGGCAAGCGGCGGCGATGCGGTATCCGGGCTGCCTGAGGCGCGCTGGAACGCCCCGGGCCTGTTCGACCGGAATCGCAACGCGGCGGGCAAGGTATACAGCGACGCGATGGCCGTGCTGGACGGCGCGGACCGTTTCGATCCGGCCGCGTTCGGCCTCTCCGCGCGGGAGGCGGAGCGCATGGAGCCGCAGCAGCGGCAACTGCTCGAAGTGTCGTACGAGGCGCTCGACCACGCGGGGCTGGACATCGACGGCTTGCGCGGCAGCGACACCGCCGTCTACGTCGGGATCTGCGCGAACGATTTCGTGCACCGGTTCGCGACCGAGTCCGCCGACACCTACTCGGCAACCGGCGCGTCGCTCGCCACCGCGTCCGGGCGGCTCGCCTACACGTTCGGCTTCCAGGGGCCGGCGCTCAGCATCGACACCGCCTGCTCGTCGTCGCTGGTCGCGCTGCACCTGGCATGCCAGGCGCTGCGCAAGGGCGAGACGCGCATCGCGCTCGCGGGCGGCGTGCACGTGAGCGCCGGCCCGGAATCCTCGGTGGCGCTCGCGAAGCTCAATGCGCTGTCGCCGAGCGGGCGGTGCCGTGCGTTCTCGGCGGACGCGGACGGCTACGTGCGCGGCGAAGGTTGCGTCGTACTGGTCCTGAAGCGGCTGGGCGATGCGCTGCGGGATGGCGATCGGATCCTCGCGTCGGTGCGCGAGACGGCGCTCAACCAGGATGGACGCAGCAACGGGCTGACCGCGCCGAACCGGCTCGCGCAGACCGAGCTGCTACGCGCGTGCCTGTCGCGCGCGAAACTGAGCCCGAGCGACGTCGGCTACCTGGAGGCGCACGGCACCGGGACCGAACTGGGCGATCCGATCGAACTCTCCGCTGCTGCGGCGGCCTACGGCATCGATCGCGCGTCACCGCTGTGGGTCGGCTCCGCGAAGACCAACATCGGTCATCTCGAAGCGGGCGCAGGACTGGCCGGGCTGCTGCGCGCGGTGCTCGCGCTGCGGCACGCGACGATTCCGCCGAACCTGCACCTGAACGGACTCAATCCGCATTTCGACTGGGAGGCCGAGCGGCTGCAGGTGCCGACGGTGCCCACGCCGTTTCCGCTCAACCCGTCCGGCAGCCGGATCGCGGGCGTCAGCTCGTTCGGCTTCAGCGGCACGAACGCGCACGCGCTCATCGAGCAGCCGCCGTCGCCCGCCGAGGCCGCGGCGCCCCTGCCCGGCGACGCGGATGCCGTGTTCCTGAGCGCCGCGTCGGAGGCGGGGCTGCGCGACCAGGCGCGGCGCTTCGCGCGCCGTCTCGCCGATGCGCCCGCGCAGTGGCGCGAGCTCTGCCACACGGCACGCGCGCGGCGCAATCCGGGCGCGCTGCGCATCGCGGTCGCGGGCTGCGACGCGGCCGAACTCGCGGCGCAGCTGAACGCGTTCGCGGACGGCGCGGCGCCGGCGGAGGTCATGCGCGGCGAGCGGCTGCCCGGCGAGCGCGGCGTCGTCGCGGTGTTTTCCGGGCAAGGCGCGCAATGGGTCGGGATGGGGCGCGAACTGATCGCGACGAGCCCCGCGTTCGCCCGTGGATTCGATGAGTGCGCGCAGGCGGTCGAGCGCCATTCGGGGCGCGTGATGCGCGACGCGCTTGCCGCCGGCGAAGCGGCCTTCGCGGCGCTCGACGCGGCCACCGTCCAGCCGCTGCTGTTCTCGGTCGCGGTTGCGCTGGCCGCCCACCTGCGGGCGCTCGGCGTGCGCTTCGACGCGGTCGTCGGGCAGAGCATGGGCGAGGTGAGCGCGGCGGCCGTCGCCGGCGCGCTGTCGATCGACGATGCCGCGCGCATCATGTGCGAGCGCAGCCGCCTCGGCGTCTCGGCAAAGGGTGGTGCGATGGCGATGCTCGCGATGAGCCGCGCGGAAGTCGAGGCGCAGGTCGCAGCCGAAGGCCGGGCCGTGACCCTCGCCGCGTGCAACGGGCCGGCGTCGACGCTCGTGTCCGGCGAGGAAGCCGAGATCGATGCGCTCGTCGGCGCGTGGCAGGCGCGCGGCGTGTTCTGCCGCAGGCTGCGGGTCGACTACGCGTCGCACAGCGCGTTCATGGAGCCGCTGCTCGCGCCGCTGAAGGCCGGGGTGGCCGCCATTTCGCCGCGCGCGGCGGAGATCCCGCTGTATTCGACGGTGACGGCCGACGAGATCGACGGCGCGACGCTGACGCCCGACTACTGGGCCGCCAATCTGCGGCAACCGGTGCTGCTCTACCCGACGCTCGAAAAACTGATCGCGCGCGGCTACCGGCTGTTCCTGGAAATCTCGCCCCGTCCGGCGCTGAGCGCCTCCATCGAGGATGCGCTGGCACAGGCGGGCGTCGACGGCTGCGTCGCATGCGCGATGAACGACGATGCCCCGCAGGCACGCACGGCGCTGCTGGCCGCCGGCCGGCTGTTCGCGCACGGCGCGCGCCTCGACGTCGAGCGCGCGCCCGGCCGGGTGGCCGAGATTCCGCCGCGCAGCTGGGAGCACGTCGAGTTTCCGCTGCCCGTCTATCGGCGCGCGGCGGGCGCGGACGGGCACACCGACGCGATCCTCGGCGCCGCGCGCGCGATCGCGTGCCAGGCCGGCACCCTGGTGGCCGACGGCTGGCTGAGCGTCGGGCATCCGCTCGTCGCGCAGCATCGCATCGACGGCAGCGCGCTGCTGCCTGGCACGGGGTTCCTGCGGCTGGCGCTGCAGGCCGCGCTGGCGCGCTGGCCGGACCAGGATCTGGCGGTCACCGACGTCGTGTTCCGGCAAGTGCTGGCATTGCCTGACGACGCGACCGAGCCGCGGCCGCTGCAGCTCGTGCTGGTCGACGAATCGCCCGACGCAGCAGGCTGGCGCGTGAGCAGTCGCGACAGCGAGCGCGACGACCGCTGGGTCGAGCATGCGGGCGGCCGCGTGACCCGCCTGACCCGCGCGAGCGGCCCGGCGGACGACGGCGCGCAGCCGGGGTTTGCCGACGCGCAGGCGCGCATGCGCGACGAGGTGGACGGCGCGACGCTGTATGACGCGCTCGACGGGATGGGGCTGCAATACGGCCCGCGGTTTCGCTGCGTCGAGCGGCTCTGGTGGGCGGACGATGCGTTCGTCGCGAGGCTGGCCGACGGCGGCGCCGCGCAGCCGGACGCATTCAACCTCGATGCGTGCCTGCACGGGCTGGCGTGGCTAGGCTTCCGGCACGGCGAGCCGGCCCGGGTGCCGGTCTCCGTCGAACGGGCGACGATCGTCGCCGGCGCGGGCGCGCCCGCCTGGGTGCACGGGGTGCGCGCGCTCGACGGCGACGCGTCGACGGCTGATTTGGTCGTGTGGGACGCGGCGGGCCGCGTGGTGGCGCGAATCGTCGGGCTGCGCGCGCTGAGCCCCGAGCGCGCCGATGCGGCGCTGCCCGCGCAGGGGCGCTGGCTGCATGGCCAGGCATGGATCGAGCAGCCGTTGCCGGCCGAGGCGCAAGCCGCGCCGCGCGATTGGCTGATCGTGGCCGCCTGCCGCGACGCATCCGGAGCGTGGCTGGAGCGGCTGCGGGCGCGGCTCGGCGGCGCTGCGCTGCTGCACTGGATGCCCGACGACGGCATGCCGTTTCCGGCGGTCGCATTGCGCGCGTGGGCGGAATCGGACGGGCACGGCACGCGCTCGATCGTCTGGATCGGCGACAGCGTCGAGCGTGCGCTCGCGGGCGACGCTGGCGGCGATCCGGCGATCCGGGCGAGCATCGATGCGCTCCGCCTCGTGCAGGCCGTCCTTGCCGCGTTCGACGGCCGCGAGGCGCCGCGCCTGAGCTTCGTGTCGGCCGGCGCGCAGGCCGTCGCCGGCCAGTCCGCGCCGGCCCGCGCGGCGCTGGGCGATGCCGGCCTCTGGGGGCTGGCGCGCGCGCTGTCGGCGGAGCACGCGGAATGGCACGTGCGGTGCATCGATGTCGATCCGTGCGACGCGCACGCGCAAGCGGAGCGGCTGGCCGACGAGCTGGCCGGCGGGTCCGCCGAAACGGAAGTCGCGCTGCGCGCGGCGCGCTGGGTCGGCAGGCTGGCGCGCCGGCCGCTCGGCGAAGAGCGCGAGCCGGGCAGCCGGCTGGCCGGCGAACCCTATCGCGTCGAGATCGACCGGCCGGGCGTGCTGGGTTCGATGAAGCTGCGGGCGACGCCGCGCGTCGAACCGCGGGCCGGCGAGGTGGAAATCGAGATCGACGCGGCCGCGCTCAATTTCGCGGACGTGATGCGTGCGATGGGCTTCTTCCTCGCCGACGACGAGCGCTCGGTCGCACTCGGCAGCGAATGCGCCGGGGTCGTGTCGCGCGTCGGCCCGGGCGTGTCGACCGTGGCGGTCGGGCAGCGGGTGGTCGCGATCGGCGCGCACTGCTTCGCGAGCCACGCGTGCGTCGACGCGGCGCTGGTGGCGCCGCAGCCCGACACGCTGTCGGCGGCGCAGGCGGCCGCGTTGCCGATCGCATCGATGACCGCGTGGTACGCGCTGAAGGAGGTCGCGTCGCTGCGCGCGGGGCAGCGCGTGCTGATCCATTCGGCGACGGGCGGCACGGGGCTGGCGGCCGTGCAGCTCGCGCTGTCGCTCGGCGCGGAGGTGATCGCGACGGCCGGCAGCGAAGCCAAGCGCCAGTTGCTGCGCGAGCTCGGCGTGCGGCACGTGTTCGATTCGCGCAACGCGACGTTCGAGCGCGCGACGCTCGACGCGACCGGCGGGCGCGGGGTCGACATGGTGCTCAATTCGCTCGCGGGCGCGGCGATCGAGCAGAACCTGCGGGTGCTGGCCGCCGACGGCTGGTTCCTCGAACTGGGCAAGCGAGACATCTATGAGGACGGCCGGCTGTCGATGCGTCACTTCAAGAAGCGGCTCCGCTTCGTGGCGATCGACCTGGGCGGCTTGCAGCGGGAACGGCCCGAGCAGTTCGCCGCGCTGTTCCGGCGGGTGCTGGACGCGTTCGCGCAGGGCGAGCTCGCGTCGCTGCCGACCACGGTGCTGCCGGTGTCCCGCGCCGCCGACGCGTTCCGGCAGATGGCGGCGGCGCAGCACGTCGGCAAGCTGGCGCTGGCCATGCAGGACCCCGATCTCGTCGTCGCCGAGCCGGGCGGGCCGGCGCCGCTGCTGCGCGGCACCCACCTGATCACGGGCGGCACCGGCGGCCTCGGCGCGGCGCTCGCCGGCTGGCTGGTCGCGAACGGCGCGCGGCGGATCGTCCTGATGGGGCGCTCGGCCGCGGGCGCGGAGGCGCAGGCGCAGGCCGAGCAATTGCGGCGGCAGGGCGCCGAGGTGCGGACGGTCGCGATCGACGTGGCGTCGCGCGCGGACCTCGCACGCGAACTCGACGCGATCGACGCCGGCTTCGGTCCGCTGCGCGGCGTGTATCACCTGGCCGGCGTGCTGAACGACGCGCTGGTCGACACCCAGACGCCGGACGCGTACCGGCGCGTGCTGGGCCCGAAGGCCGACGCCGCATGGCACCTGCACGAGCTGACCGCCGGGCGCGCACTCGATCATTTCGTCGTCTATTCGTCGGCGGCGGCCTTGCTGCCTTCGCCGTCGCAAACGAGCTATGCCGCGGCGAACGCGTGCCTCGATGCGCTCGCCGCGTGGCGGCGCGGGCAGGGCTTGCCGGCACTCAGCCTCCAGTGGGGACCGTTCTCGGACGCCGGTCTTGCGGCAGCCCGCGGCGACCGCGGCGCGCGCCTCGCGGAGCGTGGCGCGGCCAGCCTGACGACCGGCGAGTCGCACTGCTACCTCGGCATGCTGATGAAGCGCGACGAGCCGGTGGTCGGCGTGTTCCCGTTCGACGCCGCGCGCTGGCTCGACGCGTCGCCCGCGGTGGCGATGCAGCCTCGCTTCGACATCGTGCGCGACAGCGCCGCCGCGCGGCCGGGCCACGGCGCGGCGCAGGCGCGCCTCAAGGACGCGCCGCCGGCGATGCGGCGCGAGCTGATCCAGGCCCTTTTGCGCCGGCATGCCGCCGCGGTGCTGCGGGTGCCGGAAGCCGCGCTGACGCCCGCGACGACCTTTCCGCAGGCCGGGCTGGATTCCCTGACGGGCCTCGAACTGCGCAACCGGATCGAGAGCGAGGTAGGCCTGCCGCTGTCGTCCGCGGTGCTGTGGCGTCATCCGACGATCGACGCGCTCGCCGAATTCCTGACGCAGCAGCTCGGCGCATCGGACCGTCCGGCCGATGCGCCGCCGCCGGCGCAGACCGTTGCCGCGCCGGCGGCGGAGGCGGGCAAGTGGTTTCTCGTGCCGCGGCCGTCGCGCGCGCCGCGTCTGCGGATCTTCTGCATCCCGTTCCTCGGCGGCCTGGGCTCGGTGTTTTCCGGCTGGATCCGGCACTTGCCCGAGGAGATCGAACTGCAGGCGCTGCAGCTTCCGGGCCGGCCGCCGCGCCACGCCGAAGCGGCGCATTCCCGCTATCCGGCGCTGGTCGACGCGTTGCGCGATGCGCTGCTGCCGCGTCTCGACGCACCGTACGCGATCTACGGGCACAGCCTCGGCGCGCTGCTGGCGTTCGGGCTTGCGCATGCGTTGCGCGACGCGGGGGCGCCCGCACCGGAGCACCTGTTCCTGGCCGCGTATCCGGCGCCGCACCTGCACAACCCTGTCGGCGACATCGCGGGCCTGCCGGAAGCGGAATTCATCGAGGGGCTGAAGCGCCTGCGCGGCATTCCGGAACAGGTCCTCGCGGACAGCGAACTGCTGAACGTGTTCCTGCCCAGCCTGCGGGCCGAGATCGCGCTGCTGAACTCCTATGTCCACGAGGGGCGCGCGCCGCTGGCGGTGCCCGCGACGATCCTCGGCGGCACGCACGACCACGTCGTCACCGCCGCCGAGATCGACGCGTGGCGGCAGCACTTCGCGGGCGCGGTCGACGTGCGCGAGATCGACGGCGGGCATTACTTCGTGAAGGACGCGCCCCGCAGCGTGGTCGACGTGGTGCTGGCGCGGCTCGCGCTGGCCCAGCCGGCCTGACGTCGGTGACGTGCGCCCGGCCGGGACTGGCGGGGGCACCCGAATTGCAGGCGAACGCTGCCGTTCGTGCGGAGCGGCAGCGGGGAGCAACGATCCGCACATTCATGACCAAGGAGATGAAAAAGTGAAAAAGATGCTCATGTCGTTCGCGACCGTCGGTGCGCTGTCCTCGTCCGCTCTCATGCTGGGCATGATGCCGGCGCCGGCCTGGGCCGGCACGCCGTCGTGCGCCAGCCTGGTCGGCTCGTGGGGCAACCAGCTTGGCTCGACGATGAACATCCAGTCGGTCGATCCGGTGACGGGCGCGATCACCGGCACCTACCGGTCGCCGTCGGGCACGAGCGGGCAGCAATTCCCGCTGGTCGGCTGGACCAACACCGCACCGGCGCAGAACGGCCAGGACAACGTCACGCTGGTGTCGTTCGCGGTGAACTGGGGCAACTACGGCACGGTGACGTCGTGGTCGGGTCTGTGCCGCACGCAGAACCAGGTGCCGACCATTTCCGCGCTGTGGCATTTCGCGCAGTCGAACGCGCAGTTCACGTGGAGCCACGTGCAGACGGGCCAGGACGTGTTCAGCCCGTCCAGCTCGTCGACCGCGCGCTGAAGCAACGCGCCCGCGCAAGCAGCAGGCGGGCGCGCGCCGCCGCGGCGCGGCATCATGCAGACCCGGTTTCCCCGCGCCGCGCCGTCAGGCCGGCGCGGGCGAACACCGGCGGCGCGCAAGCGCGCCCACTATCCGGATTCATCAGCAGGGAGACGATTTCATGGCGTCAGCCGCCGAACTGAAACAGAACGCATCGCTGTATTTCCTGGCGCTGGGCGCCTTTGCGATCGGCACCGAAGGATTCATGCTCGCCGGGCTGCTGCCGATCATCGCGAAGGATCTGTCCGTCAGCCTCGCGGCGGCGGGGCAGCTCGTCACCGTCTTTTCGATCTCCTATGCGATCAGCTCGCCGATCCTGACGACGGTCAGCGCGGGGGTCAATCGACGGCGCTTCCTGATCGTCGCGCTGCTGTGCTTCTCCGCGGCCAACTTCGCGGCCTGCGCGTCGCCCGGCTATCTGTCGCTGCTGGCCGCGCGCGTGCTGCTGGCCGTGTCGGCCGGCCTGTACATGCCGAGCGCAAATGCGCTCGCCGGCTCGCTCGTCGCGCCGGAGCGCAGGGGGCGCGCGCTCGCGACCGTCCATGGCGGGATCACGATCGCCGTCGCGCTCGGCGTGCCGCTCGGCGCGTGGATCGGCGGCCACTTCGGCTGGCGCGCGACATTCGCCGGCATCGGCGTGTTGTCCGCGATCGTGACGCTCGGGGTGGTGGCGGGCCTGCCGCGCGGGATCGGCGCGAACCTGTCGGTGCCGTCGCTCGCGCAGCGCGTGGCAGTCGGGCGGCAGCCCGCCGTGCTGGTCACGCTGCTCATCACGACCCTGTGGGCCGCGGGCATCTGGACCATCTACCCGTATCTCGCGCCGTTCCTGACGGGCCGCCCCGGCTTCAGCGACGCGGAAGTCGGCGCCGTGCTGCTGCTGTACGGCGTGTTCGCCGGCATCGGCGTGTTCATCAGCGGCCGTGCGATCGACCGCCTCGGCAGCGGCAAGGTGCTGATCGTCTGCCTGGTCGTGATGATGCTGTCGTACGAGAGCCTGACCGCCAGCGCGCTGCACCTGGAGCCGGCGCATGCACGCGTCGCGATCCTGGTCGCGATCGCCGCGTGGGGCGCGGCCGGCTGGGCGTTCAACCCGGCCCAGCAGACCAAGCTGATCGGCATCGCCGGCCTCGACGTCGCGCCGGTCTCGCTGTCGCTCAATTCGTCGTTCACGTATCTCGGCTTCGCGCTCGGCGCGGCGCTCGGGTCGTTCATCGTCGCGTACAGCTCCGTGGCGGACATCGGCGCGATCGGCGGGCTGTGCGAACTGGCCGCGCTGATCGTCACGCTGGCGGCCAACCGCCATGCCCGGCGCGCGGCGACGCGCGTGCACGTCGTGGTCGAGGCCGCCGCCCCGCGCGCCGAACGCTCGACGCAGCCGTGACACGGCGCGTACGCACAACAACGAAGGAGACACCATGAGCAGGGAAACGATCAAGGCGCTGTACGACATCGGCGAAATGCCGCCGCTCGGTGTCGTGCCGCGTCTCATGCATGCGTGGACGATTCGCGCGGATCGCCACGGGCCGCCGCACCGCGCGTTCCAGAGGGAAGTGGTGCCGGTCTGGACGATCGGCGACGACGAGGTGCTGGTCTACGTGATGGCGGCGGGGATCAACTACAACGGCGTGTGGGCGGCGGCCGGCATGCCGCAATCGGTGCTCGGCATTCACGGGCATCCGTTCCACGTCGCCGGCTCGGACGCGTCGGGCATCGTCTGGGCGGTCGGACGCAACGTCCGGCGCTGGGCGGTCGGCGACCACGTGGTCGTGCATTGCAATCAGGTGGACGGCGACGACGAGGAGTGCAACGGCGGCGATCCGATGCTGTCGCCGAGCCAGCGGATCTGGGGGTTCGAGACGCCGGACGGCTCGTTCTCGCAGTACACGCGCGTGCATCGGAACCAGCTGCTGCCGAAGCCGGCCGGGTTGGGCTGGGCCGAGGCCGGCTGCTACATGCTGACGCTCGCGACCGCCTACCGGATGCTGTTCGGCCAGCATGCGCCGGGCATGCGGCTGGGCGGCGCCGCGCTGGTGTGGGGCGCCGCGGGCGGCGTCGGCGCGTTCGCGGTGCAGCTCTGCCGCTTGAACGGGATGGAGGCGGTGGGCGTCGTGTCCAGCGAAGCGCGCCGCGAATTCGTGACCGGGCTCGGCGCGAAGGGCGTCATCGACCGCAGCCGGTATGACTGCTGGGGCGAGTTGCCCGACGTCCAGACGCCGCGCTACGACGCCTGGCTCGGCGAGGCGCGGCGCTTCGGCAAGGCGATCTGGGATTGCCTCGGGCGGCGGGAGAACGTCGACGTGGTGATCGAGCATCCGGGGCAGGCGACTTTCCCGCTGTCGTGCTACCTGGTGAAGCGCGGCGGCACGGTGTTGTTCTGCGGTAGCACGACCGGCTACAAGCTGACCTTCGACGCCCGCTACGTATGGATGCACCAGAAGCGCATCCAGGGTTCCCATTTCGCGCACATGAAGCAGGCCGCCGAAGCGAACCGGTTGGTCGAGCGCGGCAAGGTCGAGCCGTGCCTGTCCCGCACGTTCGCATGGGATGCGCTGCCGGATGCGCACGAGCTGATGGCGCAGAACCGGCTGCCTCCCGGCAACGCCGCGATCCTGGTGGGCGCGCCGGCCTGACGCCGCGGCGGGCGGCTAGCAGGCTGTTGAAAAACGCCTCGTCTTGATCACGAGGTCGCTGCGCAAAAGGATTTCGTATGCGATTGGCTGCTGAGTTGGCGACGGATCGTCGAAGCTGGACCGCT
>NZ_JBFPFS010000079.1:0-15226 GCF_047978125.1 Burkholderia sp. LFS061 | reverse complement strand
GCCGCGCCGCGCGTCGGGCCGGCCCGGCGCGGCGCGGCGCGCGGCGGCTCGGCAGGCTCCTGCGCGTCGCGCTCCCCCGCGCGATGCGCGGGCAACGCGACATCCTCCGTGTCGAATGGATCGGCGGAATCGGCAACGGCGGCGGTGGAACGGCGTGGTGACACTGGCATCGGATCGTCTGGGTGCTTCGCAAGGCAAGTACAATAGCGGCTTTCACGTCGTCCGAACGAACGACGCCGGCCAGGCCGCGCATCCCGTCATCATAGCGGCTCGCGCGCCCCATTTACGCGTTTCCGCCCCGCCGGCGACGCCCGCCGGCCGCTTCGAACCAGCCCGCATGTTCACGCTTTCCGATTTCGATTTCAATCTGCCGCCCGAGCTGATTGCGCAAACCGCGCTGCCCGACCGCACCGCGAGCCGCCTGCTCGAGGTCGACCATACCGTCGAGCCCCCGCGCCTCGTCGACCGCCGTTTCGCCGAGCTGCCGTCGTGCATCGCGCCCGGCGACCTGCTCGTCTTCAACGATACCAGGGTGCTGAAGGCGCGTTTCTTCGGCCAGAAGGCCAGCGGCGGCAAGATCGAGGTGCTGATCGAGCGCGTGACGGGCACGCACACGGCGCTCGCGCAGATCCGCGCGAGCAAGTCGCCGGGCGCCGGCACGACGCTGCGCCTTGCCGATGCGTTCGACGTGACCGTCGGCGAGCGCGTCGAGCCGTTCTTCACGCTGCACTTCCCCGAGCCGTGCCTCGCGCTGATCGAGCAGTACGGCCGCCTGCCGCTGCCGCCGTATATCGAGCACGATCCCGACGCGACCGACGAAACGCGCTACCAGACCGTCTATGCGAGCAATCCGGGCGCGGTCGCCGCGCCGACGGCCGGGCTGCACTTCGACCAGCCGCTGCTCGAGAAGCTCGACGCGATGGGCGTCGAGCGCGCGACGCTGACGCTGCACGTCGGCGCCGGCACGTTCCAGCCGGTGCGCGTCGACAACATCGCCGAGCACAGGATGCACAGCGAGTGGTACGACCTGCCGCAGTCGCTCGTCGACAAGATCGCCGCGACCCGCGCGCGCGGCGGCAACGTGATCGCGGTCGGCACGACGTCGATGCGCGCGCTCGAAGCCGCCGCGCGCGCGGCCGACGAAGCGGGCCGCCCGCTCGCGGCGACGCAGGCCGAGACAGACATCTTCATCACGCCCGGCTATCGTTTTCGCGTGGTCGACCGGCTCGTCACGAACTTCCACCTGCCGAAGTCGACACTGCTGATGCTGGTGTCCGCGTTCGCGGGTGTCGAGACGATCCGCGCCGCGTACCGGCACGCGATCGACCAACGCTACCGCTTCTTCAGCTACGGCGACGCGATGCTGCTCACGCGGCGCGACACGCCGGAGGCGCCGCAAGCATAAGCGCGACGGGCGCGACGGTCCCGCACCGCATGCCCGTCGCCCCCGTTACTATCTTCACGCCCCGATTTCCCGCTGGGCGAGCCACGCTGGCCCGCACCCGCCTTTTCCGCCGCCGGGCACCCGGCGGCCTGTCCAACATGCGCCGGACTGTTCTCCGGTAGCAAGGAGCACGACACGATGACCGAAGGCTCATCCCACGATCACGATACGCACGCCCCCGTGCAAGACCGCCCGGCAAACGGGCTCGAATTCGAACTGCTGACGACCGACGGCCACGCGCGCCGCGGCCGCGTGAAGCTCAACCACGGCGTGGTCGAAACGCCGATCTTCATGCCGGTCGGCACCTACGGCACCGTGAAGGCGATCCAGCCGCGCGAGCTGCACGAGATCAACGCCCAGATCATCCTCGGCAACACGTTCCACCTGTGGCTGCGCCCGGGCCTCGACACGATCGACGCGCACGGCGGCCTGCACGGCTTCATGGGCTGGAACAAGCCGATCCTGACCGACTCGGGCGGCTTCCAGGTGTTCTCGCTCGGCGATCTGCGCAAGATCACCGAGGACGGCGTCACGTTCGCGTCGCCGATCAACGGCGACAAGCTGTTCCTGTCGCCGGAAGTGTCGATGCAGATCCAGAAGGTGCTGAACTCCGACGTCGTGATGCAGTTCGACGAATGCACGCCGTACGCGACCGACGGCGTGCCGACCACGCACAAGGAAGCGGCCGACTCGATGCGCATGTCGCTGCGCTGGGCGAAGCGCTCGCTCGACGAGTTCGACCGGCTCGGCAACCCGAATGCGCTGTTCGGAATCGTCCAGGGCGGGATGTTCGAGGACCTGCGCGACGAATCGCTCGCGGGCCTGTCGGAACTCGGCTTCCACGGCCTCGCGATCGGCGGGCTGTCGGTCGGCGAGCCGAAGGAAGACATGATGCGCGTGCTGCGGCACGTGGGCCCGAAGCTGCCGGCCAACAAGCCGCACTACCTGATGGGCGTCGGCACGCCGGAGGATCTGGTCGAGGGCGTCGCCAACGGCATCGACATGTTCGACTGCGTGATGCCGACCCGCAACGCGCGCAACGGCTGGCTGTTCACGCGCTTCGGCGACGTGAAGATCCGCAACGCGACGCACAAGAACTCGCTGAAGCCGCTCGATGCAAGCTGCGCGTGCTACACGTGCCGGAACTTCTCGCGCGGCTACCTGCATCACCTGCACCGCGTCGGCGAAATCCTCGGCGCGCAGCTCAACACGATCCACAACCTGCACTACTACCTGCAGCTGATGAGCGAGATCCGCGACGCGATCGAGACCCATACGTTCGACGCGTTCCGCCAGCGCTTCGCGGAGGACCGCGCCAGAGGCGTCGACTGACGGGCCGACGGGCCGCGCGGCGGTTCGTCACATAGGACGTGTACTAAATAACGCGCTCCAACTGCCGAACCCGACCGCCAAATATTACAATTGCCTTTCCAAACAAGTCGCAATGGTGTCGGTTCGCGCTTTAACAGCTTGATCCGAAAGCGCATTTGCTGCGCCGTTTGCGCATGGGGCCGGTGGTAGAATAACCGGCTTATTTTTCGATCTTCCCCTACGGAGAGACCAACGTGCCGTTCATTTCCAATGCCTTCGCTCAAGGTGCCGGTGGCGCCGAATCGAGCCTGATGAGCTTCCTGCCGCTCATCCTGATGTTCGGCGTGCTCTACTTCATCATGATCCGTCCGCAGATGAAGCGTCAGAAGGAGCACCGCAACATGCTCGCGGCCATGGCCAAGGGCGACGAAGTCGTCACGAGCGGCGGCCTCGTCGGCAAGGTGACGAAGGTCACCGAAGGCTACATCGGCGTCGAGATCGCCGAAGGCACCGAAATCACCGTGCAGAAGGCTGCGGTCACGACCATTCTGCCGAAGGGCACGATCAAGTCGCTGTAAGCCCTTCACCGAGCGTCCGGCCCCCCGCGCCGTGCCCGCCTGAGAGAGCGGGCCGTCGCGGCGCCGGACGCGACGCTTTCACGCCAACCACCCGTTCGGCCCCCTCATGAATCGTTATCCACTCTGGAAATATGTCGTGATGGTCGTGGCGCTCGCCATCGGCCTTCTGTACACATTGCCCAACTTCTTCGGCGAAGCGCCGGCGGTGCAGGTGTCGAGCGGCAAGGCCACGGTCAAGCTCGACTCGACCACGCTGACCCAGGTCGAATCGGCGCTCGCGTCCGCGCAGATCACGCCGGACGACGTCACCTTCGAGAACACGGCGACCGGCGCGAACATCCGCGTGCGCCTGAAGGACACCGATACGCAGCTGCGCGTCAAGGACCTGCTGCAGAAGTCGCTGAACACCGACCCGAACGATCCGCAGTACGTCGTCGCACTGAACCTGCAGAGCGCGTCGCCGCGCTGGCTGACTGCCCTGCACGCGCTGCCGATGTATCTCGGCCTCGACCTGCGCGGCGGTGTCCACTTCCTGCTCCAGGTCGACATGACGGGCGCGCTCACGAAGAAGCTCGACTCCGACGCATCCGACGCGCGCTCGCTGCTGCGCGACAAGAACATCCGCGACGGCGGCGTGAGCCGCGTCGACCAGTCCGTCGTCGTCAACTTCAGCGACGCGCAGACCGCGGAAGACGCGCGCAAGGTGCTCGCGCAGTCGGTCACCGAACTGCAATGGGCGACCCAGCCCGGCGGCGGCGGCACGCAAGTCGTCGGCACGTTCACGCCGGCCGTGCAGAAGTCCGTCGAGGACGCCGCGCTCAAGCAGAACCTGACGACGCTCCACAACCGCGTGAACGAACTCGGCGTGTCGGAACCGATCCTGCAGCAGCAAGGCAGCGACCGCATCGTCGTCGAGCTGCCGGGCGTGCAGGACACCGCGAAGGCGAAGGACATCATCGGCCGCACCGCGACGCTCGAGGCACGCCTCGCCGACCCGATCAACACGCACCCGAACCCGAACGACCCGGTGCCTCCCGGCGAGGAACTGTTCACGCAGGGCATCCAGGCGCCCGTGCTGCTGAAGAAGGACGTGATCTTCACCGGCGACCGCATCATCGATGCATCGGCCGGCTTCGACGAACACCAGCGTCCGTCGGTCAACATCCGCCTCGATTCGGCCGGCGGCCGCGCGGTGCGCACCGTGTCGCGCGACAACATCGGCAAGCCGATGGCGATGGTGCTGTTCGAGAAGGGCAAGGGCGAGGTGCTGACGGTCGCGACGATCCAGTCGGAACTCGGCGACCGCTTCCAGATCACGGGCCAGCCGACGCCGCAGGCCGCGGCCGACCTCGCGCTGCTGCTGCGCGCCGGTTCGCTCGCCGCACCGATGGACATCATCGAGGAACGCACGATCGGCCCGAGCCTCGGCGCCGACAACATCAAGATGGGCGTCCACTCGGTGATCTGGGGCTTCTGCGCGATCGCCGTGTTCATGATCGCGTACTACATGCTGTTCGGCGTGGTCTCGGTGATCGGCCTGTCGGTCAACCTGCTGCTGCTCGTCGCCGTGCTGTCGCTGATGCAGGCGACGCTGACGCTGCCCGGTATCGCCGCAATCGCGCTCGCGCTCGGCATGGCGATCGACTCGAACGTGCTGATCAACGAGCGCGTGCGTGAAGAACTGCGCGCGGGCCAGCCGCCGCAACTCGCGATCCAGGCCGGCTACGCGCATGCGTGGGCGACGATTCTCGACTCGAACGTCACGACGCTGATCGCCGGCCTCGCGCTGCTCGCGTTCGGCTCGGGCCCGGTTCGCGCATTCGCGATCGTGCACTGCCTCGGTATCCTGACGTCGATGTTCTCCGCGGTGTTCTTCTCGCGCGGGATCGTCAACCTCTGGTACGGCGGCCGCAAGAAGCTGAAGTCGCTCGCGATCGGCCAGGTGTGGAGGCCGGAAGGCGCCGCTGCCGCCGCGTCGTTCACCGACGCGGACGAATCGACCGACACCGCGCGCGCCGCGAAGCTCGCCGCACCCGCGAAGGGCAATGCGCCGCGCGCCGGCAAGCCGCAGCTGCGCAACCGCGCGCAGCAAGGCGTGTCGCCGAAGAAACCGGGCTCGACCCAATAAGGCCCCGGAGACGAGACCATGGAATTTTTCCGCATCCGTAAAGACATTCCGTTCATGCGGCACGCGCTGGTGTTCAACGTGATCTCGCTGGTCACGTTCCTCGCCGCCGTGTTCTTCCTGTTCCACCGCGGGCTGCACCTGTCCGTCGAATTCACCGGCGGTACGGTGATCGAGGTGCAGTACCAGCAGGCCGCGGAACTCGAACCGGTGCGCGCGACGCTCGGCAAGCTCGGCTACGCCGACGCGCAGGTGCAGAACTTCGGCACGTCGCGCAACGTGCTGATCCGGCTGCAGCTGAAGGAAGGCCTCACGTCCGCGCAGCAGAGCGACCAGGTGATGACCGCGCTGAAGGCGCAGAGCCCGGACGTCACGCTGCAGCGCGTCGAGTTCGTCGGCCCGCAGGTCGGCCGGGAGCTCGCGACCGACGGCCTGCTCGCGCTCGCGTGCGTCGTGATCGGCATCGTGATCTACCTGTCGTTCCGCTTCGAATGGAAGTACGCGGTCGCCGGCATCATCGCCAACCTGCACGACGTCGTGATCATTCTCGGCTTCTTCGCGTTCTTCCAGTGGGAGTTCTCGCTGGCGGTGCTCGCGGCGATCCTCGCGGTGCTCGGCTACTCGGTCAACGAGTCGGTCGTCATCTTCGACCGGATCCGCGAGACGTTCCGCCGCGAACGCAAGATGAGCGTGCAGGAAGTGATCAACCACGCGATCACGACCACGATGTCGCGGACGATCATCACGCACACGTCGACGGAAATGATGGTGTTGTCGATGTTCTTCTTCGGCGGCCCGACGCTGCACTACTTCGCGCTCGCGCTGACGGTCGGCATCATGTTCGGCATCTACTCGTCGGTGTTCGTCGCGGGCTCGCTCGCGATGTGGCTCGGCATCAAGCGCGAAGACCTGATCAAGGACAAGAAGACCGCGCACGATCCGGACGATCCGAACGCGGGCGCGCAGGTTTAAGCGCCGCGCCGTTTCGGCAACCGCAAGAAGGCCGGTCCTGTTGGACCGGCCTTTTTTCATGCGCGGGCCGCCGCCGTGCGGCGTGCGGCCAGCCCGACAGGCGCCGTCACGGGCGTCGGCTACAATCGTTACCGCCCTGCCCCGCTACATGCCGGCCGCGCGCCGGCAGGCATGCACCCTCGCCCCCGTCCGAACATGCGGCCCCGATGATGCCTCCGATGTGTGTCGTTCGTCGCCTCGCCGGCTGCGCAGCCGTCGCGGCTGCATTGCTGCCGTGCACGCAACCTGCCGGCGCACAGTCGGCATCCGCACCAGCGGCCGCACAGCCTGTCGTCCCGCCTGCCGCCGCATCGCCGTCACCCTGCCCGCCCGACTGGGAGCCGCAGATCTGCGAACTCAAGGCCGCCGTCGAAGTGCTGAAGAAGCAGCATCTGACCGACGTCGACATCGGCGCGCTGCTCGACGCGACGGTCCACGACGGGATCAAGACGCTGCCGTACGCACGCTTTTTCGACGCAAAGGAGGAGCGGGGGCGCCGCGACGACGAACGACGCGCCCGCGACGGCACGCCCGGCATCGGGATCGTCTTCGAGACGCGGCCCGACGGGCTGCACATCATCGACGTGATTCCCGACGCACCGGCCGAGAAGGCCGGCGTGCGTCCCGACGATCTCGTCGTCGCGATGAACGACAGGAGCGTCGTCGGCATCGACAGCGGCGAGCTCGTGAAACTCGCGAAGGGCGATGCGGGCGTCCCGCTGAAGCTCACGGTGCAGCGCGGCCCGAACCATGCGGTGCTGAGCTTCGCGCCCGTGCGCGCGATCGTCAAGCCGCATCCGGCGATCGCGAAGCGGCTCGACGGCGACATCCTGTACACGCGGCTGTCGAGCTTTCCGGAACCGGCGGTCGGCGACTACATCGACGCGGTGCAGGCCGTGCGCCGCACGGGCCCGCCGGTGAAAGGGATGATTCTCGACCTGCGCATCAACGGCGGCGGCGCGCTCAATGCGGCGATCGGCATTACCGCGCTGTTCGCGGGACGCGACCGCACCGCGATGGTGACGGTCGAGCGCGGCGACACCCACCGCCGCCGCTTCTCGACCAACTGGCCCGACTACGAACTGCCGGTGATGCACGGGCAGGATCCGCTCGCGCCGCTGCAGGCCGACGACTGGTGGCGCACCGTGCCGCTCGTCGTGCTCGTCGACGGACAGAGCGCGTCGGCCGCCGAAGCGACCGCGGCGGCGCTGAAGGATCTCGGCCGCGCGAAATTGCTCGGCATGCCGACCTACGGGAAGGGGCTCGCGCAGACCGGCGTCGACCTGATTGACGGCACGCGCCTGAACTTCACGTTCGCGCGCAACCTGCGGCCGAACGGCTGCCCGATGGACGGCTACGGCGTCGTGCCGGACTGGCTCGTGCCGCCGCGCCGCGACTCGGACGTCGACGGCGTGCTGCTGTGGTACCGGGAAGTCGATCTCGCACGCGCGCCGTATGCGGACCGGCTGACACCCGACCCGTTCGAGCACGTGCGCAAGGAACGGCAGAAGCTGCGCGAAGCGCGCGTACGCGCGAAGGTCGATACGTCGAAGAGCGCGGCGCTGCCGCAGCGCGCATTCGGCACCGCCGACGACTGGCAGTTGCAGCAGGCGCTCGCCGCACTCGCGGGGCGCCCCGTGCGGACCGTCGACGCGCCGGCGCAACTGATGCCCGCGCAGCCCGTGTGCGAACGCGGCGGCAACTGACGCGCCGCCGCCCGCCCTGCTACCGGAAGCCGAATCGCCGGCGCAGCACGACCAGCGCCGCGAGGCTCAGCACGGCCGCGAACATCAGGTAGAAGCTCGGCGCGGTCTTCAGACCGGTCGCACGGATCAGCCACGCGATGATGAACGGCCCGAAGCCGCCGAAGATCGTCACCGCGACGTTATACGCGAGCGACATCCCGGTCGTGCGCGTCTGCACCGGAAACACCTCGGACAGCAGGCCCGGCAGCGCCGCGAAGTAGCCCGTCATCAGGAATGCGAGCAGCACCTGCAGCGCGATCAGCGTGCCGAAGCCCGGATGCGCGACGAGATAGGCGAATGCCGGATAGATCAGCACGAGGATGCCGATGGCGGGCGCGATCATCACGCGCACGCGGCCGTAACGATCCGACCAGTGGCCGACGAGCGGCGCGAACGCCATCTGGATCACGCCGACGACGAGGATCGCCGCGAACGCGGCGGACGGTGCGAGGCCGAGCTGCTTCACGCCGTAGGTCGGCATGAACAGCACGAGATAGGTCGCGACGGTGCCGAGCACGACCACGCCCATCGCCGCGACCAGGCGCGCCTTGTGCGATGCGAACGTGTCGCGCAGCGGGTTCGCGGTGCCCTCGGCCGCGAGGAATTCGGGCGTCTCGTCGACCTTGGTGCGGATGTAGTACGCGACGGGCCCGAGCAGCAGCCCGAAGAAGAACGGCACGCGCCAGCCCCACGAAGCCATCTGCGCGGCCGACAGCTGCGCGTTCAGCACGGTGCCGAAGCCGGCGGCGAGCAGCGTCGTGAGCCCCTGGCTCGCGACCTGCCAGCTCGCGAAGAAACCGCGCCGGCCCGGCACGTGTTCGGCAAGGAACGCGGTCGCGCTGCCGAACTCGCCGCCGGCCGAGAAGCCCTGCACCAGCCGCGCGGCGACGAGGATCACCGGCGCGGCGACGCCGATCGTCTCGTAGGTCGGCAGCACCGCGATGATCAGCGTGCCGACCATCATCAGCAGGATCGACAGCGTGAGCGCGGCCTTGCGGCCCGCGCGGTCGGCATACGCGCCGAGCACGATCGCGCCGAGTGGCCGCATGAAGAACGACACGCCGAACGTGCCGAGCGTGAGCAGCAGCGACACGGTGTCGTTGCCGGCCGGAAAGAACAGCTTCGAGATCGTCACCGCGAAGAAGCCGTAGACGACGAGATCGAACCACTCGAGCGCGTTGCCGATCGACGCGGCGACCACCGCGCGCCACACGCGCGGCGACGAGGCAATGGAACGGGACTGCGTGGCGGCATGCATCGGCGATCTCCTTGTCGTTGTACGTTCTGTTCGAGGCGGCCGCGGCCACGCCCGCGCCGTCGGCCCGCCGGGCGCCGCGAGCGGCGCTCGGGCGATTATAGGCGCGCAAAAAAATACCGCCGCGCTCCCGGCAATGGGAACGCGGCGGTTGGCTCGCGGCGGGCCGGCGCGGCGGCAGGCCCGGCCGGCGGCGTTACTGCTGCTTGACGGCTTCGGCCGTGATCAGCAGCTTCGTCTTCATCTTGAAGCCGTACTGCTTGCCGTAGTCGAGGCCGAAATCGTCGCGGCTGAATTCGCCGATCGCGTCGACGCCGCACACTTCACGCTTGAGCATCGGGTGCGGCATGCACTTGAACGAATCGATCTTCAGCGTCAGCGGCTTCGTGACGCCATGCAGCGTCAGGTTGCCGACCACCGACACCGGCTTGTCGCCGTCGAACTTGATGGCGCCCTTGTAGGTCGCTTCCGGGTACTTCGATGCGTCGAAGAACTCGGCCGTCTGCAGGTGCTCGTCGAGCTTCGTGCTGCCCGTGCTGATCGAGCCGATCTCGGTCGTCACGTCGACCGTGCCGGTCTTCGCCGCGCGATCGAGCGTCACCGAGCCCTTCGACTTGTCGAACTTGCCGCGCCAGACCGACAGGCCGCCGAAGTGGTCGGCCTCGAAGCTCGGGTACGTGTGGCTCGGGTCGAACTGGTACGTCGCGCTGTCGGCGAATGCCGAGAACGACAGCGAAGCGGCCAGTGCGCCGGCGGCGATCATCAGATGCTTTTTCAACTCATTCTCCTTGGAACGGCGCCGCGCCCTCGCGCGGCATTCGGGTGATGCGACAGGCCGCCGCTTACTTCGTGGCGACCAGATGGAACTTGATCTGCACTTCGTCCGCGACGATCGACGTATCCTTCCACTCGCCGGTGCCGACGTTGAACGCCGAACGCTTGATCGGCAGGACGCCGTCGAAGGTCTGCGTCGCGCCGCTCTGCGTGACCGTCACGGGCACGGTGACGGCCTCGGACTTGCCCTTGATCGTCAGCTTGCCGGTCACGTTGTACTTGTTGCCGCCGGCCGGCGCGATCGCCGACGACACGAACGTCGCCTGCGGATACGTCTTCGCGTCGAACCAGTCCTTGCCGGCGACCTGGTCGTTGTACATCTTGTCGCCGAGGTCATAACTCGCGACGTCGATCGTCATTTGCGCGCTGCCCTGCGCGGCCTTCGCCGGATCGAACTTCACCTGCGCGGAAAACTTCTTGAACGCGCCCTCGGTCGGCACGTTCATCTGCTTCGACACGACGGACACCTTGCTCTTCGCGAGATCGACATCGGCGAGCGCCGCGCCCGACGCGACAAGTGACACCGCGGCGAACGCGGTCAGCATGGAGCGGGAGAAAGACACTTTCATGGAATCCTTCATTTGGCAAAGGGAAGCATCCGCGACAGCAGGCCGTCGCGGTCCAACAACTGGTGCTTGAGCGCCGCGAGCACGTGCAGCGAGACGAGCGCAAGCAGAATGTAATTCAAAGACACGTGGAGCGTCTTGAAGGTTTCCTTGAGCACCGGATCGGGATCGATCAGCCGCGGCAGCGGCACGATGCCGAGGTACACGACCGGGATGTTCGACGCCGAGCTGTACAGGTAGCCCGTGATCGGAATCACCAGCATCAGCACGTACAGCAGGATGTGCACGCCGTGCGACGCCGCACGCTGCCACGCCGGCGTGCCGCCCGGCAGCGGCGGCGGCACGTGCGTCGCGCGCCACAGCACGCGCACCACGGCCAGCGCGAACACCGTCACACCGAGCCACTTGTGCCACGAGAAGTACTTCAGCTTCGTCGGCGTGAAGCCGGGGATGTCCGTCATCACCCAGCCCAGTGCGAAGGCGCAGACGATCAGCAGCGCGATCAGCCAGTGCAGCGCGATCGCGCTCTGCGTATAGCGTACCGGCCTGGCCGGCAGCGAATTCGATACCATCTTGGATTCCTCAGTTCAGCGAACAGCCGCGCCGGCCATGAGTCCGACGCTTGTCAAGGGCGCCATGCTACCGCAACCTTTGGACCTGCGCGGACTCTGAGGACAGGCGTGTCAGCCTGCTGCCCGCTCCCCGTCATGTTACCGATCGGTCACTGAACACACGATCGTTGACACCGCGAAAAAGGCGTTTTGGTAAGATTGGCGCGGGTTCCGGCCCCGTCGACGCGTTCTCCCGCCGTCGCGCAACCGCTTTTTCCATGCAACGAAACGACCTGATTGCCTGTCACGAGTGCGACGCACTGTTGCACAAACCGCGCCTCGGCCGCCGCGAAATCGCGCGCTGTCCGCGCTGCGGCGCACTGCTCTATCGCGACAGCGCCACGCAGATCGAGCGGATCTGCGCGCTCGCGCTCGCGGCGCTGATCACGTTCACGATCGCGCAGGCGTTCCCGATCCTCGAAATGGACGTGAACGGCAATCGCGTGCAGACGACGCTGATCGGCGCGATCGACTCGCTGTGGCGCCAGGACATGGCGGTCGTCGGCGTGATGGTGTTCTGTTCGACCGTGCTGTTCCCGCTCGTCGAGATGGCCGCGCTGCTGTACCTGCTGCTGCCGATCCGGCGCGGCGTCGTGCCGCCCGGTTTCAACCTGGTGCTGCGCGCGATCGAGCTCGTGCGGCCATGGGGCATGATCGAGGTGTTCATGCTCGGGATCGTCGTGACGATCGTGAAGATGGTGAGCCTCGCGCGTGTCGTTCCCGATGCCGCGCTGTTCGCGTTCGCCGCGCTCACGCTGATGATCGCCGTCGTGCTGATGTTCGATCCGCGCACGTTGTGGGATATCGCCGACGACCTGCGCGCCGGGCGCCCGCCCGGACAGCCGGAGCCGCCCGACATCGCCGCGCCGCCGCCCGAGGCCGCCCGCCGATGACGACGCCGACCGCCGCCCGCGAGGGCTATGCGAGCTGCCACACGTGCGGACTCGTGCAGACGCTCGACCGGCCGCATGCGCACTGCGCGCGCTGCGGCACCGCGCTGCATTTCCGCATCCCGAACAGCATCATGCGCACCTGGGCGCTGCTGCTCGCGGCCGCGATCCTTTACATTCCGGCGAACCTGCTGCCGATCATGCGCACCGCATCGATCGTCGGCTCGCAGGAAGACACGATCATGAGCGGCGTCATCTATTTCTGGGTGTCGGGCGACTGGCCGCTCGCCGTCGTCGTGTTCGTCGCGAGCATCCTCGTGCCGATGCTCAAGCTCGGCGTGCTGCTGATCCTCGTGATCAGCGCGCAGCGCCGCTCGCCGTGGCGGCCGCTGCAGCGCACGCGCCTGTTCCGGATCGTCGAGCGCATCGGCCGCTGGTCGATGCTCGACATCTTCGTCGTGACGCTCACCGTCGCGCTCGTCCATTTCCGTTCGCTCGCCGTCATCACGGCCGGCCCCGGCGCGATCGCGTTCGGCTCGGTCGTGATCCTGACGATGCTCGCATCGATGCAGTTCGATCCCCGCCTGATCTGGGATCCAGTCGAAACCTCAGGGAATCACCATGAATAGTCCGCAAGGCCCGCAGCACGACCAGCCCCGGCCGCCCGACCCGACGATCTCGACGAAAAGCGGCTGGCTGCCGTCGCTCGTGTGGCTCGTGCCGCTGATCGCCGCGCTGATCGGCATCGGCCTCGTGATCAAGTCCGTGCGCGAGCGCGGCCCGGAAATCACGATCAGCTTCCATAGCGCCGAAGGGCTCGAGCCCGGCAAGACCCAGGTCAAGTACAAGGACGTCGAGATCGGCATGGTCAAGACGATCAAGCTGTCGAAAGACCTGTCGCGCGTGCTCGTCCAGGTGCAGCTCAAGAAGGAAGCCGAGGACTTCGCGGTCAAGGGCTCGCGCTTCTGGATCGTGCGGCCGCGCGTCGGCGCGACCGGCGTGTCGGGGCTCGGCACGCTACTGTCCGGCGCGTATATCGGCGTCGACGCCGGCCACGGGCAGGATACGCTGACCGACTTTACGGGCTCCGAAACGCCGCCCGCCGTCACGGGCGACCAGAAAGGCACGCAATACGTGCTGCGCGGCGATTCGCTCGGCTCGATCGACATCGGCTCGCCCGTCTACTACCGCCGCGTGCAGGTCGGCCAGGTGGTCGGCTTCTCGCTCGACAAGGACGGCACGGGCGTCACGGTCAACGTGTTCGTTACTGCGCCGTACGACCAGTACGTCGGCGTAAACTCGCGCTGGTGGCAGGCCAGCGGCGTCGACCTGCGGCTCGATTCGAGCGGCTTGAAGCTGAACACGCAGTCGCTCGCGACGGTGATCCTCGGCGGCATCGCATTCCAGACGCCGCCGAACCAGGGCAGCGGCGCGACGGCACCGAACAACACGACGTTCCGCCTGGCCTCCGACGAGGGCGACGCGATGCGCGACCCGGACGGCCAGCCGCTGCAGGTCGTGATGAACTTCAACCAGTCGCTGCGCGGGCTCGCCGTCGGCGCGACGGTCGACTTCCGCGGCATCGTGCTCGGCGAAGTAACGAACATCGGCATCGACTACGATCCGAAGACGAAGAACTTCACGATGCCGGTGACGATGAACGTGTATCCGGAGCGCCTCGGCCGCCGCTTCCGCGAAACGATCGAGAGCAAGGGCGAACCGGCCCGCCGCGAGATCGTCGAACGGCTCGTCCAGCACGGGCTGCGCGGCCAGCTGCGCACCGGCAACCTGCTGACGAGCCAGCTTTACGTCGCGCTCGACTTCTTCCCGAAGGCGCCGGCCGTGAAGATCGACACGGCGCGCCAGCCGCTCGAGCTGCCGACCGTGCCGAACACGCTCGACGAACTGCAGCTGCAGGTCGCCGACATCGCGAAGAAACTCGACAAGGTGCCGTTCGACCAGATCGGCGCGAACCTGAACAGCGCGCTGTCGAACGCCGACAAGCTGTTCAAGCAGCTCGACACGCAGGTCGCGCCGGAAGCGCGCGACACGCTGTCGGCCGCGAAGCAGACCTTCTCGACCGCCGAAGCGACGCTGCAGCAGGATTCGCCGCTGCAGTCCGACGTGCGCGGCGCGCTGAAGGAGCTCACGCGCACGCTGCAGTCGCTGAACGCGCTCGCCGATTATCTGGAGCGTCACCCCGAATCGCTGCTCAAGGGCAAGCCAGGAGATAAACAATGACGACACGCGTGAACGGTTTCGCGAGCGGCGCGGTGGCCTTCGCCGCACTCGCGCTCGCCGCGTGCAGCTCGCCGCCCGCGCGGTTCTACACGCTCAGCCCGGCCGACACCACGGCCCCGGTGCGCACCGCGCCGGCCAACCCGGCGTTCCTGATCGAGGTGCCGTCCGTCGGCGTGCCCGAGCAGGTCGCGAAGAACCAGCTGGTCGTGCAGAAGAACGCCGCGCAGGTCGACGTGCTCGAGCAGGAACGCTGGGCGTCGCCGCCCGCCGACGAGATCCGCCGCGCGCTGTCGGACGATCTCGCCGCGCAACTCGGCACGATCGACGTCGCGAATTCCGCGTACCCGCCCGGCGTGCCCGTGTATCGCGTCAGCGTAAACGTGCAGCGCTTCGAGTCGTGGCCCGGCAAGCGCGCAGCGGTCGACGCCGTGTGGAGCGTGCGCCCGCTCGGCACGCAGGCCGTGATGACCTGTCGCACGAGCGTCGCGGAACCGGTCGCCGACAGCTACGACGCGCTCGTCGCCGGCCACCGGCGCGCGCTCGACGTGATCGCCACGCAGGCCGCGGCCGGCGTGCGCGCGATGGCCGCAAGCCGCGGCACGACGCCCGCGGCGG
>NZ_JBFPFS010000078.1:0-15629 GCF_047978125.1 Burkholderia sp. LFS061 | reverse complement strand
TTCCGTGATCTGGTTCGGATGCACATCGAACTGTTGTGCCAATTCGGCCAGCGTCCGCTCGCCTTTGACCGCTGCCAGCGCCACCTTTGCTTTGAACGCCGCTGAGTGCGTCCGTCGGGTTCGTTTCGTCATTTCCTCGGTTCCTTTGCCAGCATTATTGCTGGCTCAGGCCCCGGCCAAACCACTTATCCGACTATCCAAATTTGCGCGGCCACCTCTGTGATATGTGGCTGAAAGAAATTGGAATCCGGCACAAGTGCGGGATGCTCGCCGATCGTTAAAAATTAGTTGATGTGCCAATTGGCAGTGGTGTATACGAATTGATCGATCGGATCTGCGGCATCGTACAAAGGCAACGAGTGGATGCTGATATTTTGTCGTGGGTGTCGCGACATCTGCGCGAAGTAGATCAATTACGCGGAGTAGGGGCATTGTCAGTTGACCAACTGAAACGAATACGCGAGGCGCTTTCGCCGTACGGATTGAAGCTGCTGAAATCTGATTGGCGGGGATGGAATGCTCAATATCGCTTCCGTTGCAGCAACGGCCATGAGGTCAGCCGATCCGGTTCGCATCTGTACTACAACCTCATCGCATGTCCTACCTGCCGTGATGAGGAGTCGCTGCGACAGCTTGATCAACTTGCGCGACAGGCCGGCGGGCGTTGTTTGTCCGCCAAGTATGCCGGTCGTACGGCGCGCTACCAGTTCGTTTGCCGTGAAGGACACACGTTCGAGAAGACGGCTAGCAACTTGCAGAAAGGATCGTGGTGCGTGTTATGTGCGCGTGCGGAGCATTCAAAGCGGATGTCCGATCCGGACGGGATGAAGCGCCTGCGTGCGGTCGCGCGGAATCGCGGCGGGAAGTGCTTGTCTACGACCTACACAAAGCTTTCAGATCGTTATCGCTTTCGATGTGCGGAAGGGCACGAATGGGAGACAGTTGGGTATGAGGTGACGAGAGGTGCGTGATGCCGAAAATGTGCCAATGCACGGAAGTCGGTAGCGTATCGTCGTGCTGACGGCCTCCAAGCGATGCAGGCCCATGCGTTGAAACGTGGCGGCATTTGTCTTGCGACCGAGTACATCGGAAACGATGCCTATTACCGGTTTCGTTGCGGGCATGGTCACGAATGGGATGCGCAGGGAGCGAAGATCTTCCGAGGATCGTGGTGCCCGAGATGCCAGAACCAGGGCAACGTATATGACATCTCCGATATGCGCCGCTTAGCGAAAGCACACGGTGGTCGGTGCCTCTCTCGTACCTACAAGAACGCCGCGACGAAACTTGAATGGGCATGCGCACATGGCCATCGCTGGTCGGCAGTGCTGGGGGCAATCGTTGCGGGAAGGTGGTGCTGTGTGTGTGCGTACGATGGCCGGAAGCTAGGGTTGAAGCTGATGCGAACAATCGCAAGGGAGCGCGGTGGTCGATGCGTCTCGACGGAGTATGTGAACTCCAGCACGAGGCTTGAGTGGGAATGCCATATCGGGCATCGTTGGTTCGCGACGCCGAATACGATCCGAAACGGGCACTGGTGTCGACTGTGCGCCTACCTGGAGATGACGACAAATCCGAAGACCATTCGCAAGCGCCGCCACTTGCCGACCAAGGTCTGATAGCGCACTAGGCGGACAGTCGGGCGTCCAGGCGAGGATGTTTTAGAATTTGGCAGGCTGATCCGATCAGCATGGAGCACCCGAATAATTGTAATGAATGTAAAAGAGGGCGTCATGTTTAGGGGCATCAGTGCCATTGTGATTGGGGTGAGCCTTCTTGTCGCTGCTGCAATCAACGCACAGTCGGCTAGAGAGTTTCTTCGAACGTCGATTGTGGTACCGGGCCTCGTCGTTAAGCTCAATGCTGGCGGATACCATCCCGAGATTCAATTCACCACCAAGACAGGGCAGCAGATTTCGTACCCGCAAGGTGGGATCACGAAAGTGGAGCTCGGTCAGCGAGTCGAGGTGCGATACCAAGCCGACGATCCTGATGGCAGTGCAACGATGAATGTCTTTGTTGCAATCTGGGATTCGCCGATCGTTTTTACCATCATGGCGGCGTTCGCGATCGTGTGCGGGGTTATGAGTTTTCGGTCGCGGACATAGCGCGAGAGTAGACAAGGTTATTTTTGTTGCGCGCGTCGGTTGTGCGTTCCGACATGCTTGGTTGGTACTCTCTTGAGGCACTGGAATGCCGTGGGATAGTCCCATGTTCCGGGCTCGCGTTGTGTATCATCCCGACTGCTATTTGACGAACGAGCGAGCACATTTATGTACAAGGCCGTAGCCTTTGTCGTGATCGGAGTCGGCTTTTTGATCGCAGCGGCGATAAACGTTCAGCTGACGCGTGAATTCATGCGGACGTCGATCATGGTGCCGGGCGAAGTGGTGAAGTTGAACGCGGGCGGTTATCACCCTGAAATCGAGTTCATGACCAAGTCAGGCGAACACGTTTCGTATCCGCAAGGCGGTATCGTGTCAAAAATGGCCGTCGGCGATCGACCGCAGGTGCGCTATCTTGCCGAGAATCCGATTCCGACTGCGAGAATCGATCGGTTCGATGCGATCTGGGGGAATGCGGTCTTTTTCGCTGCCTTCGGATTGGGCTTCATCGTTTGTGGGCTGATCAACCTTCCGTCACGACAATAACCAGATCACTGGGGCGCGGGCATGTCATTTCTGAGGCTGAGCAAGTGGACCTATAACACCGGGGCAGGCGGTGGCCTGAGCGTTGAGATCGTAATGGCAACGGGCGGCACGATCATACTGACCGACCCTGAGAAGCACGATCAGAGCTTCTACTACGGTGGCGTCGGCGTCGGGATCGGCGCGGGTCTGAAGATCCCAAAAATCAAATTGCCGAGGTTCTCGACACCTGAGATCAAGCTGCCGCCGATTCGGGGCCGCAGCGTTGGGGCGGCGGGCTCCACATTGGACTTCCCGAGCTACGGCAGCATCTACATGACGAGCGCGTTTCGTGGAGCAGAGCTGTCGCGATCGGATTTTCAGGGCGGAACGATTTATGTCGACGGGTCGTTGTCGGCGATTTATGGCTGGGCAGGTGATGCGATGTTGCTCGGCATGAATCCTGCATTACTGGCAGCGGGGCTATCAGGTCCGGGCTTCAGTTGGCTGCTCCAACGAGCAATTTCAGAGGCGCCGGCTGTATTGATCATGCGCGGACAAACGGTGGGCTTCCAGGCTGGAGGAAGTATTGGAATTCTTGCCGGATACGTTCATTGATCTAAACCAACGGTTGTGACCCGGCGCGCGGTGCGCATCGCAAAAGCTCCTTGCCGGTTTCAACTGACAGCACGACGAGTTGAACGTAGCTGTTTGAGTGGGCGTACGGGCCGAAGAACCGGTCCATGATGGCCGAGAACCGATGCAGGCTGACATCTCTTGTCGCAGCTTCCGAGAATGAAAGCAGGATTTCCACACCGCGAACAAATGACGGGAACTGGTTGTCGAGAGACATCCACCTGATCGCCGGCTTGTGGTCGAGGGATACGATCGCATCGATGCAACGTTGAGCAACCACGCTGGAGCGCGGGGCATGGAAACGGAGAAACTCCTTCAGGGCGGGCAGTCCGGCTCGCGTCAGGTCAAGCGGATGCGGCGCCAACGCCGACAGGACGCGCCAAAGTGCACCGCCGCGCGGCAAGGCTGCCGGCAAGGTCGGACGAGAGAGTAGGGTAATCGGGCATGCCAGCGCTGAGCCCTCGTACAGAAGATCGCTATCCGGCGCACCGATCGGCAACCGGGACGGCATTTCTCCGTTGGTCGCCAGTACATCGACATCGACCTGAGGATGTCGTGGATGAGCGGTTTGACCCTTTAAGTCGAGCAACGCCAGTAGCGATTCCGTAAGTGCTCCGTCCGGCGAGGCTTCCGGATCTCGGTAGGCCAACCAATAGACGGTGGACGAATCCGTCGGTCGCGCATGACTGAATGCACGATACGGCCACACCTGTGTGCGCGGTGTCGCACGTGAAGCGATGAGGGCCTTGTCTTCGTCCGATTTCGTACGCTCACCCAGATAGACGGCTTCAACCGAGTAAACGCTCAGCGGAATGCCGGTTGCCAACGGGATCGGGGTGATCGAATATGCGGCATCACTACTGGTTAGCTGGATAGGCGTTGCTGCGCGTTCGAACAGGTTGACGACCGGCGTGCAAAACAATCGGAAGGTGCTGGTGTTCAGCGTCGCCAGGATCTGAGCGGCAGCGGAATCATGGGCCGTGCCTCGCACGGCGATGTGAAGCGTCAGCCGTCGAGCTGCGGCGGCGCGTGCGGCGCGACGAATTCGCCCCAGGTCGATGTCGACGAAATCGAACTTCTCGGGGAAGGCAAAATACTCCACGAGATTCCGGAAGGATTGTGCGCTCGTGTTGCTTTCGTTCGGTAGCAATTGCTCTTCATTGGCGAAACCGGCCGGCTCGATCGGCACTTTCGACAAACTGATCCAGCGTCCGCTTTCGTCCACTTCCACGTAGGCGCCTGATGCGCGGAGCAGCAGCGTATCGGCAAGCGCGGCGACGAGCGGCCGCTCCCCGGTCAAATGCACTCGAACCGGGGCGGACGGAATGGCCTCATCAAATGCTTGCGACGCGGATTCGCTTGCAAAGGAAATCGAAATGATCCCCGTCACTTCTGACGGAATGCGTGCCGCTGCCGGAGCAAGCGTCGCCGGCGAATAGCGAGCCGAGTGAATGCGCAATGGCGATAACGTGACGTCATAGACGGTACGGAAACGGCACGGTGCGGCATTGGCGTCCAGCATCGTGCCGCGCGCTATCGTCAACGGTTCTGTAAGCTGGCCGAACAGAACCGATGGGTCGAACGAGGCAACCGCGCTTGACGGGACGGTGCGCAGATACTGCGGATAGGCAATTTCGAGAAGTGCCTCGGTTAATTGCGGGTAATCATCATCAAGCTTCGCATCGACACGAGCTGCTAGTAGGGCAAACGTCTGTACCATTCGGTCGACGTGCAGGTCTTCGACGTGTCCGCCAGTCATGCCGAGGCGTGCTGCAATCTTCGGAAAGCGCCGAGCGAACTCCGCCAGACTGCGTGCAAGCAGCCCGACTTCACGTTCGTAATGTGACAGCAGATGGTCCATTCGCTGCAAATATTCAACAATCCGCGATAATCAGTCCCCGTTTCCCGGAGCCGACATCTAGTCCAAATGGCGTGCAGGCATATTAAAATGGCCGCGCCGACAAAAAACTGCCGCTCCGCTGAGAGATTCCGAGGCTACATATGCAAATGTCCGAAATTGCGAGCTTCTTCCAGCTCCAGAGCAATCGCCTGTTTACGATTGAAACGCCATTGAAAGGTCGATCGGATCTCGTGCTCGTCGATTTCCATTGTACCGAGGGGTTATCTCAGAATTTCGAGATGCATGTCCGGCTCGCGTCGCAGGACAAGAATATCGAGCTGAAGAAGCTGATCGGGCAACCGGTGACAATCACGTTGCAGTTGACCGATGCGCTCGCCAGCTCCGAAGAGCGTTACTTCCACGGATACGTCGCAGCGTTTTCGCATCTCGATACCGATGGTGGTTTTGCGATGTACGGCGCAACGATCCTGCCGTGGCTCTGGATGCTCTCTCGCCGACAGGACATTCGGATCTTTCAGGAAGAGAACACAGAGGCGATTCTCTCGCGCGTGTTTCGAGAGTACGGCAAGCTCGCGTCGTTCGAGTTCCGGCTCTCGAAGGGAACGAAGAATCGCAGCTATTGCACCCAGTACAGGGAAACCGATCTAGCCTTTGTCGAACGGTTGATGCGAGAGGATGGCCTGTTCTATTACTTCGAACATGCGAAGGATGGACACAAGCTGATCATCGCCGATAACTCGGTGACCGCAAAGCCGATCGACGGGCGCAGTCCATCGCTGCAATACAACCAGGGCGAGGCGATGGACAATCTTGCCGTCATCACGTCATTTCAAGCGCAGCGTCAGCTTGCGCCGGACACGGTCGGACTGAAAACTTTCGACTACAAGATTCCTCATGCCCGGCGATTCGTGTCGGGTGGAACGGAGGTCAATCAAGGCGACGTACCGTCCTACGAGATCTATGACTATCTCGGCGAGCATGGTTTTGCTGACAGTGATCGGGGTGAAGAGCTCACGCGATTCCGGACGGAAGCGCTGGCTGCACACAGCAAGACGTTCGTCGGGGTGACGACGGGTCGGCGGATGATGCCGTGCCGATACTTCGAGCTGGACGACCACTACGATCACGCCAGTACCAAACAGGAAGACCGGCAATTCCTGTTGCTGACTGTGTCACACACCGGCACGAACAACTATGAGCCCGGTGAGGGGAGTTCGGCGTACTCGTGTAGCTTCACCTGCATTCGCAAGAAAATTCCGTACCGCCCGGCGTTCGAGGGCGAGCGTCCGACGATTGTCGGGCCGCAGACGGCGATCGTCGTAGGTCCGAAAGGCGAGGAGATTTATACGGATAGTCTCGGTCGTGTGAAGGTGCAGTTCCACTGGGATCGTCTCGGCAAACGCGACCAAGGGAGCTCCTGCTGGGTGCGGGTGAGCCAGCCGTGGGCGGGCAGCGGTTTCGGGATGATTCAGATTCCGCGAATCGGGGATGAGGTGGTCGTGAGCTTCCTGGACGGAAATCCGGACCGTCCCCTCGTGACGTCGCGCGTTTACAACTCGCAGAACATGCCGCCGTGGGCATTGCCGGCCAGCGCGACACAGAGCGGGATTCTGACGCGTTCGACGAAGACCGGTAACGTCAATACGGCCAATGCGATTCGCTTCGAGGATAAGAAGGGCGAGGAGGAGGTGTGGCTGCATGCCGAGAAGGATCAGCGCATCGAGGTCGAGCACGACGAGTCACACTGGGTTGGCAACGACCGTACCAAGAATATCGACCACGACGAAACGGTTCACGTCGGCCACGATCGCACGGAAACGGTCGACAACAACGAGACGATTCACGTTGGCGTGGATCGCACCGAGACCGTTGGTAACAACGAGACGCTGACGGTGGGCGGCAACCGGAACGAGACCATCCAAGGGATGGAGAATCTCCTGATTGCACTGACGTCGACGGAGACGGTGGGGCTTGCGAAAGCACTGACCGTGGGCGGCGCGTATACGGTGACCGTAGCAGGCGCGATCAACACGGCGGCCGGGCTTGCCAGCGCCGAGGAGGTGGGGTTGTCGAAAACCACGATGGTGGGCAAGACCTACACGGTTACCGCAGGCGATCGCATTGAGCTACGAACCGGTAAAGCGTCGATCGTTCTCGAAAGCAGCGGACACATCACGATTAGCGGGACGAGCATCGACATTCTCGGTTCCGACGCAGTGAAGGTCGACGGCAAGACCGTCGATCTGAACTAAGCGCTACGACGATGGAGTTCCGTAACCTCACGCCCTTGCATGCGATGGCGTTCAATGCCGTTGACGTGCCAGGGAACGAAATTCACGTCGTGGCGCTCAAGGCAGCGTATCGGCTTGAGCCGACGCAATCGCTCGACGCCGATGGCGATACGCATCGTTGCGTGCTGCTGAGCGGCGACAATGCCGTCCCGTTGGCGATGGCAGACGAATACGAAGGCGAAACGGGTACGAGCAGCGTGAAATGGGAGAGTGATCTCGCGCCGTTCAAGCCAAAGTGTGATGTCCTGGTTCGCGCGACGGCACACGCCCCGCATGGCACGCCTGTGGCTTCGTGGCCCGCTCGCGTACGGGTGTCCGATGCCGGCACGATGGTCATCGACAAAGGACTGCGCGTAACGGGGCCGCGCTCATTTACAAAGGGCTGGCGTGGGTGGAAGCTCGGCGAGCCTGAACCCACAAGCGCTGTTCCGGTGCGCTGGGAGCAGGCGTACGGCGGCGCGAGCCGCGTCACCCTTGCGCCGGGTGCAACGGGAGCGAGCGCGGAACTTGAACTGAACGAAGTCTGCTTCGCCAACCCGCTGGGCCGGGGATGGGTAGAGAAGCGTTTCCTTGATCGGGCGACCCATAAGTCGGTCGTCGCCTCGTTGTGTGCGTCATCGATTCCAGGACCGTTGCCGAAGATTGCCGAAATTCCGGCGCCTCAGATAGAGGCATGGGACATTCCAACAACCAGTCTCGACGTTGCCGAGCACTCGGCTTCGGGGCTGGATGCCACGCAGATGAAAGAGGTCGTAGCGAGCTACGCGACGACGCCTGTCGGATTGGGTGTTGTCGGTCGCGCCTGGACACCGCGTCTGCAGTTGGCCGGGACTTACGACGAGACATGGCATAAGACGAGATGGCCATACCACCCGGCGGATCATGACTTCCATCATTGGAATGGTGCACCGGCAGATCAGCAGATCGAATGGCCCGCGCCAGGACTCGCCTTCGAACTTGCCAATCTCGCGTTGCCAGAGCACACACGTGCAGGCTTTTTGCGTGCGCGACTTCCCGGACATCGCGCGCTTGTGGCACTTCGCTTTAAGAGCGGGGAAATTGTGCCGCTCGAGATGAAGCTCGACACGCTCTTGATCGATACCGAGGACATGCGAGTATCGGTGACGTGGCGAGCGGGTTTTCCGTTGCTGCCAGTAGTACGCGTGTGTGAGGCACGTTTCGAACTGGATCGACATGCGCCACTGCTACGAGCGCGAGTCCACGAAATGACGAGCGAACCGGAGGACACGTGGCAGACAACGTAATGGCCCGCAAGGATGGCCAATGGACCATTGTGTCGATGATGCCTGACGTATGCAAAACCCCCATGGGGAGTAGCACGCCGCCGGTACCTTATCCTGTCACGGCGAGCCTTGGCGACAGTCAGATGACGTCGAAGACGGTGTTTGCAAACGGGAATCCGATCGTTCGGTTCGATTCGAGTTTCGCACCAGATACGATCGGTGATCAGGCTGGCGTAGCACATGGAGTCGAAAGCGGAACCGTTGGTGCCAAATGCTGGCCGATCGATCATAGCAAGACTGTCCGGGTTGAAAGCAAGATGGTCGTGCGCCACAGCGACCAGTTCTGGATGAACGGCAATTACGTCGGAAAGGATGCAAAGGCCGCCCGTTGGCGAGGTCGGAAGGCCCAGATCGCCGAGGCACGGGGGAAGGCTGCTTCGATGCCACCGGGACCGGAGCGAAGCAAGCTCGAAGCGGCGGCAAATCGCTTCGAGCAAAACAATACGGCGGTCGAAAAGGCGCGCTTGGCGGAGAACGTTTACCACCCGGAGCAGGCGGCGCCAGAGGGATGGAAGAACGTCAGCAGCGACCCCGCGAAGCTGGCCCAGTTCAAGTTGAAGCCCAACGATTTCTCGATACCGGGAACAAACTTTCGTGCGCAGGTCTACGAACCCGATCCCGCAGTTTTCGGAAACGACTTCAAGACGCAGGTGGTTTTTCAGGGAACAGACAAGTACAAGTGGTCCGACTGGGCCAATAACATCGCTCAAGGGGCCAATAAGAACTCAGCCTATTACGATCGTGCAGTCAAGATCGGGCGAGCGCTTCAGAACAGTGGAACCGACGTGGACATTGTGGGGCATTCGCTCGGTGGCGGCATGGGTTCCGCCGCATCTCGTGCGAGTGGGTTGGCCGCGACCACGTTCAACTCAGCGGGCCTCAATCCGGCGACGGTAGCGCGCTATGGCGGGACACCGGTGGCGTCCGATATTCAGGCGTACCGCGTGGAAGGGGAGGTCCTGACGAAGGTTCAGGAGGGCAGTCACGGGATGATGCCTACAGCTGTCGGTACGCCGCACATCATTCCGGGAACGGGTGGGGCAGTTGAGCGCCATGGCATGAATCAGGTCATCGATGGCATCGAAGCACAAAAGACAGCCGATCAGGCCACGATCGTTCAGGAGACTCGTCCTTGAGGACCAACACGACAACTTCGCCGGCCCGAAGGGTGAAGCACACGGCGCGTTGGCGGTGGATCGCTGTAGCCGCTGTCTCCGCACTAACAATCATCGTAAGTGGATGCAATATGAGCTCGAATTCACCCAGCAAGTATTTTGACGGCGGCTATCTGTCTGCTGCCAAGGCGATCAGCGATGGCGATGTTGCTCAACTGAAATCGGCGTTGTCCGGGATCGACGTGAACAAGCCTGGGCGACAAGAAATGACATTGCTCTGGTTCGCTATCTCGACCAAGAATTTCCCCGCGATCAGCGAACTGATCGCGCATGGCTCAAAGCCGGACGCACAAATCGTGGAGGGCTTGGGCAGCGCGATGTACTTCACGATCACCAATGAAGATACTCGATACCTGAAAGCGATGCTCGATGGTGGCTTGTCGCCGGACACGGTTGATAGTGATGGCACGAGTCTGTTGCAGCGGGCGATGGAAGGCAACGGCGCGATGGAGCGGGTGAAGCTGCTGGTCGAACGTCACGCAAACATCAATCATCGCGACAGCATCGGCGGCACAGCGTTGGATTCCTCGCTCGATGTCGGCAAGCCGGACATTGCGCTTTTTCTCGTTGAGCATGGTGCTGATGTAAATGCCCATACGACGAACGGCGTGAGCGTGGCCTACTCCGTGCAAAAGGACATCGACGCACTGCAACCGGAGGCCAAGCAGGCTACGGTCACCGACATCTCGTTGGATAAGGAGGGGCAACCGGTCAGAACGACCCAGACTCCTCCCGCACCAGGGTTGTCGCCAGAGGGCAAGGAGCGCTTGGAAAAATTCGAGCGTCTGCGCGCGCTGATGATTGCAAAGGGGGCGAAGTTTCCGCCTGACCCGCCAGCGAAGGTTCGAGAACAGATGAGCAAAAAATAAGTCGGGGAGCGTACCGTGGGTGACAAGGGCAATACTGTCGGCAGATTGTACGGTCAGGCGTCGATGTCGGGCGCCCCTGCGTCTTCAGCCAATCCGCCGGTGAAAGCGGAAACACCAGAAGAGGAGGGGTGGTTCTCCAAATGGTGGGGCAATACGAAGCACGAGCTGAGTGAGGCCGCAGATCATCCATGGGAGGCGACGAAGGGCGCTGTCAAAGGGATTGCCAATATACCGTCCGATATTGGCGAGTTGCTGATCAAAGGCAGTACGCTCCAAACCGCAGGGCAAATGGAGCAGGCTGCGGCTATGCAAAGTGTGTTTGGGCAAACGCAGTCTGCTGAGGCGCTGATGCAGGGGGCGCAGGAGGTTAAGGCGAGTGCTGGCTCCATCGAGCTACCCAAGTTCAAGATGAGCAATGCGGCCCAGGCTGGCGGCGACAAGATTGCGACGGCGGCATCACTTCTTGCTGGAGGAGCTGGGCTGGCCAAGGGCGGAGTCAGAGGTATGGCGGCCCTGGGTAAGGTTGGTGCTGCTGAAGGAGCTGAACTGACTAAGACCGCTTCGGCCGCTGGGAAGGTGCTTAAGACTGAAGGCGCTGTTGCTGAGGGCGCAAAGGCTGCCGACGCGCCCACGGCGGTCGGCAAGGCGACTGGTGCAACTGAAGGTGCCGGTGCTGGAGATGCAGTCGGGGATGGAGCAAAGGTACTCAGGCGACGTAAGTCACTGCGCGAACGTTACCTCGGGCGTACCCCAGGCAAGAATTCACGGACGGGCAAGGAAGTGCAGGCGCGGCTCGAAAAGGAAGGCAGGCTACGCGAAGATCCGTTCACTGGAGAGAAAGAGTTTGAGTACAAGGGAAACTGGTATCCGCTTAAAGACGCTGATATGGCGCACCAAACGGACGCGGTTACCTGGTGGAACAATGTTGGGCGAGAGTATGGGGCGAAAGCTCCAGAGGTTCGTGCATGGATGCTCGACTCCAAGAATTACGATTTGCAACCATACTGGGTCAACAGATCCCTTGGTGCTAAACTGGGTGAACGTTATCTACCCCCATTGAAGTAAGGTGCATATGGCCATGAAGCTACCAGAAGAACTGACCAAAGACGTATACGCTTACGGTGCGGCGGGTCGGGAAGCTTGGAAGAAGGGAGACTTCGCTGAAGCCGAGGTAAATTTCACAAAGGCGTGGGAGATTTTGCCCGTGCCTAGAGAGCAATACGACCTCGCGCAGTCGATGACACGCGGATTCGTCGTTTTTTATCGCGATACTAAACAGTTTGATAAGGCTGTTCACTGGTTGGCAGAAATGAAGAAGGCGTACGGTTCTGGAACCGGCCCGGATCTGACAATCGGCTTTCTTAGCGGAACGGTGTATTTTGAAGCCGGGGATCTAGATAAATCCGCGGAATTCTTTGTGCCGCTGTATGAGCAATTTGGGAGTCGGCCATTTTCTGGTGAGGATAAGAAGTATCTCGAATTCGCGAAGCGTGCATCGAAGGGCGTTAAATAAAAATGACCAGGCTTCCCAAGAAAATCCAAGGCGAGTTAGATGCTCTCTCGGAACAGGGCAATGTCCTGTGTGATGCATCGAAGTTCGATGAAGCAATTCAGCGATGGCGTGCCGCTATCGAGTTGCTTCCCGAACCTCGGGTTGACTGGGAAGCATACACTTGGCTCTCCGCATCGATCGGTGATGCGCAATATCAGATCGAAGAGTTTGAGGCAGCGCGACAGAGCTTCTTTGATGCGCTTAATGGCCCCGGCGGACAGGAGAACCCCTTTGTTCACTATCGATTGGGGCAAAGTCAGGTCAGTCTCGGAGACGAGGAGCAGGGAGTCGCCAGTTTACTAAAGGCATACATGCTCGATGGCGAAGAGATTTTCGACGAGGACGACGAGGGCGAAAAGTATTTGCAGATGTTGCGTGATAGAAAGCTTGTCGGTTGATCCATCAAACCTTGTACTGCGTGAACTTTGGGGTAGTCCGCGAGAAGGGTTGCAGGCGCTTGTAATTGGAAGGAAGGCCAGTGGGAAATGATGTGACGCCAACGAGGCGTCGGTCGGCCTTGACCAAAGGGAAGTTATCGTCGCTATCGGCCGAGAAAGTGCCATCGCCATCGCTATCGCTGGAGCATCACGTGGCGCTGACCGTGTCACTCGAGAAGCGGTGATTGCGACCGGGTCATTTACCTGCTGCGCGTTGCGTACTTGGCGTTCTACATGTGTAACGAGACCGCCTCGGGCTCGGATTTCGACTTGTACAGACGAGCGGAAACCGCGCAGGATGCCGTTGCCTACACGCGGGCCGGCTTGGAAATCGTGTTTCGGCCTAGCGACAAGAAGGTGAACGAGGGCAAGAGCAACGCGGACACGAAGGGCTTCTTCGATATGAAGGAGTGCGCTACGGAAGAGGCGCGTCGTTCAGACATGGGCAAGTGGGAGACGGTCCTGCACGGTAACAAGTCCATGCGTGGCAGTAGCCTGGATAACCCCGTGTTCGACATCAACTACCACGCACGCGAGGCCGGTGCGTCGACGGCGAGTGCGGAGAAGATTCGCTACGCGCTAATTATCACCGTCGAGGCGCCCAAGCACGCAGATCTGTACAACGACATTTTGCGCGCTTACGCCAAGATGTTGGTGCCCATTCAGTTGAAGGTCACTCTGACCTGCCCCCTGCAAACAGGGCCAGCCGAAGTCTAGTAGAGTTCGCTTTCTGAACGGTCCCGGTTTTCAGTGCCAAAGGCAATGTTAGTCTTCGGCGTTCTGTTGGTCCGTCAGTTGGGCCTGCAGGCCCAACTGACGGACGTATTCGGCAGGCGGCACTTCACCGAGAGCCCTGTGAGGCCGACTCTCGTTGTATTCGACCCGCCATCGTTCAATCTGCTCCCTGGCATCGGCCAGCGATGTGAACCAGTGCACGTTCAGGCATTCATCGCGTAGCGTGCCGTTGAACGACTCCACGAATGCGTTATCCGTTGGCTTGCCGGGCCGGCTGAAGGCAATCTCGACCTTGTGATGGTAAGCCCACAGGTCCATCACCTGACTCGTAAATTCCGAGCCGTTGTCACAAAACAGCGTGCGGGGCGCTCCGCGTTTGCTCCTCAGTTCATCCAGTGCACGCACGACATCTGAAGCGCTCAATCGCTGACCAACATCGATGGCTAGTGCTTCGCGCGTAAAGACGTCGATGATGACCACGGCAGCGTCTTTTACGGGTGCAACGCGGATTACGGAAAAACGCGGGCAGACTTCCGACGTTTGGAAAACAGGGATCGTCTCTTGATCGTGCGGAACACTGCAGAAACGCGTTGACGGGTTGCAGAATCGACCTGCTCCGACTGGCTGTGACAATCGGCCACGTTAAATGGAAGAGGTGTGGCACCGAATCCGCTTCGGTGGTGACCGTTGGGCCCGGCCGCAGTCGTGCCATTTATTTGATAGCACCTACGCCTGACGCCGCCTTACGCGAGCGCCGACGCGCTTCCGGCTGCCACACCTTTCCTTGTCGTGCTACGCCCGCTGTCAGACCGAAACCGTGATACCCGCCGGGCCCGATTTCCCCACAGGCCGCACCACGATTTCCACATGCTGGCCAAATGCCGCCAGCGTCACCATCAGTTGATCCAGCGAAACGTTCCGGAGCCTCTCGCGTTGCTCGGGCGTGACCGCCGGCCGGGCCATTTCCGCGAGCGCCGCAGCCTCGCCCTCAGTCAGGGCTTGCGAGGCGATCAGCGAGTTGAGTTTCAGCACGAGTGCGGACTTGGCCGCCAGTTCCCCGACGTCGTAGAAGTCGAAATCGGCCGGTACGTTGTCGGTGTCATGATTCTGGTCGTCGCGATTCATTGTGCGTCTCCCGTGACCGCCGAGAACTGCGGCTGCTGCTGTTCCATCGTGGTATCGAAAGCGGGGAATCCATTCTTCCCGACAGGATCGCGGCTCGCATCGTCGATCGGCGTGATCACCAGCCGCTGGTGCGACACCTCGATCTGCAAGCGCTGCTCGGGCTCGAAGCCCGCCGCCTCGATCCACCGGCCGGACAGCTTCATCCACAGATGCAGGATAGGTGGCGCCATATCGGTGAGCCTGATATGCGGGACGATGCGGCGAGATTGAAAAGATGTTTGAGTGTCGACGAAACAGTCTTGGAAAAGAAACGGTGCGCTATGATTCGCGTCAGCCATGGTCAACTCCAGGGGTTGAGTTGGTTGTGGTCAGCGGCCTGCAGGTGCTCCTACATCTGCAGGCCGCGCTCGTTTACGCAGTGGATTTCGATCGTCACTTCGTCACATGCCTGGCGTGCCGACATGCCCTAAACGTCCTTGCGAAAACGTGCAACCACTGTAGCCAAGTTCGATCGGTTTCGGGTGATGGTTATGTGCGTTTCCGCAGAACTGGCCATCAGGCCAATGTCTCGCGTGCTTGCTGCTCAACGATTTCGGGGCGCCTGCGTTGGCTGGCCGCGTCGTCGTTTCATCACCGATGTGTTGAAAAACGTGTCGGCCGATTGTTTCGATGCACCTGTTGCACGCCGCACGAGGATATCGTTCACCGCTCACCGTGACGATGAATGCGCGTGAGACGTCGACGAAACCGGCCGCCATCCGTCAATGAACGGCGGTCTTTATAACGGGAACGAATCCCAGCGCGAATCGGTTCAGTCCTATTGGATGCGGCATCCGGAGACGTTAAGCTTGGTTTGCGCGGCACCGTGACGCATATTCGACGGCGGTCGTTGGGCCCGGCCGTAATGAACCTGTCCGCATTTTTGTGGGCGAGGCGGTTGAACAGCACGTTATCCGCGCGCCTGCATAAATCGGTCTCCGAACAGGATAGCAAACTGGTTCATCGCCGATTTCCAGT
>NZ_JBFPFS010000077.1:0-17559 GCF_047978125.1 Burkholderia sp. LFS061 | reverse complement strand
AGGACGTCCTCACACGCTTGCCGACCCACAAGGCCAGCGACATCGACGCGCTGCTGCCGCATCACTGGCAGCCTCTCTTGAGCACCGCCTAAACTCGCTCGTCAAGACGGGTTGGCTGGCCGCTTACCGCGAACCTGCGCAACGACTGCTTCAAGCTCGGCGAGGCGTGCTGCTTCGGTACGCTCCTGGAGCGCGTCGAGCTGCGCCTTCAGCGCCTTATAGTTTTCCGCCATCCTTGACTCTCCCGTTTTGACAAAAAATTTGCATATCTGAGCAATCTAGTTGTAGCTCGACCGAAGTATACCTCTGGTGTAGATAAGCCTCATAACCTGAGAAAAACGGACCCATACCGTCGACTGCATGCCCTAGCGGAACGCGAAGGCACGCACGCCAATCACAAGCACATCTATCGCCCGTACCGTGAGGCAGGGCTGACTGTGCGCCGCCGTTGCAAGCGCCACGGCGTAGTGATTGAGCGCGAGCAACCGGCATTGCCGGGCGCACCCAACGAGGTGTCGTCAATCGATTTCGTGATGGATGTGCTTTCCAACGGCCGGCGCGTGAAGTGCCTGACCGTCGTCGACGATTTCACGAAAGAGGCTGTGGACATCGTCGTCGACCATGATATCTCATGGCGTTGATTCAGGCGGGCAAGCCAACACAGGATGCTCCTGCCGCTTTCCAGAAGCCGGTTGAAAGGGACTTTGCTACAAGCCCATTGACCATATTGAAGGGGGCAGGTCATTTAATCTAAGTTGAGGCCAAAGCGGCTGGCTCTCCTCATGTGAACCGTTCTCGAAACGTCTGTCGCAAACGCTAGGTGCCGGTAGTAGCATCGAGCGGCGATGCGGTATCAGCTAATCCTGAGGGAACAACAATTGCCGCCGGGATATCTACGGAGGCGGCTTCGACAAGACTCGTCGGAAGTGTCTTGGAGGGTTTTACACCCATATCACGAAGTAGTTCCGCTTGGCGGATGACATTCCCCTTGCCCGTTGCGAACTTGCTGTGCGCTTGTTCATATGCCTTCTGCGCCTGTCTGATTTCCTTGCCCACTTGCTGTAAATCATCGACAAACCCACAAAGCTTGTCGTACAGTTCGCCTCCTCTACGCGCGATATCCTGCGCATTCCGACTCTGTTGTTCCTGCCGCCAGAGGTGTGCAACAGTCCGGACCACAAACAGCAGCGTCGATGGGCTCACGACCAAGACATTCTTACGCCATGCGTCCATGAAGAGGTCGTTATCGTTTGCAACCGCGAGCATGAACGCCGGCTCAATCGGTATGAACGCCAGAACGAAATCGAGAGACCGACCATAGAGCGCCTGGTACTGTTTTTCCGAGAGCGACTTAATATGTCCACGAACTGACTCAACATGCTGCCGTAGCGCGGCTGCCCGCTCGCCGTCGGTCGCCGCAGAAGCGTATCGTTCGTACGCATTCAGCGACACTTTTGAGTCCACGACCAGTTTTTTATCGTCAGGCAGATTTATGACAACATCAGGTTGTGCACGAGTCCCGTCCTCACGTACCTGACTGTCTTGGACGAGGTATTCTTCCCCTTTTCGCAGGCCCGACGATTCGAGCACTCGCTCGAGAATCAGTTCGCCCCAGTTACCCTGAGTCTTGGCGGACCCCTTCAGGGCGTTCGTGAGGTTCTTAGCGTCCTCACTAAGCACCTGATTCAGGTCGACAAGTTGTTTCACTTGCGCTGCCAGCGCGGAGCGGTCCTTACCCTCCTGGATATAGACCTCTTCCACCTTACCTTGAAACTCCGACAATCTTGCTTTCAGAGGCTCGAGCAACGCCCCGATGTTCGTCTGGTTCTGCTCGGTAAAGCGTTTCGATTTTTCCTCGAGGATTTCGTTGGCTAACGTCTTGAATTGATTGCCGAGTGCCTCTTTCGCCTCTTGCAACAACGCGAGCTTTTCTTCGCTACTCTGACGTTCGGCGTCGGTCCGCGCCCGAAGCTCAGTCAGTTCGTCGGAAAGACGTACAGCGTCCTTTTCAAGCGATTGTTTTGCAACCTTTGTCTTGTCGAACTCTTCGCGCATCGACGCCGAAGCCGACCGTTCCGCATTGAGCTCTGCGGTCAACTTCCCTAATTGGTGTCCGCTCGACTCTCGCAACTCCGACAATTCGCTGACCTTCGCCGTCAACGATTCCGTCAGCTGAATGACCTGTGTCTCGAGACCCGGAATTCGTGAGACCTGCTCCTCGAGCGCAGCCTTACGTTCGTTTGATGTCTGGGATTCGGCTGAAACTCGCGTCAACCTCTGTCGCATGTCCTCGATTTCGGTATCGAGCTCGACGTTCCGGTCTTTCAGCGAGTCAACAAGCTGTTGTTTTTGGGCTCCACTTGCCGTTGCGATACCCAGTTCCTCAGTGCGGGCGGCCAACCTTTCATTTAATGACTGTATTTCACGTTCTAACGTAGGCGTTCTAGAGGCTCTTTCTGTTAATCTCGCCTGCTCCTGACGGGACCCTTCCAGTTCCGCGCGCATATTACTCAGCCTGCGCTCAGCTTCGTCACGTTCCTTATTCGCAGACTTTGAATCTTCATCGGCGACCCGAAGTCGCTCTTCTAGCTGCACCAGTTGAATTTGTGACTCCGATTTGGCTGCTGTTATTGCATTCTGCAGCCGCAGCGCTTCGCGCCCCCGAAATATCACCCACGCAATCAGAGCACCACACAAAAGGCTAATAACCGCAATGCAGAAGCCTACAGCCATGTCCATGGTGTTTCCTCTCCGTCTTACTTAGTGCAACCTTTTTCTCACGAACTATCTCTGAGAGAAGCTACGCGGCGCCACTGCAGCACCAGCTTCCGCTTCTAGCCGCCTTTTCTGTAACGGCCATGCAGGTCAGCAATTCGAGCATCGAACGCATCCGTCAGGCATGCCATATCCGAACAGCTCCTCGTCACTTTGGCTAGCCAGTTTTCCTGCTCAATCCGCAAGCCAACGTCTTTACCCCCGATTCGTCCTTGCGCCTCTTCATATTCCTTGACTTCACGGCCATACGCTGCCGCAAGTGTTCCACTCTTGCAAACGTTACTGCCGAAGAAGGTACCATCTTCGATGCAACTCACGCTACCGGTGCTGACCTGCGACGATATGCCTTCGCTTTCGGCAGAAATATTCGATTTCGGAATGTCGGAGTCCGCCACCGTCTCCGGAGTGACAATACGCTCGTTTGACCCCAGCGCCACACTACTATCGGTTTTTTGTTCCGCTGGCGTTGGGTCCAGCTGTACCACATTGCTGGATGCAGGAGCTGTTTCGCTTACAACCGTCGGCGCGGAAGCGATGACATTAACGGCGCTTGAAGTAGGTGCGCCCTGTCCGGAGGGCGACGACAGACTCGTAACCGCCGCACCGACAATACAAATCCCAACGCCATACAAAACGCGCTTCGCCGAACGGCCGAAATCGCGGTTATCAGGTTCGTTGTTTTTATATCCAGTCTTGAACCGGCGGTCGACCTTGCGTGTATCGAAGAAGCCGCCGATTCCGACCAGTGCGGTCAGTATCCCCAGCAAGACCAAACCGACCCCGAAATTCGCCATTTTTTAGCTCACGCAGGCAATTAGCCTCGCGTGCCATAAATAGTAAGTGAACTGTTCTACTTTTGAACTATTCCGACTTGAGAAGTGCATGCGTCGCCCGGTGCCTTCATGGCTCGTCGATACCACCGTTGGGCCACCTGCAACGGGTAATGCGTCTGAGTGCCATGAACCAGCCTCTCACGGCTCCGTGCTTTCGAACTGCCCGCAACGCGTATTCGGAGCAGGACGGCTCGTAGACGCATGCTTCGCGAAGTCGTACAGGTGCATAGCGTCTATAGACTCCGATAAGCTGCTCACTCGCGCTAATCAGGGCGTCGGAACGTGACAACATAGTAGGTCGCTGACTGAGCTTTACGGCCGAACAGAGCGTCGAAGCAACCCGGCTGCACATTCACACCGATGCTGTCTACGCGATAGAACTCCCACCCATCACGAGCATGCTGGTTGACGACACCTTCCAGGTAGACTGCGGCCTCGTTACCTCGATGCTCGCGCGCACGTACTGCGATGTTAGGTGGTACCTGCACCATCTTGTATTCGAATGCCATAGACTTCAGTCGTGTTGAAATCCAGCTTGACGACACTGAGACTAAAAACTTTAGCCGTCTGCCAAATTATTTTTACGTCTTGAGCAGTCGTCAAAGTGACGACAAACGGTTCGCAGCGTAACCCTCAAAGCATTGGAAGCGTTCTTGGGAAATCAACGGGTACTTGCCGCATGCATCGGCGACGGTCTGCTCAAACGCCTGTTCTGATGCCGCTAGGTCGGGTGCGGCTGCAGGCCCTCCTGCCGCTTTCAAACGCTTTAGATATGTCGCATGTTCCGCGGCTTGCGCAGTGTTCCGCTTGTATTCGCTGGAAGGGTTGAGCTTCGACAGTGACAGCGCGATTTTCTGCGCGCCCGAGAGCGACTCGTCGTCGGTGCTAGCGCAATAAAGTAAAGTGGTCGGACGGTTAGCCGTGAGGAAGAACGCATACACGCACGATTGCACTACGTTCGACGCCGATGATGACAAACCTGAGGCTGAACCCCGAATCGCGAGACCGCCCGGAAACTGAATTGGCGTCAGAAGGCCAGCATTAGTAAACCCTGCCTTGGTAACCACGTTAGCCTCTCCCCCTAGCTGACGGGTTACGGCATCAGGCTGCAACGCGCGCAGAGATTGAAGGGCATTGTCGAACCATGAAACAGGGACGAAACGGCCTCGCTGCGTAACGATGCGAAGTTGCCACGACGGTGCCTCGTCGACTGCAGTAACTCCCTGACAGATACCAACTTCGTCGTCCGTTGACCCGGGCATCATGCATTGTGCATTTTCACCCGACGACGGAAGCGTCGCTTTGAAGCGGAGCGGCCCAAGGTTTAACATTTGCAACTTCCATGCCACCGGCGTCTTTTGCTTGGTCTCGATATCTTGCGCCGCTGATGCGGCTGGTGCGCTTGCAGTATCGAGAGAAGGAGCTGCCGTGGACGGCGCATTCCTGTTGGCCCCGGATATGAGCACGCCAGCAGCAACAGCCACCGCCAAACCGAAATATGCTGGTGCTTTACTTGCGGACATGATTCTTGGATTATTATCAACTCAAGATTAAATACTAACGCGCGGCTCTGTGCTTAGCCAGCGCCGCTTAGCGAGAAGACCATGAGTGAAGAAAATTTCGCTACGCAAGTAGCGTTCGGCACGGATAACTTTGCCGAAAACCCCGAACAGCGATGCCCCTGCATCCTGGTTCTTGACCGTTCCGGGTCGATGGGCGGCCAACCCATTGAGCAACTCAACGCCGGTCTCGGCACCTTCAAGGACGAGCTTGCCGCAGACTCACTTGCAATGAAGCGGGTGGACACGGCGATTGTTTCATTCGGCCCGGCGACACTTGAGATGCCGTTTCATACCGCTCAAAATTTTTTCCCGCCTACGTTGACCGCGCAAGGTGATACGCCGATGGGTTCTGCCATCAACCTGGCGCTCGACACGCTTGAGGCCCGCAAGGCCGAATACAAAGCGAATGGTATCTCCTACTACCGGCCCTGGGTGTTTCTCATTACCGACGGCGGTCCCACGGATGCATGGCAGCAAGCCGCCGCTCGCGTACGCGAAGGAGAAGCGTCAAAGAAGTTCGCTTTCTTCGCGGTCGGGGTGCAGGGCGCCAATATGGACACATTGGCGCAGATATCGACTAGACAACCACTGTCGTTGCAGGGTCTCAAGTTCCGGGAACTGTTCCAGTGGCTCTCTGCGTCGATGGCTGCGGTCTCGCGGTCCACGCCAGGCACTGAAGTACCGCTGACGGCTCCGACCGGCTGGGCATCGGTGTGAGCTGGAAGGTCATTGGGGCGTCCGTAGTCGGCAGTTCCCACGTTCACAACTCGGCACCCTGTCAGGACAGCTGCTTCTATCATGTCGCATTCGATGCGGCTGGAACGGAGGTCTTGGTTGCTCTCGTCTCTGACGGGGCGGGGAGTGCGCAGTTTGGTGAGGTTGGCTCCGAAATCGCGTGCGAGGCCGGCGGCAAAAGACTTCTCGAAATCGTTGAGACGTATGGTGAAGCTGGACTGGAGTCGAGCGTGGCAATCGAGGTACTCGACGTCGTCAGGACCCGGATAGACGAGGCTGCACAAGCCCGAGGCGTGACGCCGCGCGCCCTCGCCTGCACGCTGCTTGGAGCAGTCGTTGGAACGACGCGCGCGCTCTATTTCCAGGTTGGTGACGGTGCAATAGTGTCACGGGAAAGCGGAGCGCTTACGCCAGTATTCTGGCCTGAGTCCGGCGAGTACGCCAATATGACCTATTTCGTCACGGACGCAAACGCGTCTGAGCATCTCCGGTCTGACCTGCGCAACGCGTCAGACGAACTATCGCTTTTTAGCGATGGAATTCAGCGACTTGCGTTAGTATTTGCGACTGAAACCGCCCACGAACCGTTCTTCGAGCCGATGTTCAAGGCCTTACGGGCTTCGTCGGACGAGCAAACAGATTCACTGTGCGCAGCGCTTGAGCACTTCCTGAGCAGCGACGCAATCAACGAACGAACTGATGACGACAAGACGCTGATTCTTGCGACGCGTCCGCTGGGGGCTGGCAGTGTCAGTAGCGTTTGATGAACTCGGCAACCAACTGCAGCTTGGAAAAAAGCTCGGTGAAGGTGGTGAGGGCGCTGTATTTGATACGATGCACAACGGTGAAAACGTTGCGGCGAAAATATACTCGCACGCTCTGCCGCCCGACCGACAGGCCAAACTGCGAGCTATGGCGCAGGTCGGCGATACGTATCTCAAGCAGATTGCCGCCTGGCCAATCAACGTCTTGCTTACCAAGCGACCAGGGCCAGTCGCCGGCTTCACGATGCCCAAGTTCTCGGGCTACCATGCCGTCCATGAACTATACGGCGTGGGAAGTCGCCGCCAGACCTTCCCAAAGGCAGATTTCTCGTTTCTCGTAGGAACGGCTCGGAACATAGCCGCGGCGTTCGACGCAATCCACGCGCATGGGCACGCTATTGGTGACGTCAATGAAAACAACATCATTGTCAGTCGTCAGGGAACGGTCAAGCTTCTTGATTGCGACTCGTTCCACGTTAATACGCCGACCATGAGTTTCCCGTGCACAGTGGGCGTCCCACACTACACGCCGCCAGAGTTGCAAGGTCTCGGCTCCTTCCATGGCGTTACACGGACAGCCAATCACGACAACTTCGGGCTCGCGGTCCTGATATTTCAGTTGCTGTTCATGGCCAGGCACCCGTTCTCTGGAATACCGAAGGTGCCGGGCGACCTACCGCTGGAACGGTCTATCAAGGAATTCCGCTTCGCGTATGGGGCCGACCGTCTCGCGCGATTGAACGACATGCCACCAAAGGCCTTGGGGCTGGACTATCTTCCTTCCGGCTTTGGAGACCTTTTCTGGCGTGCTTTTACTGAGACTGGAGTCAAGCACGGGCGCCCCAAGGCGAAAGAGTGGGTGGCAGCGCTTGATAGCCTTTTGCATTCGTTACGGTCATGCAGCGTCGAGCCGCGGCACAAGTATCCAGGGCAACTTCGCACCTGTATCTGGTGCGAGCGAGACAAGCAGGGAACTCCATATTTCACCCCCGCTTCAGCAACCGGGCCAACAATCAATTTTCAGGCTGCAAGTGCCAGCGTGGCTGCGCTCTGGTCCCAGATTCAGGGACTCAGTTCGTTGCCTGCGATGCCTGTGTTCGCCGCTCCTGCCCTAACGCTGGCCGGCCGTCCCGCTCCAGCATCCGCTGGTTCCTCTGTGACCGGGAACCGCTTGGCGTATGCAGGCATCTGCTTCGTTGCCTTCATGCTTTCAATCGTAGCCCCGAAACTCTGGTGGCTTTGGCTGACTGCGGGTGGATTCGCCATTCACGGCATTAAACCTCGCTCGCCGGTTGAACTAAACACTCGCAAAAGCGCGTTAGCCGTTGCACAGCGAGAATACGACGCGGCTTTATCTGAATATGACCGGGCACGCGGGGACCGTCGGCTTGCTGATGCGTTCCGCAGCCTCGGGCAACTCAAAGCGCAACTGGATGACCTGCCGCAAGTTCTTGCGCGGGAAATGAAACAGTTGCAAGCGACTCTAGTGGCACGACAACTACACGACTTTCTCGACAGGCACCTTATCCGAGGTGCCAAGATTGCAGGTGTAGGGGAACAACGCAAACAGACGCTTGCATCTTTCGGCATTGAAACCGCTGCGGACATCTCTGTTTCGGCCATCGGTGCAATTCCCGGATTCGGCGCTGGTTTGACGAACAATCTGGTGGCATGGCGAAGGTCCATCGAACAGAAATTTGTACCGTCTAATAACGTCACGCCGACTCCACAGGACGTGAACTCCGTCAACGCAAAGATAGCGTCAATGCGCGCGAAGCTTGAACAGCAACTCCGAGACGGGGCCACGCACCTGCATTCCGCCAGGAACGAAGTTCTCGCTCGCCAGAACACCGCGAAGGGAACGCTCGAGGCAGCGCATAACAATCTGGCACAAGCCCAGGCTGACCTCGCTGTCATGCAGAGGTCCCCATGAAAAAAACCTCCCGGTACCCGAAGGGGGCAGTCGTGAGGGCGTGCGTCATCATGTTCGTGACGTGCGTCACGGTCGCGGGGCATGGACAGGAGGCGCCCAACCCGGTCGGTGAGTTTCTAAATGCGTTCCATGGCAAACCTGTTGGACCCGTAACCCCTCCGTCAGCCAGCCCTCCCGCCGTTGGCGGACCACAGACGGCGACGGTCAACGCAACTCCAGCGGCAACGACAGCGGCAGGGGCGAATGCGCCGCTGAACACGCCGTCCTGTCCTCCCGGCGTTGACCGCTTGGGATGCCCGAACTCGTCGGCCCAACGGGTACGAAACGACTGCCCGGCTGGAATGACCACTGGGCCTGCAGGCTGCGTTCCAATGGCAATGCCGCCAAATGCTCACAGAGTATCTGATGACGGGCAGTGGCAATGTGACGACGGCTTTATGAGATTTGGCGCAGTCTGCATGGCAATCCAGTCGACGCCTTCGAACGCTCACTTAACGGGCACGGGAATGAACTGGGAGTGCAATACGGGATACCGACGGCTTGGAAACACGTGCGTTGCTGTGAGCATTCCGCCCAATGCGCACTTAGCCAACACGTGGAACGGCTGGGAATGTGATTCCGGATATCGGATGGTCGGCAACTGGTGCATCGCTCACTGAGAATCGGGGGAGCAAATGGGACTTAGTTACAGGAAGTCGATTTCCGCAGGACCATTCCGCTTTAACTTGTCTGGAAGCGGTATTGGCGTTTCGGTCGGGATGCCAGGCTTTCGCGTCGGCACTGGTCCTCGCGGCAATTACGTCTCGATATCAAAAGGTGCGTTCACCTATCGCGCGACTTTGCCGTCTTCTGGAATACGGCTGCCCGCTTCCTCCCAACCAACTTCCCGGACGCCCGAGGCAGACCCCATATATACTTCGCCCGCCACGGCCACAGTCGGTCCGATGATGAGCGTCGCATCAGCAACAGCTGACCAACTGACTTCCTCATCCCTAGATTCACTGGTTGATGAAATCAACCAGAAGGCCGCAATGATGCCGCTTTGGCCATGGTGCGCGGCGCTCGCACTTGCAAGCGCCGCGTTCGCCATACTCTCGTCGGACGGCGGCCTGTTCGTTGCGTTCGCGAGCGGTGCTCTTGCCACGGCCGTATGTGTGGCGTCGCTATGGGCTTACTACTGGGACGTGGCCCGCCGGTCAACGGTACTTTTCTATGACCTCGATGCGACATCGGAGCAGGCATTCTCGTCAGTGATTAGTGGGCTGACACAACTTGCTGCCTCAGCCGGTAAATGGAGAATCGATGCCACCGGCAGAGTTTTAGACAGCAAATACCACGCTGGTGCTTCCAGCGTCGTCCAGCGCAAATCTCTGCAGCTCGGCATCGGACCATTTTCCAAAGTCAAATGCAATCTCGATGTTCCGTACATCGTCGCCGGGACGAATATTCTTTACTTCTGCCCTGACCGTCTTTTCGTCGTTACTGGACACAAGGTCGCGGCCGTCCGTTACGATGACCTGAATCTGCGTAATGGCTCAACGCAATTCATCGAGGAGGAAAGTGTGCCCGGAGACGCGGTCGTAGTCGGGCGTACCTGGAGATACGTCAACAAGTCGGGCGGCCCTGACCGAAGATTCAAGGACAACCGGGAGTTGCCTGTTGTTCGCTACGATGAACTCTCGCTCACATCGGCATCTGGCTTGAATGAACTCCTTCAGTTTTCAAAGTCCGGTGTCGCCGCGGCCTTTTGCCAGTCGGCTAGAAATCTTTTGACGCTACGACCTGCAGGTACTCCGTAACAGAGCCCTTTACCGAGGGATAGTTGCCATCAGGTTGGAGCAAATCCATCCGTCCGCCTAGGCGGCGGCACGTAAAGCGCCGGGCCCGGCAATCCTGTCAGCATCGCTAACGTTGCCCATCAAGAAAATCCGACCAATCATGCGCCCATGCGCAGTCCATCGGGTCGGGGTCTTCTTCAATCAAAGGTCGTCCGCTGTTGGCAATATTTCGCCGAAAGAAGGTGCGAGCAGGCTCCGGGATTTCGCGCAGTCTTACGTACCGTCGGTTGTCGCTTATGTGAACAGGAACCTCTGGCAGCACTGGACGCGGCGGCAGCTCCTCTTTGCCACGATTTAGCGCCGCAGCAATACTGCGTGCGACCAAGTCCCAGACACTTGCAGACCATCTCGGGTATTTGCGCACAACAGCAGTGTCACCGATGTCACCCAACAGTGCTTCATGCAGCTCTACCTCATAGTCGGCGTGCTTACCGTTGCGGATACGACCAATGTCCGCCGTCGCAATCACGCGTTTGCTGGACTCGCGTCCGCCTGGCCACAACTCAACTATCACGCGCAGCATCATCTTGCACCCATGGATTTGTTAGCATACTTAACGAGTCAATCGCGTCTTCGGAAACGTTGGCAGTTCCTCAAGTAGCGCGAAATACCGCGAGGCACGCCGCCAGCCTGATGACACCCACCGCATCCACCACAGCTAAGCGCAAGGAATCTCGCGGCTCATCGCGCGTACCCGCGGGCTGGCAACAACCATTGATGGCATCGAATGCAGCGCCGCCTCGTGACGATTGCATCAACGACTCGGTGCGCGCATCGCGTGGTAGGCCTTCGTATCGCGCATGGTGTGCTTCCTCAGTCGTCTTCATACATGCTTGCCAGTTTTGTTTGCAGCTCCGCGAGCACTGAAGGCTCGCTTATGCCAAGTATGGGGTCCGTGCGCACGAGGCAGTCGCGGCACCACGTAGGCCAATGCAGCCAGTCGTCGTCGAGTGCGAGCCACGCGGCGGGTTTGCGACGCAGAACGTCAGCCCACACTTGCATACCTCGTGGCGCAGCGGCGAACTCTGAGGCGTCCATAGCGCTGTGATAGGTCGCCCCTACAACCCTCGCTCGCAGTCCAGGAGTCAGTCTGCGCGCCACGCGCTGGATGCTCCCTCGATAACGCCGCACCCAACTTGTCGACAGCACTATGCGTAGCTCAACATACGGCAAAAGTATTTCTTCGAGCAGGCCGCAATGTTCGAAAAGAGAATGACCAGGTGCGTCTATGAGCGTCGGACCACGTTTGTGTAGCAAATACACAGACTCGGGATGTAGAACGCCGTCGAAATCAAGCATTAGCACGCGGCCGCCCGTGTGTCGTGGGGGCGGTATCTCGTACGTCTGCCCAGCGAATTCTTTTAGCATTGTTTATCGCCGCCTCTCTGGAGAGCCACTTGCCAAGCCTCCAGCACGCGACGCGCGGTGGTAATCACGTCGTCGCCAATCACATACGGTGCGGGTGGCAGCTCCGTAACCGATTGAGCCGTTCTTGCGCTGGCGTAAACGAGACTCCCTTGGCATAGAACGTCAATTCGAAAGGTGGCCACGAGCCGGGTGTCAGCACTTGTAGGGCCGAGGGAAGTCTCATGAACAAAAATCGTGAAGCGCGTCGACACCGCATATGGGCCACGTGGCGTAGGATAGGCTAGCGCCCGTAGAGCGCGCTGCGCCGTCGAACCGCCCGATTCGATGGACGCACCGTCGCACACCACCTTCAAGGTCTCGCCACTGCAGTCTCCCAGATACACCGCGACGTCCGTCTGCACGGGAGAGCTATGTTGCGACAAGCCCAGGGCATCACACATCACTAGTCCTCCCGGTTCTCGATTCGCCTCATGACGTGCCCTTGCTAACGCGCTCGTAAATGACTCTCCTGCTACCAACTTGAATGCGCCGGGTGATACGTCGTCGGCCAGTGGTCACGACTGCCACCATCGGTATCTGTGTAGAACGGCCAGAGTTGTAATCTCTGGCGAGGGTTCCCGGACCCACATCAATGCCGAGCTTCCTGAAAGCCTCCGCTGCTATCGATTCAAATGGGGCGGCCGGAGCCGGACGGCCGGTAAATCGGTTTATGCGGGTTTTGGCATATATGCCATGCCCCACACGCGCCAGTTGTCCAGCGTCGACCAAGGCATGCAGCACACGGGTAAGCTGCGACGGACTTCCCAGTTTCGCGAGTTCTGACCGGAGAATGACGACTCCCTTTCTCTTTCGAATGGAGCGTGCAACTCGGTCCTTAACCCGGAAGGCGCGAGTCGTTGGGGAGCCCATATCATCAGGCCTTCGTATTGCACACATGGTGTGCTTCCTCAGTTGTCTTCGCACATCTTGGCCAGTTGTGTCTCAAGGTCCGCGAGCGCTGAAGGCTGACTTATCCCACGCAGCGGGTCTGTGCGCACGAGCCGGCGCAGCTACAAGCTGAGTTGTTAGATGGAGCGCTGCATACTCGAGTCATGGTGTGAGGACGACCACCGCGCGTCCTTACAAATCAGCAATGCGCCTCACCGTCATGGCGCGACTTTCATCCTGAATTCCTTTTTGCCGTCAATCCCTGGCTCGACCCGAGTGCCGTGTGAAATCACCATGCCTGCAAGTCGATTGTCGAGCGCTTCACCAGCCGATTTAAGCTCCACGTCATGAAGCGCCGCATTGTTTGCAAGCAACTGGAGCTCCGACGAAGAAAGGTCCTGTAGCGACAGCAACACCCCCTCCGAGAATGCCTCCGTTTCAACGTTCAGCAGCAGCTGTTTCTGAACTGCCTCCGCTTCGACTTCGAGCAACGTCGTTACCCATTCATCCTTCGGCCTTCGGGCAAGGTAGTGGACGAACCGCCTGACCATCCACTTCATGTAGTCGGCTCGCCACTCGACCTCCCCCGGCATCTCGCGGGACGGAACCGCATAAATCTGTCCGTCGACCTCGAGCGCAATCACTGCCCCCAAACGAGACATCGTCGCGCGCGTGGTGGCGGGGACATACGCGAGATGTGAGAGACCGAGCTTCAAGTCGTTTCCTCGTCCGAAGAAGGCCATGTTTAGGCTGGAGACTGCTGAGCGAGAACGACGACGCTGCGACCGCTGACCGTCGCCAGCGACAGTAGAGCGCAGTTTAGGCGAAAAAATATGTCCTGTATACTCTGTCTATTTTAAATATGCCTATTTTTAGTCTGTAGATAAACAATCATCATTGGGCGATGCTTCCGGGCATGACTGATGACATCATTGATGCCCAGAAGCATGCGCGCCACCTAGTGTCAGCAAATCTAAAATCGCTTCGGAAGAGGAAGGGTTTGTCCCAGGAAGGTTTCGCTGACCTAGCCGGCTTGCATCGCACTTACATAGGGAATGTAGAGCGTGAATCGGCCAACATCACGTTGGACAATCTCGTGTTGATAGCCACGACGCTCGGGGTTGAGGCGGCAGACCTTCTAAACAAGTCGCCCGAAAAGGTCGCCGACCTAAAACTGGGCCGTCGTCCGAAAACCTCATCCCCGACGGTTGAGCCACTACCGCGGCGGAAAGCAAAATAGCACCAACAATGCGCGTCTGACGGGTGCCGCATCCTGACTTGCCGACAGGCAACCGTCGCAGCACATCATTCGTCTCTCTCACGTAACCACGCGTACGCAACGTCCTGTCGTCAGCGCAGCAGTTCGCGCTCGTACAACTGAGCGCGTGGCGGAAGCCGCCACGGACGATGTCTTGCCCACAAGGTGATTGTGCGGACCGACACACCGAGAAGTGCGGCAAGTTCGTAAGCGTCCAGGTACGTGAAAATCTGCGGGTCAAAGGCTTTCATGCGCCTTGTAGCGCAATCGTTTTAGTCACCGGTGTACCCCTGAGACCCAAGAGGTTCCGGTCCGTAGATTTTGCGTAGGTGATTGTCGCGACGCACCCTATGTCCGAGCGCTAGAACTGCGCCCGGTGCAGCCAGGGGAGAGATTGCCCGCCTGGCTAGTTCGATGAACACCTGTTTCAGACCGCCAAGTACGGCCACAAGGATGGTGGAGTATCTCCGTAGGAGCCTTCGCCTCTCTCGCTATGACTGCCACCCCTCTGGAATGAGCGCTTCTCCATTACGGAACTCAGGAAGGATATGCACGTAGGCCATGTCCTTGAACGTTTCGCTCGGCACGTGCTCGAACACAATCATCTGGAACTCGGTCTTGTAGTCCCTATTCATCCGCGCAATGAAATTGTTGAGCAGACTGAACGCAATCGATACTTTCTCTGTATCGCTGTTCTTAAGCATCACATTGTCGTCCGCCTTGTTGTCCGGATAGTAGGGCCGACTGGGCTGGTCAATGATGAGGAAGCTCGGGATAAACATCGACCGGTGACTGATGGCAACCTCATGCAACGCGAGGAAATGCAGCAGATGCAGGAACATGTGGTTCGAGCTGCTGCCCACGTTTTCAATCAGCTTCGAGCGAGGCTTCCGTAGCCGTAAGCGCTTTTCCTTGTAGGCAAAGTCGGTCTGATAGGACGCGTAGTTCGCGAGCGCGTCTCCAGTTTCTTTGAGAAGGTCCAGCGCGATTTCGTTAATCATAGAGACGACGGCCTCGCGAGTTTCTTCCACATCGCGCACCTCGATGGCGTCCATCTGCCTCTGCAGGTCGTCTTCGTCGGAGGTCGTAGTCTGCTGCAGAACAGCCGGAGCTCGCGCTCCCTCATACGCTCTGAATCGTCCCATCGCCTCGCCCACGAACATCCATTTCTCGCGTTGAGAAGCGAACGACTTGGGTTCTTGCGGAAGTCCGGAGAGGTCCCGTTGCAGCGCATCGCGTTCACCCTCGAGCGATTTGACCATTGCGCCAATCTGGCCATCCACCGGCTGCTTGCCAGTGATAGATTTCTTGACTGCCGACAGGTCTGATTTGAGGCTGCTGATGAGGTCATCAAAAATCTCGGACTTGACCAGGCTCGGTGCCTGCTTCATCAACTGCTCGATTGGTCGCAGACTGTCTTCAGCGTTCTTGAAGGTATCTTTGTAGGACCGATATTCAGACGAGAACTGCCTGAGTTTTCGAAGGCGGCGCTCCACTACGAACAGCTTGGCGCTGGTCTCGACGTACCTGTTCAGGGCTTGCCCGGTCTCCGGCGACGCCGCGTCGCTGATAGCACGCCGGACGTTGTCCATGGACAGGCCAGCAGGGTCGCTGTCTATGAGGCCGTATTCGGCCGCCTTGACGGCAATATCGCGCACCTCTTCATCAAACGTCTCCCTCCCTTGGCCAAGGTGGGCCTCTTTGCGCTGGAGCCTTGCAATCTCCTTCCTCAGAGCTTCCCTTTTCTCGCGCGCGGCGATGTTAGAGAGGTCGTCAATGCCGAGAGCCATGTCAAAGATGCGCGGCAAAGCCTCCTGGTATCGCTCCTCGGACTGTTTATCGAAGAACACCTTGCTGTTGGTGATGATGTCTTCGGAAATTGTGTTGAACAGGAAAAAGTATCGGAACGACACCTTCGAACCAGTCTTCAGCGCGCGCCCGCCATAAGCGACCGTGACCTTATCGGTGATATGAAACTCTGCTTCGAGTATCGTTCGGATGTCGTCTTCTTTCGTATTCGACTCGGGCATGTCCGGTACCACCCCGGTGCTCGAAAAATAATAGTCGTTCGAGACCTCGTTGTCCCTTGGGCTCCTACGTGCAAGCGTGTACGTCTTGTCGTTCACGTAGAACGTCAGTCCATACCAGCCGACGTTCTCGTTGATGATACTGTCCGGGAGCTTGTGGGAACTCGCCAGAAAGCAATAATCGATGATGTCGAGCAACGCGCTTTTGCCGGTGTGACTTTCGCCTGTAATCACGTTCAGGCGGTTGCGCTTGAAATTGAGACTGCGACGCTCGCCTGTGCGTGACCACAGCGTGATGGAATCAAAGCCGAAATTCAAAGCTGCACCCTGAAGTTTAAATACAGCTCCTCGACCGGACCAGTGAGGAGCGAAGCGATATGACCCGCCGCTTTGGCGATTTTTTGCGCTCGTTTGCCAAACGCGGAGTCTACCTCTAGCGACTTCAGCAACGTCAAACCGCCATCGAAGCGAACAAAGCCCACTTCGACGAGAAGCTGTATCGCGTTAACTGTCATGGCGAGACTGCTGTCATACCGCGTCGCGAAATTGGCAAACAAATCGGGCCGCTGCGCAACCAGCGCCGCGGCCTCTCGCCGTGCGACTCGTGAGTCGCCAAGATGACGCACAGTCGCATCGTGCATTACCAGAGGCATCACGAGGAGCGCTTTCGGGAGCGTCACACTTTTTGAGTGTTCAAGGACGCTCATCAACGCGATTGCGCATATCCCAACATTGTTATATCCCAACCACCTACTGCTCATTGGCACTCCAGTCTTTATGCCAGCCTATCTGACCGGCGTCTGACAGGTAATAGAGTTCGCCGTTGCTAAGCGTCGTCGATAACTCGGTATCGCCGAGCTTGAACTGGTCCCGCCGCAGCGTAATCAGCAAGGTCATCGCAGCGTCAATAATCTGATGTGGCGTACTACAGCCTCGAAACGCCACTCGAAACTCGTTTCGCCAGCGCACGAATACCTCCTCGTGGAAAGCTTCAATCTCCTCGCTTACGAGGTCTCCCTCCTGGACCCACTGCTGGAGGTAACGAGAGATACGCAGTTTGTACGTGGTGTAATCGATGGCGAGTTCTTCGTCAGATTCGGAAATATCACCAATCTCCAATAGACGTCTGATAAATCTCTGAGCAAAGATATCGCTTGGCAGCTCCGGAGTAAATTTCGGATAGACCAACTTCTTCGTACGTCCATCGTCGAAGATACGGCGATAGCGCTTCATGAAGTCATCGAAGCTGATGAGTATTGCCTCTCCGCGCTTGACGGCAATGAAATTATCGGTCCGGATACTCGAATCCAATCGACTAAAAACCGTGTCGACCTTATCTGGGTCGATAATCTTCTCAAGCAGCGAACGCTTCACTCGACCGACAATGTCATCAAGCCCCAGCTCGACCTTGATGTGGCGAAAGAACGCCTCTAGCAGGCTGTTGAAATTGGGAACGGTGTAAACGGGCTCGAAGGGCGGTGCGTTAGAGATATCGTGTTCATGATCTTGAGCAGATGAGCCGATGCGTGGAATGGACGA
>NZ_JBFPFS010000076.1:0-19249 GCF_047978125.1 Burkholderia sp. LFS061 | reverse complement strand
CTCGTCCATTCCACGCATCGGCTCATCTGCTCAAGATCATGAACACGATATCTCTAACGCACCGCCCTTCGAGCCCGTTTACACCGTTCCCAATTTCAACAGCCTGCTAGGGCTTAGACAGCTGCTCGATGATACGTTGAGCCAGGATGGTGGCCGCTTCGTACATGGCGTTTGCGATGACCGCTGCGAACCCGTCGCCACGCAGTCGGGCGATAGTCTCACCGCGAGGTATTGCCTTTTTAGACAGTGTCGGTGGCTCAGCCTTCTTGATTGAGGAGGCACGTCATCAAGAGACCGCACGCCGATTATCCATTATTTTGAAGTAAATCCATGAAATATGCGGGAATTATGCCCCTCCCGAGTCTAATGGAAGAGCACTGAGGGCATGTCGGCGTACGTCGGCCATAAGTCCCGCCCGCTTATTGTCTACATAGGGTTTCCCCCGTATGATTTTGCTCGGCCGTGAGAGAGGCCGGCACAAGGAAAATCAAATGGGAGCGCAGGACCTTATCGCGTTGATGAATGCCGAAGTACTCCAGTCCGACCGGATTGTGAAATTGGATACCCCGGCCGGACGGAATGTACTGCTGCCACATATCGTGGCGGGTACTGCTCGCCTGGGTGGCAATTTTGAGATTGTCGTCGATGTTGTTTCGCTGCAGGATTCAATCGAGTTGAAGTCGCTCATTGCGCAGCCTGTCACACTTTGGACTCAGCAGGTCGACAAGACCTACCGGCCGAGGCACGGCTACGTGCATACGGCAAAACGCTTGGGCGCCGACGGGCGACTGGTGAGTTTGCAGCTGACTTTCTCGTCGTGGCTCTATTTCCTGAAGTTCCGCAAGGACGCTCGCATCTTCCAGGACCAGACCGTCGAGACCATCCTCGAAACAGTCTTTCAGGGACATCCGCAGGCGGTAGGTGCCTATCGCATCGATGTGCAGAAGCCCTCGCCCGCGCGCTCATTCTGTGTCCAGTACGAAGACGACTGGAACTTCGTGCACCGGCTGATGGAGTCGGAAGGCTGGTTCTACTATTTCGAGCACGCTGATGACGGCAAGTCGCACACCCTTGTCATAACAGACGACCTGTATTCACTCAAGCCACTTGAGCCAGAACATGTCCGGTTCTATCGGGCCGGCGTCACGCGCCAGCCCGACGCGCTCGTGCACTGGTCGGGCACGCGGAGCTTGCAGAGCACGTCGTATTCGACGAGTACGTTCGACTATAAGAATCCCGACGCGCGCAAGGTAAAGTCATTCCCTACCGTCGCGAACCAGGGCGACCTGCCGCAGCAGGCTGAGGTCTACGAGTACACCGGACCGTACACATACTTGGACGATGACCGCGGCGACCAGCTTACGAAGCTCAGGCTAGAGGACTGGGAATCGCGCGCCAAGCGCTTCTACGGCGTAGCTAGCGCACCGAGCATTGATGTGGGGCACTGGTTCAGCTTGTTGGACCATCCAGGGCACGACCGGGATAGTGCCGACGACCGCAAGTTCGTTGTTGTCGAAACAAACTGGTACGTCCGCAACAATCTGCCAGTGGGCGAAAGTCGCCCCTACCCGCATAGTCTGGACGCCCGTCTTGCCGAGGTTCGCGATGCTCACCATGAGTCAGCGTCGGCATTCACGGTCAAGGACGCCATGGGCAGCGAGGGCTTCTTCCTCGTCGAGGTCGAAGCGCAGCGTCAGAAGGTGCCGTTTCGCAGCCCGTTCGAGCACCGGAAGCCCGTCATGCACCTGCAGACAGCGACCGTCGTTGGCCCAGGAAATGAGGAGGTCTACACCGATTCACTGAACCGCATCCTTGTGCGCATGCATTGGGACCGACGCGAGGGTCTTGGAGCAACATGTTGGGTCCGGGTCGCCTATTCCGACACGGGCCGCGGTTACGGCAGCGTGCATGTGCCGCGAGTCGGTGAAGAAGTCACCATCGATTGGGTCGGTGGGGATTGCGACCGCCCCATTGCGACAGGTCGCGTCTACAACGGGGCGACGCAGCCTCGCTGGCACTCGAATGGCATTCTGTCTGGGTTCAGCTCGAAGGAGTATGGCGGCGGCGGATACAACCAACTGGTGATGGACGATGCGACGGGCCAGAATCGATTGCAGCTCTTCTCGTCGCAGAGCAGCTCCATGCTTCACCTGGGGTACCTCATCGCGCAGAATGGCAACACGCGCGGCAATTACCTCGGAAGCGGCTTCGACCTTCGCACGGATGCCTACGGCGCGATTCGCGCCAACCGCGGGCTTTTCCTCACGACGCATTCTGGCTTGGGGACGGCACCCCAGCAGCTCGAGGTCCAACACGCCCAGCAGCAACTCGCCGGCGCGCACAACCTGGTCGAGTCGCTTTCCGATGTCGGCATCCAGCACCAGGCCGAAAGCCTGAAAGCGGGCCAAGATGCGCTCAAGGCTTTCACGGACGCCACGACTGACAACGCTCAGGGGCAAAACCAGGGGAACGGCGGTCGCACAGCGGGAGGCGGCACGGGCTCAGCCAACGCGTTCAAAAAACCTATTCTTCTGGCCGCAAGCCCCGCGGGCATTGCTTTGTCGACGCAGCAGTCGGTGCACTTGGGCGCGGACGAACACGTGAACGTGGTCAGCGGTCAAAGCACTCACATCGCGGCCGGAAAATCGCTGCTCGCGAGTGTCGCCGAACGCATCAGCCTGTTCGTCCAGAACGCCGGGATGAAGCTCTTCGCTGCGAAGGGCAAGGTGGAAATCCAGGCGCAGTCGGACAACATCGAGGTGACCGCGCAGAAAACGGTCAAGGTGCTGTCGGCGACAGACAAGGTTGAAGTCGCGGCAAGCCAGGGTGTCCTGCTGACATCTGGTGGCGCGTACATCCGAATCCACGGCGGCAATATCGAGATTCACGCCCCAGGCAAGATTGACATCAAGGGGGCACAGCATGCGCTCGCCGGTCCCACGAGCGCGCCCTACGACTTGCCGGCCCTGCCCAAGGGCGACCTGCACAACAAGCTTGAGCTGAACCTCACGGACGGCAAACTAAAGCCTGTGCCTGGTGCACCGTACAAGGTCGTCTTCGACAACGGCACCACCCTAACCGGCAAGCTCGACGCGAACGGCCACGCGTTGCTGCATGACGTCCCAGAAGGGACTGCTCAGGCGTTCTTCGGCGAAGACGTGCGCCCGTTCGTGCAGCAGCCCTTGCCGGCAGCGACGGCACTTGAGCAGGACGACATCCTGAAGGAGTTGCATGCGGGTGGCCACCAAGGCATTACCCAGGAAAACCTCGCGAGCCTGTTCAACCAATTCTCCGGCCGCCCTGACCTCAAATGAATACCACCGACCAACAAGCCATTGAAGACGCTGTCGAGCAAATTGGGCTTTCGATGGCGGCCAATGCATTTCCGCTGTTCTACGTCGCGCAGAATATCTATGACACATCGGAAAGCGTCCTGAACGTTTGGAACGCGCGCAGCAGTGCCGACGAGATGGCTCGGGTCGAAACGGGTATTGACCTGGTCTTTGCCGTCGTCGGCTGGGTGCCGGTGGTCGGTGCAGGAGTCAAACGTACCTTCCGACTCGTCAACCATAAGTCTGAAATCTACGGCCCGCTGCTGTTCGATATTCTGCGGCTCGTACTCCAGCGCGCGCATTGCCCGACCAGCCCCGAAGAGCTGGTCGACAAGCTGTTTGATGCGTCGGGGCTGAAGAAGCTGCTGACCGAGTCGCGCGAACATATCGAGAAATCCTGGGTGTACCGCGAGATGCCGCCGGCGGGACAGGCGACCTTCAGTCAGGCGCTCGCATTCGTCGAGGTCAATCTGCCGTTCTGGTTGACCCAGTTCGTCGAGCGCAAGCTCATGCACTGGAGAAAGAAGCAACCCAACTCATCGGCGGAAGGTTCCGTTGCGCTACGCAAAGAGACCGAGAAGCCGGGGAAGGTTGGTGTTGAGGCGGAACAGGGTCATAACCGGTCAACCTCCGCGCCGTCCACGGGCGTCGTGAATGCCAAACTGGCGGTGACGGAAATCACCAACAGCCTCACGGGTCTGCTTGGTGAGCACATTACCGACTACTACTGCTACGAGAAGCTGAAATGGGGTAGCGGCTGGGAAGCCCACGACCAGGGATACCTGGGGCGCTGGGCGCGTGAGCCAGGAGTCGATGTCCTCGGCAAGCTTAACGACCACGGCAAGCTGGCCAAGCTGTTTGCGCCGAAAGCCAAAGGACAAGGAATTGACGGTGCGTGGCGGGCAACACCATTGAACAATGAAGGAAAGCGATTTGCCATCGTCGAAGCCAAGTCCTCGAAGGTAGACCAGCCTACCAAAGCGCCGAATGGCAAACGCAACATGACTCCGAAGCTCGGTACGGCAGAGCGAATAGTTGATGAAGTGCGACCACATGGGGATGAGTTGCTTGAGCCGCCCGTAGAGACACCCGGCGCGATATCGCCGACTCCAGTTTCCGGCGGAAAGGTCAAGGGAAGTCGTGCCCCCGCCAAGTCAGGCGGAGCCGCGCCAACGACTCCACCGGCCGCTCCTTCGGGGCCCCCAGCAAAGCGAGCAACACCTAAGATTGTTCAGATGAGCACGGATTGGATTACTCAAAATCTGAAGGACGCGGTTGGAAGTCGTTTGCAGATGGAAATCTTAGAGCACGGCTATTCTCGGCATATCGTGTATGTTCCGTTTTATCTTCCTTGTGCAGCCGCGCACGAGGCGGCGTTGTTGGCCGGCAAAGAACATGACCATGGCGACCACGATGTCCCGCTCACGCACCACTACCGTGAAGCGGAAGTCGAGGAAGCGGTAAAACGAAAGGAAGCGCGCTTAGCTAAGGCAAGACAGGTCACAGAATGAATGATTTTTCGACGCGAAAACGCCAACGCTTCATCAGCGAGCAGTATTTCGACTGGCTGTCGGCCTTCCAGGCCCAGTCCATCGAGAAGTGGACGCACACGCTGCCTGCGAATGGTACCGAGGCGGTAAAACGCGCAACGGCTGCCTGGTTGCGCGCTACCGCCCGTTTTGAGCTGATGATGCTTCGATACACGGCGGGAGAGCCCATCGCATCAATGCGGGAAGAGATGGAAGATGTGGTGACTGCCTACGAAGAGTATGCGGCGCGTCAGCGGGTCGCCCGCAATGACCCGCAATGGCCGGCACTGCTGCTTACCGAGTTACCCGACTATGAACGAGGGATTCAACTCATCGGTCTTTGCCATCTATTGCATCGGGGTGACCTGCTGCCGCGCATCGCGGCCCTTGAAGATGGGTATTATCGCGGACAGGACACCCTGCTTGAGGACCTCCTTGCCTACGGCATGGAGGGACGAGTAGATGTCGACCAGTGGTATCACGAGTCGTACCGCGATTGCATCAACAGTATCTACGTCGACGGTGATGACGAAAGCATTGCCTATCTCAATACGTACCTCGAAAACTGGTATGCCTGCATGGAGAAGGCTGGATGGCATGACACGCATCTTGACCTGTCTGAACGTGGCGGCGGGTATTTCGGGTATTGGGCAATTGAGGCAGCGGCGATAGCTTACCTTCGCGGGCTGGACGATGCACCGCTTCGGGTACATATTGTCTATCCGAAGGATTTGGTGGACTTCGCCAGAACCTTTGAAGAACTTCCGAAATCCACGCTAGTGGCTACCGGCCCGCAAGCTGTGCGAACGGGTCAAGTCTGCCCGGAAACCGGCATCTGGAAGGCACAGGGCCACCACGTGCCCGGAGTGCTGGTGCAACAGGGCGAGCGCATGCCAGAGATTTTCGCCCCAGACAAAACTGGCGCATACCGTTCTCAGCCTGCGCTCTGGGAGTTTGAACGCAAGGCCTGATGCATGGACGAGTTCTCGAAGCCGCACGCTTACATTGTGATGCGTGCGGTCTTGTCCAACTTGTCGCCTTACTTCGCGATGAGGAAACGGTCGCGGTTCTTTGCGTCGCGAATCCAGAGCGGTGCGCGACCGCGACCTGACCACGTCTCGCCAGTCTTCGGATTCTGATACTTCGGCTCAGTAACCGCTGCTGACTTCGCGGTCGTCTTGGCGCGCTTCCGACCATAAATTTGGTCTTCGGTGATGCCGTACTCGGTGACGAGCTCGCGAACTTGCGCGATGACAGCTTCAAGTTCCGCGATGCGTGCTGCTTCAGTGCGCTCCTGGAGCGCATCGAGTTGTGCCTTCAGGGCCTTATAGTTTTCTGCCATTCCTTAATTCTCCTGTCTTTTAAGAGTGATTTGTACATCTGAGCAATTCAGTAGTCGCTCGAAGACAGTATACCCCGAGGCCGATGCGGCATATCACGCACTGGACCGGCACATCCCGCCTGTAGCAGCTAGCAACAACCCTATCCCCTTTATCTTACTCGGGGCGCACGGTGTAAATTTTCGTGTCTTCTTTGGAGAAATGATAATCTGACACCCGAAAGACATATATGTCCGCGTGCCCTTCGAACGCAGGTCATGTGCATACAGACACTGACAAATATGCCGCACATTGCGGTATCATCAGGTGCTAGGTCCCATCGTGACGAGCATTTCGCGCATGACTTTTTGATTTACTTTATGCCTCCAGCCGTGCTTTCGGTTGCTGCAGCATTTTAGTTTATCTAAAACAGCTATAGAGCAGAACGTGTGACACGCGTTGCCGACCATCGTGCCTGAGGCAATGTCACGATAGACCTGCCATCTGAGATATGGTGAAAGTGAAAGGCGTGGAGAGTAACCCCGAGTCGTGCCTGATGCTCAGCACAAGCTAAGAGTGGCGAGAGACATCGCGTAAGCAACTGAAACGAAAACGGAGAACGCTGAAAGCGGCGGTTGCATCTATATGGCATTACCAAAACCAATTGGAAAGCAGCTGGAAGTGGTGTGTCTGCCGGCAACCGGGCAACATGTCGTGCTCGGTACCGCTGGCAGCGGTAAAACTACGATGGCTGTAGCGCGCGCAAGGTATCTGACGAACAATCTGCTTCCGGACGCGGGCCGGACTTTGATTGTCACGTACAACAAGGCGTTGATGAACTACATCAATAGCTTCGGGCGCGAGATTCCTGATGATGTTGACGTTCGGAACTACCACCGCTTTGCGAGGGGCTATCTCAAGTCGCGTGGTGAACTACCCGACAGGTGTATCGCAGTATCGAGGCAGCGTGAACAACTCATCGAACAGGCGCTTAAAGACGTCAAAGAACGCTACGAAGACCACGCCTTCTTCCATCGGCCATTGAAATTCTTCCTCGACGAGATACAGTGGTTAAACGGACGCAACATCGAATCGGTCGACCGTTATAACGAAGTAACTCGTACAGGTCGAGCTTCGGCACAGATGAATCGCGTGTTGCGTCCCATCATGTGGGAAATTCTCGAACGCTATCGTGAACTACGAGCGGGGTGTGGGAAGCTCTACGACTTGGATGACATAGCGGCGGCGGTGTCGGCTTCGCTCGACAGGGACGAGCGTCCGAGGATGTACAAGCATGTCATTATCGATGAAGGACAGGACCTCTCACTCGAGATGATTCGGTCCTTGACGAAGGCTATCTCAGCGGACGGGTCCATTACATTCTTCGGGGATGTGGCGCAGCGAATCTACGGTCACGGCCGTGGAATGAGCTGGCGTGAGGCGGGCTTTCAAACGCGACAGGTATGGCGTTTCGAGCAAAATTACCGAAACACGCGAAACATCGCCAATCTGGCAGTCGCCGTGTCCGAGATGCCGTATTTTCTGGGTGGCCAGGACATGATTGCTCCGATTGTATCTGCCGCTGACGGGCCAAAGCCGGCGCTCGTTCACTTCGTCGTCCCGGAAAAGGAGCGTGAACTGGTCGGCAAGTTAGTGGAGAAACAGTACCGGACTCAAAGCGTGGCGATTTTACTGCGCACTCACGAGAAAATTCGCGAAATCAGCCCGTATTTGCCGGACGAGGCGGTGCAACTGAAGGAAGAGGCTGCGAACTGGATGGCCGGGCACGGGGCCTATTTTGGCACCTACCATTCGGCCAAGGGCCTTGAATTCGACCTAGTAATCCTCCCCTTCCTATCCGACTCCGAGATACCGAACTTGAAAGACATCGAGGCGGACGAAGTGGACGAGGTACTCGCCGAAGACGGCAGGCTCCTCTATGTCGGCATCACACGTGCAAAGACTGCCCTAGTGCTCACCTACACCGGGAACGTCACGGAATTGCTGCCCGCGGATGATTCGCTTTACAACCGGAGTTCACGATGACCGTGAACTCAGACATCTTAGATGATTGCGCCAAGCGGGGCATTACTCGCCTGTGTCACTTTACACCATCAAGGAATCTCATCCACGTCCTAGCCTCAGGATATCTGAAGGACCGTCAGACGCTAAACATGGAATCCCGCGACGAGGTCAACCCGACTGACGAATACCGTCTGGATGGGCATCTAGACAAGATATGCTGTTCGGTCGAGTACCCCAATAGATATTACCTTGATATCGTGACAAGGAAGGAGCTGATTTTCCTTGACTGGGTGATACTGTTCATTGACCCCGTGGTGTTGTGGTCACCAGGCACGCTCTTTTGTCCGCGGAATGCAGCTGCCGAAAACGGCGCGCTAATAGCAGGTGGGTGGCCGGGATACGAATCCATGTTCGCCCCGCGAGTCCAAGGAGCCGGAGGACGGTCTTTCGGGCGTCAGGCCTCACACTTGCCCTGCTCACCGACAGACATGCAAGCTGAGGTTCTCGTACCGGGGCCCATCCCGATAGATGCCATCCAAGGAATGGCCATGCTGACGGAGAAGCAGGCCCAAACCGAGAAAGCGCGCTGGGACACACTGGGTCTGTCAGCACCGACGGTGCCAACTGTCGTTGCCCCGGTCTTGTTCGATAAAATGGCGCTGAGACAACACATTTGGACGGGGCGCCGTCCGGCTGAGACCGTAGTATGAGCGAAAGCATCCTGAACCGTCCCGAAGAGCAGAAAACCACGACCAGCCCCGAACGCGCCGTTGCAGCGTTTGTCGGTGCTGCCGTCGGGGATGCGCTCGGCTGGCCGTTCGAGGGCAGAGCAGCTGGCAAACTCGACGTTCGGAAATGGGACGGCCAGTTCGTTGACTGGAAGAAGCGCAGCGGCAGCAGATTTTCGCCTCGTTGGGAGCGAATAGACGCGGGCGCCTATAGCGACGACACCCAGCTCATCCTAGCCATTTCACGCTCGCGCGCGACTGAGCAACGGTGGTGGGAACATTTTGCTCGCGTCGAGTTGCCCTTTTGGACGTGCTACGAGCGCGGTGGTGGTGGGGCAACGAAGCGCGCAGCCAGCTCATGGCTGGCGGGAATCGCTCCTTGGGACTCCAAGGCCAAAGACGTGACCAAGCGATACTTTGAAGCTGGCGGCAATGGCGCCGCGATGCGTGTATTGCCGCATTGCGTATCTCATGGGAGAGACGACAACTTCTCTGCGCTGGCGAAAGACATCCTTGCCGATGGAGTGACGACGCATGGTCACCCACGTGCGCTCGTAGGCGCGCTCGCCTTTGGGTACATACTGTGGAATGCCTTCAAGAGAGTCGACACGCTCGACTATGGGTCTTTGCTTCGCCGATGCGTCGAGGAGGCAAGCGTCTGGGGAACACTACCTGACATCTCGCATCAATGGCTGTCGTGGCTTCCGGCTACGCGAAAGCACGTACAAGACTTCGATGAGCTCTGGCATCTTACGGTGGGCGAGATTGTGAGCCTTTGTCGTCATGCCATGGATGGTCTAGAGGCTGGTGTGCTTTCGGACGACATGGTAGTCATGAAGGCACTTGGAGGCTTAAGTCCGAAGACCAATGGCGCAGGTACGACCACCGCGGTTGCAGCACTGTATTACGCGTCTCGATATGCCGCTTCTCCGTTGGAAGGCATGCGTTGTGCAGCCGCCTCTGAGGGGGCAGATACAGACACTCTCGCGTCAATGACTGCCAGTCTTCTTGGTGTGATAAACGGCATGTCTTGGCTGCAGGACTACGAGGACAAACTCCAAGACGCCGATTACATACGGCAGACTGCGAAACATTTGGTTTTCATGCGCAAGAGCGCGGCGACTTGCAACCAGATAACCAAACGGGACCTCGCTGAACTTAAAGTCCGGCTCGGAGACAAAGAAGCGTCTCCGGGTGTTCCACTGCCTATTGGATTGCAAGTGACGTCCGTTGAGCGTCGCCACGAGCAACTTGGGGAGCGTGTTTTCGAAACGCGCGTAGTAACCACGGACGCCGGATTAACGCTGTTTATCCCAAGCGCTGCGACGACCAAGAAGGTAGGCAGTCCGCAAGGCGTTGCACAGAAGGCAGAGCGCCAGGTAAGTGTCACGCAGACGGCGGAAAGTGCCCCTCACTCTGACGGCGATTTCGAACCTGCAGTTGGCATGTCTCTCCTTGTTAGAGACCTCAGAAAATCTCGCGTGTTCTACGAAAATTTGCTGGGACTGAAAGTCACCGGTGCATCGCAGAAAGTTGTCCGTTTTTCCTCAACTCTTGCTTTGCGAGAAGACGCGAGCGCTCCACTATCTTGCGGAGGCGTCAAGCTTTTCATCAACGTCTCCGACGTAAGCTCATGTTCCGCAAGATTGACCGAAGCGGGAGTTGAGTCCTCGGAAATCGTCGTGCGAGGAAACTCCCGCTCCTTCGAATGTCGAGACCCAGCCGGGTATGTCGTCGAAGTGTTCGAGCGTCCGAGGGCTCATTCAACGAATTGAGGAAGTCGCTGCGCCAACTTCGGGTGCTCGAGGTCCTTCCTCGAGGTGTTTGAACGTTGGCGCTCTCGTTTCCGGCAGCATGGTCGGGTCGAGCCGTTGAAGTCCGTCGAAAAGACGCGCTCACGTAACGGGATGCCATCGAAGTCTTCAACGTCCGCTGTCTCCGCGACGGCACATTGCGAGGACACAGCCCAAGGTGTGACGAGTTGCTTCCTTCATCGCCGTTCCTTTCCAGCCGAGGGGTTGTATCCGAGTCGTATAGGGGTGTGCGGAAACTGTACAAAGAAACATACTGTATGTGCAAACGGGCATTCCCGCTGCCCCTTGTGTGACAACGGTTCCGTGGTACTGCACATTTTGCAAGAAGTACAGTACATCTGGGGCCAGAGCGCCACGACGTTTTCTCACTTCCCATGAGAAGCTTTGAGAAACTTGGCTACCGGCTGCCGGTCAGGAAGCACTCCCAGTCCTCTCCGCAACATCAGCGCCGAAGCCTGGAAGGGCGGCAAAGCCGAACGTTGCACGACAATTGCTTCCGAACCTCAGGGCGCGGCATGCGGCTCAGCGGCCCCAATGTACCACGATAAAAATCGCGATTTCAGCATAGGCGAGATACGACCAATTTCAAAGTCGGAAGCAGCGGAGAATCCCACTACTTCTGTGAGCTGACCGCCAGTCGCGCGGCTTCCGCGAGGTCGTCCACGTCGATATATCGCTCCAAGCTGCTGCTGCCAAGCGCGGCGAGACATTGCAGCGTAAGAGCCAGCGAAGCAGTACCTTCGGTGAGATGTGTCTTGAGCGATTTCTCAGAGATATCGGCACCAAGCATTTGCAGGCGACGCACCAGTTCGTCAGGCGTTACCCACGGCTGCCGAGACAGTTCGCAGGAAAGCACTGCTGCCGCTCGCTCTTCCCAGTCGCCGTCCACTTTCATCGCATCGGACCAGAGTTCCGGCGGCCGGGCGGACGAGATGTCGATGATTTGAAGGAGCAAGGCCAGCCTCGGCGTTCCGCGATAGATTTTTGAGACAAATGAACGCTCCGTCTCGCGGGAGCCAGAAGCAGCGAGGGCGCTCGTTAGCTGCGCGTAACTGAGGTCTTTGCGCGCGAGAGCGACTCGTATTACGCGGGCCGCTAGGCGTGTCCATGGCGTATCTTGCAGCACAAAACTCCTTGAATTCCGCGTGGCATGGACTAGGATTAAATCGCGATAAAAGTCGCGTTTTATATGCGTGTGCTTCACACCTCGTCAGGGCCTCGAGCTGCAAAATGACTCGCAGCTGGCAAGCTCCAATGATTCTACGGGGTGCACAGCGCCCCGGCTAGTCATCAGCTTAGGACGCAGACCTCGACCGAAGGGGGATGCAGTGAGCGGGCTCAGATTCTTGGTGTCGCATCGATTCGCAGCGCGCTTCAGACGCGGCTGCAATGTCTTCCAGCACTTTACCGCTGCAGGCATCGACGCGCGTACCAGCTTTAACTACGTCGACAAGATTTATCGTATTGCATTGATGATTTATCGGCGTGACCCTCAGCTATGTCCATTGGAAATTCAACGCCTCCGAAACTAGAGATTCATCTGCTATGGCGGCGCTCCATGACCGGTAACGTCATCAATTTTGGTCGATTGCATATAGGCCGTTGGACTACATCAACTCCCGCCCGCCATATCGACTACGCGCACCGTCTAAAACGGCCAAGGATAATTCAAAGCGACCTAAAATACCAAGAAACCGCTCACATCTAAAGCGCCACCACGAGGTTGTTACCTCCCTTGTGGGACAAGGCTTACCGCTACGAAGAGACAGACTTCGACTATCAAAACGAATTGCGCCCCCTCACTCAGCCCAGGTCGACGCACAACGTCAAGTGGTTGATTCCACTGATTTTTTATTGAGAATCAATCGTTTTAGACGGGCTCACTCCGGATGAACTTCGTGTTGGCGCGGGGGACACCACTCACTTGGATGCCTTCGAGACCGAGGGACTCATCGAGAACGATATCGGTGGGGCAGATGAAAAAAATTCTGGCGCCCTTCGGAGCGACCGAAGTCGACGTATACCTTGTTAACAAAAGGATTTTTCAAACGCGTAAGCGGCCCTCTACTACCGAGTCATTTCGAAGCCACTTGCAATCGTCGAATTTTGCATTTAGTCTGCCCGTCGTCGAATAAATTGGAGCAGAGCCAGATGGGATGGGCCGATATTTCTAAAACGATTCTGGCCAAAAATGCTCAACCTTAAAGCGAGCGTTTTAGATATCAGGCCTTCCGAGTTTTAGAGAGCAGTGATGTCTAGAACCGGATGCGGAGTCACAGCAGTTCGTCGCAATCGAGCGGTTCGCACTGCGCCGAGCGAAGCGCGCCTGAGTCTGCGGTGGACCCGAGAACTTTTGGAGAGAGGATGTAAGCAACGTAAGCGCACCGAGCAGTCGACGGATAGTATCGACTGAAGAAGACCGGTAAACGAAAAATGGGACGGCTGGCACCGCCCCATTCGTCGTCGCACGCCTCTAACGAGACAGCAAGCGCAACCCAATACGCGCGGATTGTCTCAGAGGTTGGCGAATTAGTCAATCGCCTATCCCTGAATAGGGGGATGGGTTGTGCCCGCTCGGGCACAAAATCTGAGAAAAGATGATTAGATTCAGTCACTTACCCAGGAACGCGCCGTTCCCAAGGCAAAAGCGGTGTTCACGCCCCGCCGCTGTGGCCAACGCCCACATTGGTGGAGCCTGTCCTGCGCGGCTGCCATCCCGGTCCACGAGTCCTGCGTTTCTGCCTGGTCGCCACGCACATGCGGAGCTTGCCCGGCCCATCGCAGAGCAGCGTTCATCCACCGCTGCGCAGCGCGAGCACGCTCTATTCGGAGGTGCGACATGCGTGTGAATACGCACGATGCCGGCGTTGCTGTCGACTCTCAAGAACCACCAGCATTTCGTGATTCTCAGCACGAAAATCCCGTGCTGCCTTTGATTCCGTCCTTTTCCAGTGCGCGCGAAGCACGCTTGGCTATTGAATTGGTTCCGCGAATGGACGCGGCGAGCGACCTATCAGTGGACGACCATACTCTGATACCAGGCGTTGCCCACGGTCGGCTGATACTCGACCTGATTCGTTCGGCACGAGAGAGTGCGAGGGAGCGAGACCTTTCCGACGAAGCCTTTCGCGCCAAAATACTCACCGCGCACCAGTTTCTTTGTTATCGACGCGACGAGCATGGACACTCGGTGCCACCTATCGCAGTCTCGCTGCCTGGCGTGCAGCCAAAGGTTCATCTGGCGGTTGTACCGAACGGAGTGGGTCAGCGAGCCCTCATCCACGCTTGCCAACGTGTACTCGGATTTGAGAACCGAAACATCGACGTTGTGTCGCCAAGCGGCGTCGGAACGATAAGGTTCGTTCGCCTGGGCTCGATTGTCCTCAATTTTCCGCCAAGCGGTAGTCCACGAAGCTTCTATCGGACGCTCGCGCGGAAAATCGACGGCATCTTCAAGTCAGGCTTCGGCTCCGTGAGTCGCGGCGACGAAGAAGCTGGCACCGCAACTCAAGCGCTTCTTTTAGCAGTAAACATCGGGACGGTCATCATTGGCCCGGTGTCCGCTCGCGATTCGGACCCGCGGCGTGCCGCCGCCCTTTGGAGCATGCTGGCTGACCTCGCGGTCGAAACCGGTCTTCCAATACTGATTGTCGTAACGCCTGGTGCGGCCGCAAATCTTATCGAGCACAGCGGCGCACTAAGCGCCCTTACGAGTCGCGGTGTGTACAGCATCGAACCGCTTACGCTCGTGTCAAAGGACTGGGCTAACGTCGCTCTAATGGCGTGGTTGAAATACCTTAAAGCCGCCGCAGCACTTCCCCCTCAATGGTTCCCGACCGCGCTCTGGTCACAGACGCTCGGCCGCATCGAGCTCGCCATAAAGGTATGCGCACACATTGCTAGCACGTGGCAAACAGCTCGCAATGTATCTCTGACTGAAGACGAGTTTGCGGCACACGCACGCCACGCACTTGTTCTCGAGAGACCCCGGCTTCGAGCAATCCTTCGCGCGGAACGCGGAGGAGCGTTTTCACGAGCCCAAGTCATGGCGAACGGCGACTGGCTACCGTTGCCAATCCTCGTGGAGTCCATCCCCGGATTGGACGAGCGCGACGACCTGTTTGCGTCAACCATCTATCCGTCGCTCAAGGTCCCCCGTCCCGAAAAGGCGATTCAGTCGAGTATCGAGAAAAGAAACAAGACCCCGAAGCACTCTGCGTCACAAGAAGGAGGCGTCGCATGACCTACCACACCTTCTTTCCCGCCGTCGAAGGAGAAACAGCATCTTCCATTCTGGCGATGGTCGCCCGCACTACGAATTTGCGTGAAGCAAAGAAGGTCAATGCCAGCGGCCACCGCCGCGCAGCGCCATTGGCGAATTCGCTGCCCTGCAGAGCGTCTCTCTTTTGTGCAATCACGGAAGAGACATATGGTATTCCACGGCATGTCCTGTCCGCGCACAGCCTCTTTTCGTGGGAGTCAATTGGAATGTCGCCGGACTTTGTGCGTATTCTCGAGCACGCGCTGACCGACGGCAAATCACGTACGCGTTGTCCGAAGCTTGACGTTCACACACAGTGCTGCAACCGCACATCCCTTGTATGTCCCGAATGTGCTGAGGCTGACCAAGTCAGGTATGGCCGCAGTGCAAATCGCTGCGCGCATTGCATCGACTACGTCACCCGATGCTTTAAACACGAAGCATTGCTTCGGAGCACGGGCGAAAGTAGTACATACGAAGCGCTGTTCATCCGCACGGGCACATTCCCCGCCCACCAAAACGCCCTGCGTTACTCACGCGTCGCCCTCTCTCTGGCCAAGGACTGCTCACATCAGTCGGCGTGGTCAGTCATCACCAGCCTGATGAAAGAGAAGCGGTTCTTGTCAGATTCGGGACGATGGCGCCTGGACGACCTGCGCCGCGAATTTCGGCAGTTTTTTAGTGGCGGATTCGAAGACCTTCGTCTCGTGCATATCGTCCAAGACGGCAATTATGTTGAGACCGCGATACGGTCGCTGAACAGGGAGCGTCCCGCTCATCCAGTTGTTGTCGCCCTGTTGTATATGTTTGCGACAGATGCTGAAGCCCTACCTGTTCGAAATGCCTCCCCCGAGCAATGCGCGCGCCCAGCTCGCCAGATTCCGGACAAAATTCGTTTAGCACAACGCCGCTTATGGATTTCGGCTATGTCGCGTATGGCCGGCCTCTCGCGCACTCAAATGCGCAAGCAGCTTCCGGCCGTGTGGACGTGGTTGTATCGCAATGACCGAGCTTGGCTCGACGCGCACCAGCCGGCCCGCCGCGTACCACGCGGTCACTGCAAGAAACAGCCCGTCCCGTCATCGATGTCGGCCGCTATTACATCCAACGTAACGGAACCTCGCTGCTCGGCCGAAGGTCGCGCACCGCTGCCGTCTTCCTATCAGATGCGAATTGCATACGGCATGAGCGAATACGCCTTCAACCGCTTGTCATCGCAGCTCGGCGGTGTCGGCCCCACTGCTCACGTCCCAGGTAGCCGGAACGCATTCGTTCAAAAGCGAATTGCGAGAGCCGAATGCCAGCTAGCGTCCGGCGGGAAACCTCCTACGGACACGGTTCTCGCTCGTCGAGCGAATCTGCGCCCAACGACCGTGGACCGCTACCGGCGGCAACACGACATCTACAAAGACAAGTGATGTTATAGAACATGCATCTGCCAACATTCATGACTTCAATTGCCAGAGAGGAGCTTCTCCCATTCTATTTCGCGAGAATCGGAGGGCGCACTTATCACAACGTCATCACTCGCGCGTGGTACGCGCCGAGCGGGCTGGACCGACACATAGAACCCTTCCGCGATTTGATAGGGGGATTCGAAGAGCTCGAACCGTACAACACGCTACTGCCGTCGCAAATGCGATTTCTTACGTCAGCCGAGGTAAAGACAGTACGTCGCCATAGTAGAGAACGAGCCGTGTTCGGCATACAGTGCCTGATTGGTATGGGTGGGTGGAATTCCGGGTGGGCTAAACCGATACCCGCGGTTTGCCCCGACTGTGCGATGGAGGACATAGCTCCTTGTGGTATGCCGTTTTGGAACCGGTCGCATCTTATGCCGGGGGTAAGCTACTGCTCGCGGCACCAGCGTCCTCTTGAGTCGGCATGCCACGCATGCATCAATTTCAGCATACATCCGCGTCGAAGTTCCTGGCCGGGCATGCATTGTGGCTGCGGATTGCGACCCATTGCCTCCTCAGGCCTGTCGAGTACGAAGCAGGAGCAAGAAATCGAACTTCATCGGGTCTCGGCACTCCTGTTGAATCCCTCGTATCGTCACGACATCAATCGAGAAGCCGTTGCACGAGCTGCGGCCCACCAAGCCGAACATCTCGGGCTTACCGTCGAAGGATACCCAAAGCCGGCGCGCATTCTAGACTTCTTCACCACTCATCCTCTACGGCCCCTGTTGGACCGAATGCGGGTATGCGTCGACGGCATTCCATCCCTCAAATGCCTCAGGGGAAGCTCCGTTTATCGCCACCCCCTGCAAAGCATCACATTCCTGTCCGCGCTGCACGGCAGTTGGAGCAATGTCGAGAGGTGGGTCGAAGCGAACTGCAAACCTACCCGCCGTCCTGCCACTGAGCCAGGACTCACCCGCAGGAAACGGCCGAACGAAATGCAGTATCGAGCCAATTGGATGCGCAAGAACCATGCAAAATGGCACGAAATCTATTCCACGAAATACGCAGTGCTACGCGTTGAGCATCCGGCGTTGTCGCACGCCCGCCTGATGCAGATGTTACCGAGCAACGCAGAGAAATTCATCAATCAGAGCTCGCTCTCCGAAGCAGGAGTCTCGGTTCCATTCGTTGCAAGCGACGATGTGGAGCGCGAACTCATCGATAAGGATATGTCTAGGCACGTACTCGAACGCGCCAAACGCCTCGTGGCTGAGCAATACCCGCACGTGATATCCAGGCCGGTCTTGACGCGCGGGCATCAATTTGAAAAGTACCTGGTAACGATGAAAGACAAGTTGCCGTTGACATCGGCCGCGCTCGCGACATGCGTCGAGACTCGTTCCGCGTGCCGTAAGCGTTTGTCTGGAACTCCCGTGCCTGGACGACTCGCTGTTAGGCAACGACAGCGAAGAGCGCCTTCCGCTCAGGGCTCTTCGCTCATCCAGTTTCTTGCTGTAGTAAAAGTGTAGGAGGACGCGATGCCATATCCTCGAAAAGGCAGCGCCAGCGACTTGCCGGGGCAGTATCTCGGTGACTGCGACAGGCAGTCTGAAATATCTCCACGAGTCACACGTGCCGCAGGCGTGCGGTCACCGTCCGCCCGAAAACGACAACCTTACATCACCGATGTATGGCCGACCTGCGCCGTCCCTTTTTCGAGGGACGAGCATAAGTCTGTCGACCCGGAACAAGCAGAGTTGGTAGCTAGCACCGATTTCCGGATTCTCGAATTGCCTCGACCATTCGCCACCCCACCGGGCATCGAGCTGCCACCATTCGATGAGTACGGTTGGCCGACTGGTAGGAAGTACTCCCCTCTGCTAGAAGCGCGTACTCCTTCGCTCGCAACGAGGGCCATCACGCCCAATTTCAAATTCGCCCGTCAGTACGAAGCGCTGTCCATGGGAGAGTTCGGAATTCAACTGGCGCTTGCATTCAATCCGTACGTCGTAGACCTCCGAGAACAGTATGGTATCTACGACCCAGCCGACTACTGGCGTGCTGTCGCGAATGGTCGAACGATGAATCGTTCACGTTTGATGACTATCGACATCGTGGTGACCTACGTGCTCCCACCTCACTTTGAACTGCACCACCACGCAATATCCATAAAGCACGCCAGACATCGCCATACTGACTCGGACCAGAGGCGTGAACTTAGGGAACGGGCTGCAATGGCCCGGAGAGGATGGACTTGGGAGCTCATGCGCTCCGACACGGTGCCCCGATTGGAACTCGAAAACTACGCCTTCCTCTGGGTGTGCATTCGGAGAGCAAACGTACAGCTCCTGTATGAGCGCGCTCATCGTTTCTCTGAGCACCTGAAGAAGCGAAGCATGCGAGGGAGCATGAATGTAGTGCTCGAACGCGTCGCGAGAGGGCTGGGAATTCGCTTAGACGATGCATATCGCTTGTTCTCAGCCGCTGTCGCATATGGATTTCTTACGCTTGACCACACGAAGCGGTTGAACGACAACTTACCAATATTCTTGCTTCAATAAGTAGCCTCGGAATCTGAGCGTCAGCTTGATGGCGTTCGGTGCAATTCGCATACAAGGTGACTCAAATGAAGACCCCAGTAGTACCTCCGGAACCGCGGCTTGTCACTGACACGCCACTCGCCGGCCGAATTCTCGACAACTACCACCAGCGAATATGGCCTGTCTGAACCGCACCGGATTTTGTGGAGGCTCGTATTCTTGAGAGAATCGAGTCATGAACAAGAAGGCAAGCAAATTTTCCCCGGAAGTGCGGGAGCGCGCGGTGCGTCTGGTA